>NZ_CP113918.1:2183804-2495776 GCF_029395495.1 Bifidobacterium sp. ESL0769 | reverse complement strand
TTCAGGGTGCTGCTTCAAGCGCACGGTAAGCTCCATGACGTAGTTGTAGATCTCCTGCTTTTCCTGCATTTCGTTGGAGATGCGGGTGTAGGCGTGCATCACGGTGGTGTGGTCGCGGCCGCCGAAGACCTCGCCGATGTCCACGAGACTCATGCTGGTCATCTCGCGGGCCAGATACATGGCAATCTGCCGCGCCAGCGCGACGTTCTTGGTGCGCGCGCGGCCCACAAGATCGTCGAACGTCAAGTGGAAGTACTTGGCCACCTGACCGATGATGTCGGTTGGCTTGATCTCGACGTCGGTGGTGAAGAAGTCCTGCAAGGTCTGCTCGGCCAAGGCGCGCGAAACCGGCTGGTTGCTGAGGCTCGCCACGGCGGTGACACGCGTCAGTGCCCCTTCCAGCTCGCGGATGTTCTCCGTGAAACGTTCGGCGATGAGGTCGAGCACGTCATTGGGGATGTTGGAATGGTTCATCGACGCCATCATGCGCAGGATGGCGATGCGGGTCTCGAGGTCCGGCGGCTTGACGTCGACGGTCAGGCCCGATTCGAAGCGCGAGATCAGGCGGGCCTCGAAGCCCTTCAGGTTCTTCGGCGCCACGTCGGAGGCGATGACGATGCGCTTGCCTGCCTGGTAGAGCGCGTTGAAGGTATGGAAGAACTGCTCGAGCGTCGCCTCTTTGCCGCCCAGGAACTGGATGTCGTCGATCAGGAGCACGTCGACCTCGCGGTAGCGGCGGTTGAATGCGGCGATCTGGCCCTGGCTCTGGTTCGGGGTCTGCAGCGCCTCGATGAACTCGTTGGTGAATTCCTCGCTGGTGACGTAACGCACCTTGAGCGTGCTGTCTTTGACCAGCGCGTAGTTGCCGATGGCGTTCAAAAGGTGGGTTTTGCCCAGCCCCGAGCCGCCGTAGATACAAAGTGGGTTGAAGTCCTTGCCGCTGCCCTCGGCCACCGCCAGCGCCACGGTGCGCGCGAAACGGTTGGAATCGCCGGGCACGAAGGTGTCGAAGGTTGCGTTCTTGTTGAGGTGCGTTTCGGGGTCGCGCGCGGTCTTCTGGTCGTCCACCTCGAACGGCGGGACGGGCTGGGAAACGGGCTTGGAGGCCGGTTGCGCAGCCGGCTGGGAAGTGATGGATTGCGAGGCCGACGGCTGCAACGCTCCGGATTGCGTCTTTTGCGCAGGAATATTGCGGTTCTGCTGGTTGCCGGAGGCGGGATTACCCGCGAAATTCGCGTTGTTTTGCCGATTTCCGGACTCGAAGGAAGGCTGGGGAGTTGGGAAGTTGGATTCCCGGGGATAGGCCACTCCGCTGCGGGATTGACGGGATTGATTGGCTTGATTGCCGAAGTCGTTGCCGTAACTGTTTGCGCCGCCGGCCGCTGGCCTGCGTTCCGCGAATTCGGGTTCATCGAACGAAAGCTGAGACGCCTGCGGGACGTTGGCCTTGGGTGCGTAATGATTGTAGGGATCGGCCTGGCTCGGACGCCCGTATTGGCTGGCCGGCTTGGCTGGATTGGCCGACGTGTTCATTTCGCCCATTTCGCCGGCGCCATAACCGTTCGCGCTCGCCTGGCCCAGGTTTTCGTAACCGTTGCCGAAGTTCTCGGACGTTGCACCGGCGGTATTCTGACCGGTTGGGGCGGTGCCTTCGTCGTTGGCCTGCACGCTCTCGGGGGCGTTGGCAGTGGGGGCATTGACAGTAGGGGCGTTGGCTGCGGAACCACTGGCTTCCGGGCTGCTGGTTTCGGGAGCGGCGACTTTGAACGCGGGGAACATGTCGTGCCCGGTCGCGAGCTTCAGAGCCCCGAGCAGCGCCTGGTTGAGTTCGCCCTGCAGCGCCTGCTGGGTGGCCGCGTTCGTTACGCACAGCACAATGGTCGGGCCGAAAACGCCCTCGGGCCGCACACCTTCGAGCCAGCCCTTGCTGCGCGGGGTGATCGAACTGTCCTGCTGCAGCACCGCCAGAGCGTCGTTCCAGATGCGTATGGCTTGGGCTATCGGGTCGTTCGACTCATCTGCCATGGTGGCCCTTTCCTCAATTGTTTCTTACGTTTTCTTACGTTTCCGGCATCGTCGCCTTCACCATCGTGCCGTCTTGTTGTGGGCACAGCATTTTCGACTTCGCGATGCAATATTCTATATGTACTCCTACGCCCCGAAGTTATCCACAGTCTTGCGTGTTGGAAACAGCGAAATGTGAATAACATCAATGTAATTTGTGGATAACTTTGGTACGTAAAACCGCGCTGTCACGGCCTTTTGCAGGCAGTGAATAGTCGGATATGAATTGTGAACGTTCTTAATAAGTTATCCACATTTGATTAGGCGCTCGCAGGAGACAAGGCAGCGTTCCGCACGGCACAAAGCTTTAGCGTTCGTTCTTTATATATGTTCTTGTGCGGCTTTTCGGCTTTCCGATGGGTTGCACCTGCCCTGCGTCGATGAGTGTCTTGAGCGCGCGCTGCACGGTCTTGGAAGATTTTCCGGTTCGTTGTGCAAGCTCACGGGCGGTGATCGCGGTGCCTGACGGCATGGCCTCGTGGATGGCTGCCAAAGTCTCTTCCTTGACTTGGCTTATCGTACCTCTTCCGTTCGTGTGAACCTTGTGAGTCGGGCGGGCCTTGGAAATCCGGGGTTTTCTGCTTGGCTTGTTTGTCGGTGAAGAGCCGGCGTGCGGTTCTTGACTCGTGTGGACGGTGGAGGCTGAAGAGGTCGCAGAGCCTGAAGAGCTTGAAGAGGTTGCGAAGATTGAAGAGGCGGCAGAGCCTGCGCTCGCGGATTGCCCTGAGGCCCCTGAGTACCCTAAGAGTAATGGCGGCAACGCTGGGTCTGCACGCCACAGAATGACGGTGAACTGATCCGCGGTGGCGCGGAACGTGGGTTTGGGCAAGCCCCGTTGCGCCAATTGGCGTAGCACGAAGGGGATGCCGGAGCCTTGCCCCTCCACGGTCGTTGCCGTGCCTTCCCCGGGGATCGGGGCGTCGCGTACCAGGCCGATGAGCGCGGCGTTGCGGCAGCGTGAGGTGCCGTCCGCAAGGTTTTCCGTGGTCGCCCCGCCCCAAAGCCCGCCGGGGTTGCTTACTTCGACACGGTTCGGGTAGATGTCGACGCTGACCGGTTGGCCGCGGAAATATTGGTGGTATTCGCGGTGCACCACGGCGTTGGCGAGCACCTCGCGCAGCACTTCCTCGGGTATTTCGAGTTCGTCGGTGCGAGCGATGCCCTGGACGAATGAGTACGTCCGTAGGTTGCGGCGCACCGCCTGCAGAGCCGTGTCGAGCATGACCGGGATGGGTCCGTCGCATTGCGCGCGGTCGAGGAAACGCAACTTGCCCGGCTTGGATTTGGTGTCACCAGGGTGGGCCGCTACATCGATGATGAGCCGCGGGAAATACTGTTGCGGGAACTGCCCCGTCGCGAGCAGACCGCCGAGCAGGACCTCGCCTTTTTTGTCGGTGATGTCGAGCCTGGCGAGTTTCTGCTGCTTCGTTTTCGCCCCATAAAGCGCCCGGGAGTTCTTTTTCGCGGCAAAGATGAGCCGTAACTGCTGATCGTCCAGGTCGCTGGTGTCGCAGCCGGGCACGACCTCCATGTCGGCATAGCTTGGTGTGAGCTGGTGCCGGTACTCGTATATCTCGGCGGACGAAAGGCGGATGTCTTTGTCGTCAACGCGTTTGTAACTGCCGTTCTCGACACCTTTTGCCGTCACGTAGCAGGGCTTCTTGCCGATGTCGTTGGCGAAGATGGTTACCACGAGGATTTGCCGGCCGTCGACGGTTTCGCGGCGCATACGATAGGTGGGCGGGTTGGTGAGCCTGATTCCGTCACTGCCGCCATCTCCCATGCCCTCGACGAACTGGTCGCGGACTTTGTTGATATCGAAGCCTTGCGCCGGCGCGAATCCGCTCGTTTCATCCAACCCGAGCAGCAGCACGCCGCCGAATGAATTGGCGAACGAGCTCACGGTGTCCCACACGCTGGCGCTCAGGCCGTGCGCGCAGGCTTTCGCCTCGTAGTCCGCGTCGTCGGTCCGCTGCGATCTCAGCCGTTGGATCGCCTTGGCCAAAGGCTCGTTCAGAATCGTCATCGTCGCCTTCTTCGACATTTATCTTCGTCATCGACATTGTATCATAGACATTTATCTTCGTCATCGACATTATCTTCGACATTGCTGATGGCACAACGATTTACGGCTGTTTTTGGTGATAGATATTCGGTATCTTCGACATTTTGTTTTGTCGATGACGAAGATAATGTCGATGTGAAGTCGGCATTCTGAGCGTTGCAAGGCGGGTGGGGTGCGCTAGGACATGGTTTGATTGTGCGTCGGCGCTTTGGCGTTGGTTGGGTTTGTTGTTTGGTGGGTGTGGGTGCCGGCGCGGGGTTGGTTGTTGGTGTGTTGGTCCCGTGCCGGCACCCTGTTGGTTCCCGTCCGGCCGGTTGGTTGGATGCGGCCGAAGACGGGAAGTGTTTTATTGGTGGTGCCAGCGTCGGCGGTTGCGGGCGAGCTGGCTTCCTGCGGTGAGCAGGACGCCGAGCAGGGCAAGCAGGATGATGAGCATGGTGCGTTGCCCGCCGGTCAGGGGGAGTGCGTGCTGGTGGTGTCCGGGGAGGTTGGATTGTTCGCTGGCTGTGGCGCTGTAGGCGTGGAAGCCGGCGTTGGTGTCACGCCAGGCGTGGTCGTAGGCTTCGAGCGTGGTGCGTGTGCGGAACCTGCCGCCTGCGGGCATCTGGTATTCGGGGATCTCGGCTTCCCAGGGGTGTTCGGTGTGCCCGTCGTAGGGCAGCGCGTGGCCTTGCCCGTCGGTGGCGCTGATGCTGGTGTTCAGGGAGCCCGGGGAGAATCCGGCCTGTCCGTCGAGTGGGGTGATTTCGACGTGTATCTCGTCTTCGCTGGTCCAGGGTGTGCTGGTGCCGGTGATGGTGACGGTGTTGGCCAGGGCGTCGCGTTTGAAGCCGGTGACGGTGGGTGTTGCGAGCCGGTGCCAGACGGCGTAGAGGGTGGTCTGTGTCTCGGTGGCTCCCGTGGTGGCGGGCAGTTGGATGTTGCGGCTGTTGGGGTCGCCCATGCTCTGGTCGGGTTGTTCGTTGGTGGGGGTGGTGGTCCATCCGGCGAACACGGCGTTGCCTGGTTTCATGCTGTTGGTGGCGTTGGGCAGGGAGGCCCACGCCTTGCCGCTTGCGGTGTCGACGAACGACTGGAGTGCTGTGGGTGCGGTTCCGGTTCCGCCGTGGGTGTCGTTGGTGTCGAAGGAGGCGTTGACCCATGGCAGGATGCCGATGGTGAGCCCGCCGCCGTTCTGTGTGGCGTTGGATTCGACCTGGTTGTGGGTCTGTGGGTCGTGGGTGGTGTAGGTGGCGGCCAGCGTGTAGGCCTCGCCGGGTGCGGGGAAGGTGGTGGCCTGGCCGCCGGTCAGGGAGCCGGGCAGGGCGAACGGGTCGGGGGTGATGGTCTGGCTGCCGCCGGTGGTGCCGGTCTTGGTGTGGCATTGGCCGGGTGTGTAGTCGTCGTTCTGGCTGCTGGGTTTGACGCATACGCTCATGGTGCCTCCGGCCGCTATGGCGGGTCTGGCCGGGTCGGTGGTCGCGTCCATGGCCGTGTTGAACGTGGCGGCGGCGCCCACGCCGGCGGAACCCTGGTCCGTGGTGCGTGGGGTGACGGCCACTTGCGGCGTGTTCGTCGGCAGGGCTTCCGGGACGGGGGCCCACTGGGCGGTGATGGTGGCCACGCCGCCGGCACCCCTGGCTGCGGTGATGGTGTGGTTGCTGACCGTGGCGGTTCCGCCGGTGACGTTGCCAGTGTTGACGGTCCAGCCGTTGAAGAGCTGGTGGGGTTTGTTGCCGGTGATGTGGGTGGGGTTGGCAGTGGTGTAGGTGCCGTTCCTGAAGGTGGTGTCGATGGCGAGCCCGTCGCGCTTGGGTGTCGAGCCCGTGGCGGCCGCGCCGGGCTGGGTGAACAGGCTGGCGTCGCCGGTGCCGCCGTTGAGGTCGTATTTCAGGTCGGTCCAGGTGGGGTTGACGTCGCTGCGGATGTAGGTGCCCTGGGGTGTGGCGGAGGCGGCACGGGCCTTGAGGGTGTTGAGGGTGCCATCGCCGCTGGTGCCGGCCGTGGCTCCTACGGGTCCGAGGTCGCTGGGGTGGTGGTCTTTGGGCCAGTCCCATTCGTGCCAGAGGGAGTCGGAGTGGCCGTACGAGATCTGATCGAACGCTCTTCCCTTGAGCTGGGCCTTCGGGCCGAGGCGGAGGCGTTGCACGTTGCTGGGCAGCAGCCATGTCATGTCTGTGACGTTGACGTTGCTGGTATCCCAGCCGGTCAGGTCGATGTCCGTCATGGAGTTACAGCCATAGAACATCTTGCCCATGTCGGTGGTTTTGCTGGTGTCCCATCCTGACAGGTCGAGCGTCTTGAGCTTCGGGTTTCGCGAGGCCAGTTCTGAGAGGTTTGTGACCTTGCCTGTGTGCCAGTTTTCCATGCCGGTCAGGGTCTCCAGCTTGCGGCAGGAGTCGAACATCCCGGAGAAGGACGTGGCGGTGTCGGTGCGCCAGCTGGACAGGTCCAGGCCGGTCAGAACGGAGTCGTTCTGGAACAGGTAGCGCCCGCCTGTGCTGTCGAGGTTGACCCGGTGGTTGTTGTCGGACATCGAGGTCAGGGCCGGCATGTTGCCGAATGTTTGGCCGTAGTGTCCGTCCGCGTTGGTGAGGGTGAGGTCGCCCTCGATCGAGATCTTGGCGATGGCGCTTTTCTGCCCGTTCCAGGGGATGTCGCCGTAGTTGTAGCTGGCGGGGCTGGTACCGCCGGTCAGGCGCAGGGTGGATCCCTCGATGGCCCAGCACACGGCTCCAGTATCTTGGTGGTCGATGCCGGGTATGGCTCCGGCGCTGGTGCCCCATTGCTGCCAGCCGGCCACGCTGGTGCAGGCCTGTCCGCGTGCTGGTGCCTGGGTGCGCATCCTCCACTGGGCGTAGAGGGTGACCAGTGTCTCGCCGGCGCCTCCGGGTGTGCCTGCGGTGGTGGGGATGGCGGTGTCTCCGGCGTTGTAGGTGTTGCCGGTGCCGTTGGGGTTGGTGGCCCATCCGCCGTTGGCTTGGAAGGCCATGCCGGCGGGCGGGGTGCCGACGCCGGAGGGCAGGGTCAGGTGCGCCTTGTTTTCGCCGGTGTCGATGAGGGCCTTGATGGTGGTGGCATCGCCGGTGGCCTGTCCGGGGTCGAGGGTCACGGTCATGTAGGGCAGGATGCCGGTGATCTCGGTGCTCCAGTCGCTGGTGACGTTGTTGCCGCTGGGGTCGGTGTAGGTGGCGCGGGCCCGAGCCGTCCATGTGGCGCCGGGCGTGAAATAGGGGCTATAGTATTGGGATTGGCCGGTCATGGATGTATTCGACGCGTAGTTGAAATCGTCGGTTGGCGTGGGCTTGACCTGTATCTCCCAGTTAGTGGCGCCGGCTTGGAGGCCGGCGGCGGTCAGATAGACGCGGTTGTCCGTATGGCTGTAACGTGCGGTGACGCCGGTGGGCGCGGGGACGGTGTGCCATTGGGCGGTGAGGGTGAGGGTGGTGTGCCCGTTTGCATCGGTGGTGGCGCCGCTGGCGTTGGTTGGGATGGTGGCGGTTCCTGCCTGCCAGGTGAGGGTGCCGTCCGGGTTCTTCCAGCCTTCGAACCATGCGCCGGTGGGCGGGGTCATGGAACCCTGGCCGGGGATGGTGAATGGGGCCTTGCCGGTGGCCGTGTCGACGAGAGCGTCGCTGTCGTGAGGTGCGGTGCCGGTGGCGTCAGACTTGTTGTAGGTGACGGTCATCCAAGGCAGGGTGCCTTTCAGGTCGGCGGTGGCGCTGTCTACGCTTTTGTCCGTGAGTTTGGCGGTGAAGTGGTGCTGGTGACCGTAGCCATATTTAGTGGTGTAGTCGGTGGCGGGGAAGCTTATGGTCCAGTTCCATGCGCTGTTGTTGGTGGTGGCGGTGATGGCTGGCTGGCAGGCGGTGTCTCCGGTGCCTTCGGTCATGCAGGCGGTGATCTTGTCGCCGGACTGGACGTCTGCGGTGCCGGACAGGGTGACGGTGCCGGTGATGTGGTAGGCGGCCGTGAGGTTGGTCGGCGCCTGGACGGTGTGCCATTGGGCGGTGAGGGTGAGGGTGGTGTGGCCGTTGGCGTCGGTCGGTGCGCCGTCGATGGGGACGGTTCGGTCTCCGGGCTGCCAGCTTGAAGTGCCGGCGCTGTTCTTCCAGCCGTCGAACCAGGTGTGCGTGGGCGCGGTCATGCTTCCTTGGCCGGGAAGGGTGAGCCGGGTCTTGTTGGCGGCGCTGTCGGTGAGGGCGTCGGTGCTGTCGGGCGGGGTGCCGGTGCCGTCGCCTTTGTCGTAGCTGACGGTGGTCCAGGGCAGGGAGCCCCGCAGGTCGACTTGGGTGCTGTCTACACCTTTGCTGGTGAGTTTGGCGGTGAAGTGGTGCTGGTGACCGTAGCCATATTTAGTGGTGTAGTCGGTGGATGGGAAGGTGACGGTCCAGTTCCATGCGCTGTTGGCGTTTGGCGCGGTGGGTGAGGACTGGCAGCTGGCGGCTCCGGTGCCTTCGGTCATGCAGGCGGTGATCTTGTCGCCGGATTGGACGTTGGCGGTGCCCGTGAGCGTTACCGTGTTGCCGGTGGTGTGGTAGCTGGCGGCGAGTCCTGTGGGCGCGGTGACTGGGTGGGTGCGTGCGGTGGCGGTGTAGGTGGCGGTGACGTGCTGGGTGAAATAAAAGGTGCCGTATGGGGCGTAGTTGTTGTAGTTGATGGTCCATCCGTCGAAGGCGGTGTGGGCGGGGCATGATGGCGTGCCGGCGAGGGTGGTGCTGCTGTAGTTGGCGCTGTCGGCGGTCTGCTGGCCGGGCATGCTGCAGCCGGATCCGTTGGCGTTGTAGTTGATGGTGACCTTGTCGGGGCGGACGTGCCAGCGTGCGGTGACGGTGTGGGTGCCCTCGTCGTGGATGGAATACGTGTAGGTCTTGCCGGGGTTCTCGTTGTCCCAGCCGTCGACGGTCCATCCGTCGAAGATCTGCCAGTCGGGGTGTGAGGGCGGATTCTGGAGAGTGATCGAGCCGTCGAACCAGGTGGTGTTGATTTCCTGGGAGCCGGGTGTACCACCGGACATGCCGTTGAGGTTGTAGTTGAACCTGACTTTGGTGGTTCTGGTGTGCCAGCGGGGTGTGACAGTGTATGTGGCGTTGGTGCCTTTGGCGAAGGATACGCTCTGGCCCGCGTTGTAGTTGGTGTAGTTGAAGTACCAGCCGTCGAAGGCCTGCCATGAGGGGTGGCTTGGTTCGCCGGCGAGGGTGATGCTGCCGTCGCCGTTGGTGGTGTCGATGGTCCGGTCCGCTGGTTTCGACGCGCCTGTCATGTCGGTCATGTTGTAGGTGATCACGACGCTTGATATTGCGGTGGTGGGCGTGTAGGCAGCGAGGTTCGCGGAAGGAGAAGTGATGTGCTGGTACATGCGGTCGCGTCTGAACAGCCAGATGTTGTAGGTGGTGTGCAGGCCGAACTTGAAGTCGTTGGCGGTGACGGAGTGCGAGGTGTCGATGGCGGTGTTGGCGGCGGATCCGGCGGCGTTGTAGAAGATGCCCCACCGGCCGGGGCCGAACGAGAACGTGCCTGTTTCGCCGTTGGGGTGTCCGTTGGTGTACAGCTCGATGTCGCTGCATTCGGAGGGGATCCATGTGCCGGAGAGGTACGGGGTGCCGGTGCTGGTGGGGCAGACGCGTGCCATGATCCAGGTGTTGTCGTTGCCGAAGGGCTTGTCGGTGTCGTCGGCGGTGCCGGTGATGTCGACATTGCCGGCACCGTCTGCAGTGAATCGCACGCCTCTGATATGGCCGGTGGGGTCGTTGTACCCCCATTGTGGGCCGACCGTGGGTTCATCCTGCGGACCCATGGCGGGCGCTTCGCGTGTTAGCGGGGATGCGGTTTTGGCGCCAACGGGACTCTGGCTGACGGGCAGAGTGGCTGCGGCGCGCGGCAGGGTGTTGGCCGGTGTGGGCTGGTGATTGTTGCTGGTATGGGACGCCGATTTCATTCTTTGCAGGAATGTGGCGAGGGTTTTGGATGCGTTGGAGAAGTCTTTTGTTGCAAGGGCGCTTAGTGTTTTGGGTTTGGCTATGGGGGTGGCGGCGGCGTTGGTGTGGGTGAGGCCGGTCTTGGTGGTGCCGAGCGCGGTGTTCTTGGTGTTTTTAAGTTGTTTTGTTGGTTGGGCGGGACCCTGGGTTTGACTGGCGTTCTTTGGCTGGTTGGCGTTCGACGGTTGTACGGGTTTGTTGGATGCCTGAATGTTGGTGGTGCTTGGGGTCTGACTGGCGGCGTTGCCGGTGGGAGCGGTGGTAGTGGAAGTGGAAAGCGTTGTGGATGAGGATGCGGTGGAGCCGTTGGTCTGGATCGTCGATGACGCGGAGACGGAAGTGGGTGTGGGTGTGACCGACGAGGTGGAGGTGACAGTCTGGCTGGAAGCGGCTGTGCCGGAATTGACCGGGTTGTTTAGTGACGGTTCATTTTGCGGGGGGGGGGTACGATTCCCGTGGCTATGCACATTGTCAGTGCGATGAGACTGTTGATGACGCTCATAAGGTACCCACCCTTTATTACTTCAGACTCTTCTAAATTTCGAGACGCGACTCTGTGTAATACGTCGCGTTTCCACACAACACCTAAACTATTGATTAAACACTAGGGTGTCTTACGCCCAAATTCAACACGGGGCTGTATGGCGGATGGGGGTTTGTGGCGTCGTTGCCGGAGGTTGTGTGGAACGTTTGCCGTCTTACTTTGCCTTACAATTTGTGGGTTTTCGGAAGGATTTGACGCGGTCTTGGAACACAGTGAAACAGCGGTGTCCTTCGGCGTGTCGCGATTTGGGCATGAAAGACTGGTCCCGTGTGCCTGTATTAGGGGGTTGGGTCTGTGCGTGACGGTCCGGTGGTCGGGACGGTTGGTGCCGTCCGTTGGTCGGGTGCGCGCGGGTTGGTGGTGTTGGCCGTCGGGTGGGTGCCGCTGTCCTTTGGCTGGGCGTGCGCGGGTTTGTGGTACAGGCTGTAGAGTGGTTGCCACGTTTGTTCGCCCGGTGATGCGGGCTGTGGTGACGGCTGGGTGCGGCCGGCGTTCGCGGGGTTGTAGTGTTTGCTGCCTGGCGGTTCCTTTCGTGTTGTTGTCTGGTGTTGTTTGTTGGTGGGTGTGGGTGCCGGCGCGGGGTTGGTTGTTGGTGTGTTGGTCCCGTGCCGGCACCCGGTTGGGTTCCCGTCCTCGGCCGGTTGGTTGGATGCGGCTGGGGGCGAGAAGTCTTTGTTTATTGGTGGTGCCAGCGTCGGCGGTTGCGGGCGAGCTGGCTCATGCCGGTGAGAAACACTCCCAGCAAGGCGAGGGCGATGATGAGCATGGTGCGTTGCCCGCCGGTCAGCGGGAGGCTGTGCTGGAAGTAGCCGGGCAGGTTGGTCGGGCTGCTGGCGGCGGCGCTATAGACGTAGAAGCCGGCGTTGGTGTCGCGCCAGGCTTGGTCCATGGCTCGGATCTTGGCGTCGGCGCGGTATCGGCCGCCTGTGGACAGGTCGTTTGCGGTGAGGGTCAGGGTCCAGGGGTGCGCGGTGTGCCCGTCGTAGGCCAGCGGGTTGCCTTGCTGGTCGGTGGGGCTGATGGTGGCGTACCTCGTGCCTGCGGGGGTGAGGCCGCCCTGGCTGTCCAGCGGGGTGAGGTCGAGGCCGACGCCTTCCTGCGCGGTCCAGGGGGTGGCGGTGCCGGTCACCGTGATGGTGTTGGTGAGCGTATTGCGTTTGATGCCGGTGACGGTGGGTGCGGTGAGCTTGTGCCAGACCGCATAGAGGGTGGTCTGGGTCTCTGTGGCGCCGGTGGTGGCGTCCAGTTGGATGATGCGGCTGGCCGGGTCGCCCATGCCTTGGTCGGGGTTGGCGGCGCTCGCGGTGGCGGACCATCCGGCGAACAATGTGTGTTCGGGGGTCATGGTGGCGGTGGCGTTGGGCAGGGAGGCCCAGGCCTTGCCGCTGGCGGTGTCGACGAAGGATTTGGCGTCGGTTGGTGGTGTGCCGTTGCCTCCGTGGGAGTCGTTGGTGTCGAAGGTGGTGTCGGCCCATGGCAGGGTGCCGGTGGTGAGGCCGCCTCCGGCTTGTGTGGCGGTGGAGTCGATCTGGTTGCGGGTCTGTGGGTCGGTGAGCGTGTACATGGCGGCCAGCGTGTACTGTTCGCCGGGGTCGGGGAAGGCGGGCGCGTTGCCGGAGATGGCGGAGCTGCCGGGCAGTTGCAGCGCTTCGGGGGTGATGGTCTGGCTGCCGCCTGTGGTGCTGGTCTTGGGGCTGCACTGCACCGAGTAGAAGTCGGCGTTCTGGCTGCTGGGTTTGGCACAGACCTTGACCGTGCCGCCGGCGCTTACGGCGGGCTTGGCCGGGTCGCCGTTGCTGGCGTCGATGGCGGGCATGGACTGGCCGAGTGTGGCGGTGACGCTTACGCTGATGCCGCCCTGGTCGGTGGTGCGCGGGGTGACAGTCACGGCCGGTGTGCCGGGCATGGCCTGGGGTGTCGAGGTCCATTGGGCGGCGACGGTGGCGGTGCCGCCGGCTCCCTTGGCCGCGGTGATGGTGTGGTTGCTGACCGTGGCGGTCCCGCCGGACGCGTTCGCGGTGACGTTGCCGGTGTCGATGGTCCATCCGTTGAACAGGCTGTGGGGCTTGTTGGCGGTGATGTGGTGGGCGGCGTTGCCGGTATCAGTTGTGCCGTCGGGGATCGTGTATTCGCCGTCCTTGAAGGTGGTGTCGATGGCGAGCCCGTCGCGCTTCGGCTGTCCGCCGGTGGCCGCCTGGCCTATCTGGGCGGGCAGGCTCGCGTCTCCTGTTCCGCCGTTGAGGTCGTAGGTGAGATCGGTCCAGGTGGGATTGACATCGCTGCGGATGTAGGTGCCTTCTGGGTGTGCGGAGGCCGTGCGGGCCTCGAGGGTGGTCAGCGTGCCGTCGCCGGGTGTCCCGGCCGTGGCTCCTACGAGTCCGAGGTCGGAGGGGTGGTGGCCTTGGGGCCAGTCCCACTCGTGCCAGGCGGTGGTCGTGGCGATCTGGTCGAACGCTTCTGCTTTGAGCTTGGTGGATGTCCCCAGGCGCAGGCGTTGCAGGTTCGCGGGGAGCATGCCGGAGCTCATGCTGGTTCCGTTGGTGTCCCAGCCGCTGATGTCCAGGTCTGTCAGGTTCGGGCAGTCGTAGAACACGTGCCACGATGCGGTGAGCGAGCTGGTCTTCCAGCCGGATAGGTCCAGGCCGGTCAGGGCCGTGTCTCCTTGGAATGCTGCGTTCATGTTTCGGACCGAGCTGATATCCCAATCCTGTATGCCCTTCAGGGTCTCCGTCTTCAGGCTGGTGCATGAGCCGAACATGTTGACCATGTCGGTGAGGGTTCTGGTCTTCCACCCGGTCAGGTCCAGGCTGGTGAGCGAGGAATCGCTGCTGAAGAAGCTGGTGCCGCAGTTCCGGTCGAGGTTGATTGTATGGCCGTTGCTGTCGATGGAGGTCAGGTTCGTCATGTCGGCGAGTGGATGGCTGTCTCCGCCGTATTCGGCGCTGGTGGTGAAGGTGACGTCGCCCTCGATGCTGACCTTGGTGATGGCGCTCTTGCGTCCGTCCCAAGGAATGTCCGTGGCGGTCCGGTAATTGGGGCTGGTTCCTCCGGTCAGGCGCAGGGTGGATCCTTCAATGGTGTAGCAGACGGCTCCGGTGTCCTGTCCCGTGATGCCGTTGATGGCGCCTGCGCTGGTTCCCCATTGCTGCCAGCCGGCCACGCTGGTGCAGGCTTGGCCGCGTGCGGGTGCCTGGGTGCGCATCCTCCATTGGGCGTAGAGGGTGACTTTAGTTTCGCTGGTGCCTCCGGGTGTGCCTGCGGTGGTGGGGATGGTGGTGTCTCCGGCGTTGTAGGTTTGGCCGGTGCCGTTGGGGTTGGTGGCCCATCCTCCGTTGGATTGGAAGGACATGCCGTCGGGTGGGGTCCCTACGCCGACGGGCAGGGTCAGATACGCCTTGCCCTCACCGGTGTCGACGAGACCCTTGACGGCGGTGCCGCCGCCAGGGGTCTGCTGGCTGCCCGGCTTGAGGTTCGCGGTCATGTAGGGCAGGACGCCGGTGATCTCGGTGCTCCAGTCGCTGGTGGCCCTGTTACCGGAAGTATCGGTGTAGGTGGCGCGCGCTCGGGCCGTCCACGTGTCGCCGGGCGTGAACATGCTGACATAGTAGGCGGATTCGCCGGTCGTGAGCGTGTTCGACGTGTCATGGAAATGGTCGGTGGTGGTGGGTTTGACCTCTATCTTCCAGTTGGTGATGCCGGTCTGGAGGCCGGTAGCCGTCAGATAGACGAGGTTGTCTGTGTGGCTGTAGCGGACGGTGACTCCGGTGGGAGCGTCGGGGATGTGCCACTTGGCGGTCAGTGTCAGTGTGGTGTGCCCGTCGGGTCCGGTGGTGGCACCGCTGGCGTTGGTGGGGATGTCCCTGCTGCCTGGTTGCCAGAGGTTGGTGCCGTCGCTCCATCCGGTGAAGTCGGGGAACGCGTTGGCTGGTGTGGTCATGGAGCCCTGTCCCGGCAGGGTGAATGTGGCCTTGTTCGCGCTAGTGTCGGTCAGGGCGTCCTTAGCGTCGGGTGCGGTGCCGCCGCTGGCGCCCTTGTCGAAGGTGAGGGTGGTCCAGGGCAGGGTGCCTTGCAGGTCGGCGGTGGTGCTGTCTACGCCTTTGCTGGTGAGTTTGGCGGTGAAGTGGTGTTGGTGCCCGTAGCCGTATTTGGTGGTGTAGTCGGTGGCGGGGAAGGTGACGGTCCACTGCCATGCGCTGTCGGCGTTTGACGCGGTGATGGCTGGTTGGCAGGTGGTGTCGCCGGTGCCTTCGGTCATGCAGGCGGTGATCTTGTCGCCGGACTGGACGTTGCTGGTGCCGGTGAGGGTGACGGTGCCGGTGATGTGGTAGGCGGCGGTGAGGTTGGTGGGTGCCTGGACGGTGTGCCATTGGGCGGTGAGAGTGAGGGTGGTGTGCCCGTCGGTTGTGGTGGCACCGCTGGTGTTGGTGGGGATGTCCCTGCTGCCGGGCTGCCAGAGGGTGGTGCCGTCGCTCCATCCGGTGAAGTCCGGCCATGCGTGCGCTGGTGCGGTCATGGACCCTTGGCCAGGGATGGTGGGTGTGGCCTTGTTGACGATGGTGTCGGTCAGGGCGTCCACGCTGTCGGGTGCGGTGCCGGTGCCGTCGCCTTTGTCGAAGTTGACGGTGGTCCAGGGCAGCGTGCCCTGCAGGTTGGCCAGTTCGCTTTCGGCGTTGTTGCTGGTGAGTTTGGCGGTGAAGTGGTGCTGGTGCCCGTAGCCGTATTTGGCGGTGTATTCGCCGGCGGGGAAGTTTATGGTCCAGTTGGTGTGAGTGGGAGTGCCGTTGGTGTTGTCGGGGTTGACGAGCAGTGGGCCGTCGATGCTTGCTCCCTGTGTCTGGATGTAGACCCAGAGTTTCTGGCCCGGGCTCCATGCGATGCTGCCGGTCCAGAAGTTGCCTTGCTCCCCGAGCCATGTCGGCCAGCCGGGGAAGTGGGGGTTGCCGGTGGCTTCCGTCTCATTGCAGCCGGAGGGCGCGGACGTTCCTCCCCACCCGGTGCCGCCGGAGAACTGGTAGCTTGCCGGGCAGGAGCGCAGCCGTACTTTGACGACGCCGCCGCCCCAGCCGCCGTTGGCGCGGCCGGACAGGGTGACCTGTCCTCCTGATTTGGTAATGCCGGTGACTGTGAGTCCGTGGCTGCTGGATCCGCTGACGGTGGGGTGGCTCGATGCGGGCAGCGCCACGGGTGTGGCGCTGTGGCAGATGTCGTTGCCGGTGCCGTCGGTCATGCAGGCGGTGACGGTGTCGCCGGCGGCTATGTCGCCGGCGCCGGTGAGGGTGACGGTGTTGTCGTTCGCGTGGTAGGAGGCGGCGAGCCCTGTGGGCGCGTTGATGGTGTGAGTGCGGGCGGTGGCGGTGTAGGTGGCGGTGACGTGCTGGGCGAAATTGAAGGTACCGCCGGGGTTGTAGTTGTTGTAGTTGATGGTCCACCCGTCGAAGACGGTGTGCGCGGGGCAGGACGGCGTGCCGGCGAGGGTGGTGTTGCTGTAGTTGCCGCTGTCGGCGGTCTGGTTGCCGGGCATGCTGCAGCCGGAGCCGTTGTCTTGGTAGTGTATCGTGACCGTGTCTGGGCGTACGTGCCATCGCGCGGTGACGGTGTGGGTGCTCTCGTCGTGGATGCCGACGCTGTAGGTCTGGCCGGGGGTCATGTTATTCCAACCGTCGACGGTCCATCCGTCGAAGATCTGCCAGTCAGGATGCGAGGGCGGGTAGGCCAGGGTGATCGAGCCGCCGTTGTTGGTGGTATTGACCTGCTGGGAGCCGGGCGTGCTGCCGGACATGCCGTTGAGGTTGTAATTGAATTTGACGCTGGTGGGCTTGACATGCCAACGAGGCGTAACCGTATATATGCCGTCGGTGCCAGCAGGGAAGGTTATGGCTTGACCGGCATTGTAGTTGGTGCCTTTGAGGGACCAACCGTCAAAGATCTGCCATGAAGGGTGACTCGGTTCGCTAGCAAAAGTGGTGCTGAAGTCGAAGTAGCTGGTGTCCTTTTCCTGTGATCCAGGTGTTGACGCGTTAGGCATACCTGACATATCGTAGGTGAGTGTGACTCTTTTTCTTCCTGATTGAGAGCAGTAGTAGTCATTAGATGCATCTGCAAAATCATAGTGATTCCAGTTGGCGTCAGTGTTATAAATCCAGATGTCATAAGCATGAGAATGGTCAGGGGTGGTTTTGAAATCGCTGTCTCGAGTGGTCCAAATGGGGTCGCGACCTACGCTGCCAGGACCCCAATTTAAGGTGCCTCCATCTCCATAACCACCAGTATGACCGTCGGTGTAGGTCTCGATATCGGTGCATCGGCTATCGACGTGGCCTGGGCGGCCTGTGACGGCCTTGTCTCTGACCTCTCTGGGGCAGACGACTATGTGGACCCAGGTCTTGGGATGGTAGAGTTGCTCGTTGTGGCCTTCGATTTGGATGTGTCCGTCATCGTTGGGGTCGACGTAGAAGCGGGTTACGTTTTCATTGTTAATGTACTGTGGACCGACCGTAGGTTTGCTTCGTGTCAATGGAGAGCTGGTTTTGGGGCCGATCGTGCTCTGCTTGGCAGGCAGCGTGGCAGTGACGTTAGGCAGTGTGACTGCGGCGCGTGGCAAGCTGCCTGCAGGTGTGGTCTGTTGGTTATTGTCGCTGGTGTGGGGTGCCGATTTTATTCTTTGCAGGAAGACGGCGAGAGTCTTAGGCGCGTCGGTGAAGTCTTTTGCTGCGAGGGTGCGTAGGGTCTTTGGTTTGGCTGTGGGGGTGGCGGCGGCGTTGGTGTGGGTGAGGGCAGTCGCGGGCGTGGTTTTGGCGTCTTTGCCTGCGGTGCGCTTGCTGTTTTGGGTGTTTTTGAGTTGGTCTGCGGTTGTGTTGGGGGTGCCTGGGGCGTGGCCGGCGGCGTTGCCGGTTTGGCCGTTGGCGGCCGGGGCGGAAAGTGCCTTGGGCGCGGCGGTCGAGGGAGCTGAAAGCGAAGAAGTGGCGGGAGCGGTAGTAGCGGAAGTGGAAAGTGCGGGGGAATTGGATACGGAGGAACCGTGGGCCTGGACGGTGGACGGAGTCGATACGGAAACGGGGACGGCCGGTGCGGTCTGGCTGGAGGCGGCGGCCGGGGAGGAATTGTTCGGATTGTTTAATGACGGTTCATTTTGCGGGGGGGGGGTACGATTCCCGTGGCTATGCACAACGCGAGTGCAACGAGACTGTGAACGACACTCATAAGGTACCCACCCTTTTACTTCAAAACTTCTGACTCTTCTAAACGCGACTCTATGTAATACGCCGCAGTTTCACACAACACCTAAACTATTGATTAAACATTAGGGGCACTTCCGACCAAATTCAAACCGGGGTTGTATGGCGAATCGGGGTTTCCGTCGTCGTTGCCGGGGGCGTGTGGAACGTTTGCCGTCCTACTTTGCCTTACATTTTGTGGGCCTTTGGAAGGATTTGACGTGGCCTCAAAACACAGCGAAACCGCACCATCCTTCGGCGTGTCGCGGTTCGTGCACCGTCTTCCGTCCGCGTGAGCCGATCCGTGAGTGTCAGGTTTGCCCTTGCTCGGTGCTTTCTTCCATGCGGACGGTTGGTGGATGACGTTGGCGGCGGAAGGTTTCGTAAGCGTCCTGTACGGCTGGCGGATGACGCAAGCAAGCGACCAAGTAGCCGCATGAATTGCGAACTTGGCAGGTA
The DNA here is from genome assembly GCF_029395495.1 of Bifidobacterium sp. ESL0769. Lineage (NCBI taxonomy): Bacteria > Bacillati > Actinomycetota > Actinomycetes > Bifidobacteriales > Bifidobacteriaceae > Bifidobacterium > Bifidobacterium sp. ESL0769. The sequence goes on along the minus strand of NZ_CP113918.1, from coordinate 2,477,473 downwards.
CTTTGCATAAGTTGCACAAGTAAGTGACCAAGTTGCCAAGTAATTGCCAAGTAAATGACTAAGCTTCATTAAACCTTCACATATGGTGTCAGTCGCTTATGTGGTCAGTCATCGTACCGTACTTCGGGTCAGTACTCAGTTTTTGATAACGCGATAGGCGCGTTTCGGACTGTTTTTTGCCCCAATCGCTTCTACAAGCCCTTCCTTGCGCAGGTCGTTGAGGTGCTGCGCTGCCGTCCTTCTGGAGATATCGAATCTTGATGCCACCTCCGCCGTGCCCGCACTGGATTGGTTGGCAAGGAAAGTGAGGATCTGATGCTTCATGTCGGTGGCGGAATCCGTTGCCCCGTCTTGTGTTTGCCGCCTTCGAAATACGATTCTGAATTCATCCAAATCGCTTTCGACGAACGGTGGAGCCATGTTGGCCTGGGCCAGCGAACCGGCGATGATCGGATAGCCGGTGCCGCGGTTCTCCACCACTTTCCCCTCGGAGCCGTCCGTGTCCGTGTATGGCGTGTCTTCGAGGATGCGGGCAAGGAACTGGTTGCGCGATTGGGTGCGCTCCTTGCGTTCGAGCGCCTCGACGGTAAGCGGCCCGAAAAGCCCTCCGGGGTTGATGATTTCAAGCCGATCCGGATACAGCTCCACCCTTACCGGCGCGCCTTGGGCCTCCGGTGAATAATCCCTGTGCATGAGGGCGTTCGCGATGGCTTCGCGCACTGCCGGCAATGGGTAATCCGGAATGTCTTTGCGCAACGCGCCCACCACCACGGCGCCGGTTCTGGTGTTGCGGGAGACGGCTCGCAGCGCGCCGGAGATCATGGCAGGAATCGGGCCGTCGATGTTTTCGGCGTCGAGATAGCGCTGTGTCGCCAGAATGTCGCCCTTGCGGGAGGTCGGGAACGAGGTGAAGACCACATTGAGGCGCGGGAAGAATTTCTGCGGGAAGCTGCCAAGTGCGCAGATGCCGGCGATGGTGGGGCGCGGCGTGCCGTTGCCGTCGTCTGCCAACACCCTGCGATTGATGAGAATCTGCTCGTCGCTCATCGCGGTGGAGCGTTCAAATGAGCCCGCGCGTTGCATCCGCATCCATTGGTGCAGCAGATCGGGGTCTAGGTCGTCGATGGTGGCATCGGGCACGGCCACGAGATCGTTGCGGGCCACGCGGTATTGGTTCTCCATGAACCGGTCGATCTCGTAGAGCGTCAGCAGATGGTCGCCGTCGCCGGTACGCAGATAGGACCCGTCCATCTTGCCTCGTTTTTTGACATAACAGGGCTTCTGCATGATGTCCAGCTCTGGCACGTTGGCTACCAGAACGGGTGATTGCCGGTAATGCAGCACTTGTATGTCGATCTGCACCGCGGGCTGGAGGCGTTCCCGCGCCGCTTGGGCCAGCTGCGATTGCAGTTTTCTCACATCGAGGTCCGTCACCGGGGCAAACGTTTTTTCATTGATGCCGAGTATGACGACGCCACCGTTGGTGTTGGCAAAGGCGGCGATTGACTCGACCGCCGATGACGGGAAACCGCCTTTGGCTTCCTTAAGCTCGTAATCCTTCAGGTCGGTGCCGGCCTCTCGCATGAGAGCGATGGCGTCTGCAAGTTCTTGATCGGTGGTGATGCTTTCGGCCATTGCAGTCCCTCCTATTTCCTGATTTCCGTGCCGGCTCCGGCAGTTGCGGGATCAGTCACCGCCCCTCGAGATACGTGAATACGTGTGTGCTAGGCCTTTGCCAGGTTGCGGATAAGTATTGTTAGTGTAACAGTTCATGCCATATTTGCACAAGTAGTCGCATAAATTGCCAAGTTGGCAAGTACTTTGCACAAGTTGCACAAGTAAACGACTAAGTTGCCGAGTAATTGCACAAGTAAATGACTAAGCTTCATGGAACCTTCACATATTGGGATAGTGAAGGCGAAGCGGGGAACTTGATGTGGGGCACGGTTTCCCGCCACTTTGCCGCCGCGTCAATCTAAACGGTATCTGTTATTCCCAGCCCTGTAATTTGCGATATAAATCATCGGTCGAGAAGAACAGCAGGCCGGGGGCGTCCCTTCCGATTTTCGTGCGGACGGTTTTCGCGACGGGCCTCTTGCTGAACAGCGCCAGACGTGTCGATGCGGGCTTGAACCCGGGCACCAGGCCGACCCGTCCCTGCAGTTTGTCGATCGCCTCGGTGACGTCGAAGGTGTTGCGCCATTTGCATTCGCCGATCAGAAGCTGCCCGCGCCCGTTGGCCGCCACCACGTCGATGTCGGTTTGCTCGTGCGCGACGGGGTTGTTGCCCCACCATTTGCCGAATCTCGTCACGGGGAACGGCAGGTCGAGGGCCCCGCTGTGCCTCGCCACCCACTGCAGGCAGATGTTTTCGAACTGCTGGCCCACATACGTCGAGAACGCTTCGCCGGAAGTCGTCTCCTCCGCCGTTTCGAGGCCCTTTCCGTTTTCGATCACGTCCACGTTCGTGCCCACGAAGCGGAACCAGAAGGCGAAGAAGGGGTCCGCGATGACGTACATGCCCTTATGTGATTTCTGCGGGTTGTCGCCGAACGGAAGCTTGCGCTCCACCAGCCCCAGGTCGACGAGCGAGTTGAGGTATCTGGCGACGCTCGAGGCCTCGACGCCCGCGTGTTCGGCGATGCGCTTCGGCGTGGAGCTGCCGTTCGCCACGGCCTGCAACACGGAAAAGTACGAGGCCGGCTCGCGCGTCTCCTCGCGCAGGAGCATCATCGGTTCCTCGTACAGCAGTCCGGACTTGCGGAACATCAGGTCCGCCACGTTGCGCTTGAACCCCCGTGAGGGCCGCAACCGCGCCAGATAGTACGGCGTCCCGCCGAACGTCGCGTAATATTGCACGCGTTCCTCGTCGGAGACGTCCGGGAGGAATTTCGCGGCGTCGTAGTAATCGAACGGCTCGAGCCTGATCTGCCCGGTCCTCCTTCCGTACAGCGGGCTTTTGCCGCCCAGCACCTCGCTTTCCATGAACCCCTGATTGCTGCCGGACAGGATCATCATGACGCTGGTGTCTTTGAAGCCGTGGTCGATGGCCGTCTGCAGGGTCGAGGGCAGCGTCGGGTCGGCCTGGGCGGCGTACGGGAATTCATCGAAGACGAACACGAAATGCCCGTTGCCGGTGCTTTGGCTGTTGCGCGTCAGGCCGACGAAAAATTCAAATGCGTTCCGCCAGTCTGTGAACGCGGGCAATTCCGGCATGTTGAAAAAGCTGGACATCTGCCTCGAGAAGACCTCGAGGTTCAGCTTGGTGCTCTTTTGCGAGGCGGTGAAATAGAAGGTCCGCTTGTCTTTGGAGAACTCGTCGATCAGTGACGTCTTGCCCACGCGGCGACGGCCGTAGAGCACCATCATCTCGAACCGGCCGCTGCTGTACATGTCTTCCAGGGCCTCGAGTTCTTCTGTGCGTCCTACGAACATCGCGTGCCTCCTTTTGGGTTGCGTTTTTGGGTTGGCGTCGCCTTTTTGCGGTTCCGGTTGCGCTTTTGGGGTCGGCGTCGCCGTTCTGCGGTTTTGTTGCTTCTGCGCTGCGGTTCTGGGCTGCATTTTTGGGGCCGCCGGTTCCGTGTTGCCGTTCTGTGCCGCAGTTCCGGGCGTTTGGTTCCGTGCGTTCGGGATTCCGAGCGTTCGGCGACGTGCGTTCAGTGACAAGCGTTCGGTGACGGACGAGTTTCCATCTTGATTATAGCAACTTTGATATACCAAGCTTACTCATACCGAACTTCGGTATACCGAAGTTCTTCATACCGAAGTTTTGGAATCGGGCTATGGTGCCCGTTCTCATATTTTGGTTGTTGGTGGGGTGTGGGTGCCGGCGCGGGGTTGGTTGTTGGTGTGTTGGTCCCGTGCCGGCACCCTGTTGGTTCCCGTCCTTGGCCGGTTGGTTGGATGCGGCCGGGCGGGAAGTCTTTGTTTATTGATGGTGCCAGCGTCTGCGGTTGCGTGCGAGCTGGCTTCCTGCGGTGAGGATGACGCCGAGCAGGGCGAGGGCGATGATCAGCATGGTGCGTTGCCCGCCGGTCAGCGGCAGGGCGTGCTGGTGGTGGCCGGGGACGCGTAGCCCGGGGCCCGGGTCCGTGTCGGGGCTGGTGACCGTGCGGGGCGATGGGGATCCGCGCCAGGCGCCGTCCTCGCCGGTGGCGAGCGTGGCCACGATCTGGTAGCGTCCGCCTTGGGGCAGTCCGGCGGCGGGTATGGTGAGCGTCCAGTGGTGGGCGGTCAGGCCGTCCCAGCTGTTGGATGTGTCGCCGATTGTGGCCGTCAGGGGTGTGCCCAGGGAGGTGCCGGCCTGCCCGTCGAGGGCGGTGACGGCGACGCTGAGGGTGTCCGTGGCCGTCTGTGGGACCGTGGTGCCGGTGATGGTGACGGTGTTGTCGGTCGCGGCGCGCGTCATGCCGGTGACCGTGGGCGCGGCCGGCTGTTTCCATACGGCGTACAGGGTGAGGGGGGTCTCGGTGTCGGTGCCGTGCTGGGTGACCGTGATGGCGCGGCTGGCGGGGTCGCCCATGCCGGTGTCCGGGCTGGTGGCCATGGCGGTGGAGGCCCATCCGGTGAACGCGGCGTGCGCGGGTTTCATCGTGTTCCCGGGCAGGGGCAGGGTGGTGTGCGCCTTGCCGTCCGTGGTGTCGATGAGCCGTTTGATTTCGGCGGGCGGGGTGCCGTCTCCGCCGTACGCGTTGTTGGCGTCGAAGGTGAGGGTCGCGTAGGGCAGGGTGCCGGCCAGTTGTGTGGCGTGGCCGGGGTTGGGAGTGACGGTGTTGCCGGTGGCGGTGTCGGCGGCGTCGGGGTCGGTGTAGGCGGCGTCGATGGTGTATGCCTGGCCGCAGGAGGCCTGCAGGACCGTGACTGGTTGCCCGGTGAGGGATGCGTCGCCTCCGGTGCCGTCGGACGTGTAAGTGTGGACAGGGGCGGTCCACCGGTTGGTGGTGATGGCGAGCTTGCCGCCGGTCTTGTACGTGGCGGGGTTGCCGACCTTGAGATCCACGGTGGGCGTGGCCCCGGCTGCGGCATGCACGACGGGCGCGGAAAGCGTCGGCGCGGGCGAGTCGAGGGCGGCCCACTTGGCGGTGAGCTTGATGGCGCCGGCGGCGCCTTTGGGAGCGTCGACTAGTCCCGCGTTCAGGGTGGGTTTGCCGGCGGAGGTCACTTCGGTGGTGTCGAGGGCCCAGCCGTTGAACAGGCTGTGGGCTTTGTTGGCGGTGATGGCCTTGGGGTCGGCTGTCAGGGTGCCGTCGGTAAAGGTGGTGTCGATGGCCGCGTTGGGTGTGGTCCCGGGCCCGATGCCGGTGGGGAACGTGGCGGCGGGCCCGGAACCGCCGGCAAGATCGTAGGCGACGTCGACCCATGTGGGGGTGACGTCCGAGCGAATGTACACGCCCGCCGGGTTGTTGGCGGCTCGTGCCCTTAGCGTGGCGGGGGTGCCGTCGCCGCGTGTTGTGGTGTTCGGGCCGACGAGGCCGAGGTTGCTGGGGTGTTGGCCTTTGGGCCAGTCCCATTCGTGCCAGGTGTGGGTGGCGTCGAGATTGACGAAGGGGTCGTCGTAGCCGCTGCCGGAGGCGAGTTTGGTGTCGGGGCCCAGGCGGAGGCGTTTGAGGTTGGCTGGGATGATCTGGGCTATGCCGTAGTTGTTGAGCTGGCTGGTCTTCCAATGGCTGAGGTCAAGGTCGACCAGGCTGTCGCAGTTCTTGAACACGTAGATCATGTTGTTCGCGTGGCCGGTGTCCCAGTTCTCCGTGCCGGCGGCGTTTTCCAGGCTGGTGTCGCCTTGGAAGATGCGGGACATGTCGTCGATTTGGCTGGTGTCCCAGTGTTCCAGTCCGGTGACCTCCTTGAGGCCGGTGTCGTAGCTGAACATGCTGCTGATGGTGGTGGCGGCGGTCATGTCGAAGCGGCTGGCGTCGAGGCGTTCCAGCGACGGGTTGTTGCTGAACAGGTCTCCGGCGGTGTTGTAGGCGGGGCGGAGCTTTCCCTCCGGGGCGATGTCGACGTGTCCGAGATGGGGCATGTAGTTGAAAGGTGTGCTGCTGTAGTTGGCGATGGCGAGGGTGAGGTTGCCCTCGATGTGGATGTCGGTGATGGCGCTCTTGCTGGCGTTCCAGGGGAAGTTGTTTTGGTAGACGGGGCTGGTGCCGCCGGTCAGGCGCAGGGTCGAGCCCTCGACGGCCCAGCACACTGCCCCGGTGTCTTGGCCTGTGACGCCGCTGAGCGCGCCGGCGCTGGTGCCCCACTGGGCCCAGCCGGTTACGCTCGCGCACGGCTGCCCGCGGGCCGGCGCCTGAGTGGTCGGCTTCCAGCGGGCGTACAGGGTCAGCAGGATGGTGCCGTCGCTTCCGACCACGCCCATGCTGGTGGGGATGGCGGTGTCGCCGGAGTTGTAGGAGTTGCCCGAACCATCCGCGCGGACGGTCCACCCGCCCGATGACTGGAAGGCCATGCCTGCGGGCGCGGTGCCCACACCGGCGGGCAGGCTCACATACCCTTTGCGTTCGGCCTGGTCGACCAAGCCCTTGGCTTGTGCCGATGCGGTGTCGCCGGGCTGTTGGTCGCCTGGTTTGAGGGTGATGTCCATGTACGGCAGGATGCCGGACGAGCTGGCGCTCCACTCGCTCGACAGGTGGCCTGGGTAGATGGCGTAGGCGCGGGCCTGCCATGTGGCGCCCGGTGTGAAGTCTGAGACCGTGTAATAGTAGGAGCGGCCGCGCGTCGACGTGCTTGACGTGTATTGCCAGTCTCCTGTTCCGGCGGGTTTGACCTGTACGCTCCAGCCGGTGGCGTTGGGGTCCAGGCCGGTCACGTCCAGGTAGATTCGGCTGTCCGCATGGCTGTACCAGGCGGTCACGCCGGTCGGCGCGACGGTGTCCTTGTAGACGGCGTACAGGGCGAATGTGGTGTGCTGGCCCTGTACGAACGTGACCGTGGCGCCGAGCGCGCGGCGGTCGCCGGTGCCGGATGCGCTGGTGTCCCAGCCGATGAGCACCTTGCCTGTCGGCGGTGTCACGCCCGTGCCGTCCGACAGGGTGACCGACGCGGCGCCGTATGTCGTATCCACACTCCGCGAACCTGGCGCCGTGCCCGTCCCGCCGTTGAGGTTGTAGGTGACTGTCGAGTATGTGTTGCCCACGTGCCATCGTGCGGTGGCGGTGTGCGAGCCCGACGCGTGGATCGCGACCGCGTAGCTGCTGCCGGGGGCCTGTGTGCCGCCGCCGTCGACGCTCCACCCGTCGAACACCTGCCAGGAGGGGTGGGATGGGGGCGAGGCGAGGGTGAATGTCCCGGCGTAGTTGGTCGTGTCGATGGTCTGTGTGGCCGGCGCCGTGCCGTCCATGCCGTTCATGTTGTAGGCCATCGACACGCTGGTGGGCAGGGCGTGGTAGCGGGGCGTGACGGTGTATGTGCCCGTGGCTCGCCAGGGTAGCTGAGCGGTCGCGCCCGCGTTGTAGTTCCTGCCGTTGAAGGTCCATCCGTCGAACATGGCCCATGAGGGGCCGCTGGGTGTGCCGGCCAGGATTACCGACGTGTCGCTGGCGCTTGTGTCCACGCGTGAAGAAGCGGGTGTGGACCAGCCCGCAGGCATGTTGTACGATATTGTCGCTTGCGTGGAGGGCGCGTGGCTGCAGTAGTAGTAGGAGCGGATGATGTTGCCTTGGTATTGGGCCCAGCCATAGCTTCTGTTGTAGGCCCAGATGTTGTAGTAGCCGGGCCCGGTCTTGAAGTCGCTGTCTTGGGTGGTCCAGGTGTGGTCGTTGCGACTTTCGTTGCCGTCCCAGTGGAACGTGCCTCCGTCTCTGTAGCCGCCAATGTCTCCGTTGGTGTAAGTCTCGATATTGGTGCACCGGTTGTCGAAATAGCCATCATAGTTGCCGGAGCCGGTGACGGGGACGGATACGTTGACGGGGCAGATTTCCACGTGGACCCAGTTGTCGGAATAGACCTGGTCGGCTTCGCCGCTGATTTGGAGGTGTCCGTCGTCGTTTGGGTCGGCGTAGAGGCGGGTGAGTCGCGGGTTGTTGGACTGCGGGCCGACCATGGGTTCGTCCTGTGTGCTCACTGATGGTGCTTCGCGTGTCAGTGGGGATGGGGTTTGGGGGCCGACCGGGCTCTGCTTGACGGTCAGTGTGGCGGCGTCATGTGGCAGTGTGCCGATTGCCGATGATTGGGAGTCAATGGTGTCGGCCGGTGTAGTCTGACGGCTATTTGCGGTATGGGATGTCGATTTTTTCATCCGTTGCAGGAACGTGGCGAGGGTCTTGGACGCGTCGGAGAAGTCTTTTGTCGCGAGGGCACTGAGGGTTTTGGGTTTGGCTGTGGGGGTGGCGGCGGCGTTAGTGTGGGTGAGGCCGGTCGCGTGCGTGGTTTTGGCGTCTTTGCCTGTGGTGCGTTTACTGTTTTGGGTGTTTTTGTGTTGATTTGCGTTTGTGTTGGAGGTGCCGGCGACGTTGCCGGTGGGAGCGGAAGTGGAAAATGTTGTGGACGAGGATGCGGAGGAGCCGTGGGTCTGGATCGTCGATGATGCGGAGACGGCGGCGGAGGTGGCCGATACGGTCTGGCTGGAGGCGGCCGGGTTGAGATTGTTTGACTGGTTTACTGAAGGTTCATTTTGCGGGGGGGTACGATTCCCGTGGCTATGCACAACACAAGTGCAGCGAGACTGTTGATGACGCTCATAAGGTACCCACCCTTTATTACTTCAGACTCTTCTAAATTTCAAAACGCAACGCCGTGTAATACGTCGCGTTTCCACACAACACCTAAACTATTGATTAAACATTAGGGTGTCTTACGCCCAAATTCAACACGGGGCTGTATGGCGAATCATGCTTCTCGGCGTCGTTGCCGGGGGTCGTGTGGAACGTTTGCCGTCCTCTTTTGCCTTACAATTCGTGGGCTTGTGGAGGGATTTGACGCTGCTTTAAAACGTAGTGAAACCGCGGTGTCTTTCGGCGTGTCGCGATTTGGGCATAAAAGCTTGGCCCCTTGTGCCTGTATTAGGGGTTTGGATTTGCGTGTGGCCCGGTCGATCGGGATGAGTAGCGGCGTTCGCTGGCTGGGTGTGGCCGGGTTTGTGATGCCGGCGGTCGGGTGGGTGCCGCTGTCCGTTCGTCCGATGACATGGGCTGTGGTGACGGCTGGTGCGGCCGGCCTTCGCGGAGTTGTGGGGTTTGCTGTCTGGCGGTTCCTTTCATGGGGTGGTTGGTGTTGGTTGTGAGTTGTTTGGTGGTCTTTTGCTTTTCTGGCGTCTCCTTTAATGAAGTGGTTGTTTTGCTCGTTGGTTGTGTTGGTGGGTGTGGGTGCCGGCGCGGGGTTGGTTGTTGGTGTGTTGGTCCCGTGCCGGCACCCGGTTTGTTGTTCCCGCCCTGGCCGGTTGGTTGGGTACGGCATGGGCGGGAAGTCTTATTGGTTGGCGTGGGCAGTGCTGTCGCCGCTGGCCCGTGCGGGTTGTTACGTGTGTGTTTGTTTGTTGCTGTTCATTGGTTTGCCTGTGCTTTCTATTGGTATTGGTGGTGCCAGCGTCTGCGGTTGCGGGCGACCTGGCTTCCTGCGGTGAACAGTACGCCTAGGAGGGCCAGAGCGATAATGAGCATGGTGCGTTGCCCGCCGGTGAGGGGCAGGGCGTGCTGGTGGTGTCCGGGGAGGTTGGATTGTGTACTGGCGACGGCGCTGTGCGGGTGGAGGTCGGCGTTGGTGTCGCGCCATTGGTAATCGTGGGCCTCGAGCTTGGCGTCGGTGCGGTATCGGCCTCGTGTGGGCAGCTCGTTCTCCGGCAGGGTGAGCGTCCATGGGTGTTCGGTGTGCCCGTCGTAGGCGAGCGCGTGTCCTTGGCCGTCGGTGGTGCTGATGGTCGCGTGGCGTGTGCCTGCGGGTGTGAGGCCTGTTTGCCCGTCGAGGGGTGTGAGGTCGACGGTGATGTCGTCCTCGCCGGTCCAGGGGATTGCGGTGCCGGTGATGGTGACGGTGTTGGCCAGGGCGCTGCGTTTGATGCCGGTGACGGTGGGCGCGCCTAGCTTGTGCCAGACGGCGTAGAGGGTGGTCCGGGTCTCGGTGGCTCCCGTGGTGGCGGGCAGCTGGACGTTGCGATTGGCGTGGTCGCCCATGCCGGCGTCGGGGTCGGTGGCGCTCGCGGTGGTGGCCCAGCCGGCGAAGACGGCGTTGCCGGGTTTCATGGTGCCGGTGGCGTTGGGCAGGGAGGCCCAGGCCTTGCCGGTGGCGGTGTCGACGAACGACTGGAGCGCTGTGGGTGGGGTGCCGTTGCCGCCGTGGGTGTCGTTGGTGTCGAAGGTCAGGTTGAGCCATGGCAGGGTGCCGGTGGCGATCCCGCCGCCGTTCTGGGAGGCCAGGGATTCGATCTGGTTGCGGGTCTGTGGGTCGTGGGTGGTGTAGGTGGCGGCCAGTGTGTACTCCTCGCCGGGTGCGGGGAAGGTGGTGTCTTGTCCTCCGGTCAGGGAACCGGGCAGTGTGAACGGGTCGGGGGTGATGGTCTGGCTGCCGGCGGTGGTGCTTGTCTTGGCCTGGCATTGGCCGGGCGTGTAGTCGGCGGTCTGGCTGCTGGGTTTGACGCATACGTTCATGGTGCCTCCGGCCGCTATGGCGGGCTTGGCCGGGTCGGTGATCGCGTCCATGGCCGTGTTGAACGTGGCGGTGGCGCCTACGCCGGCGGAACCCTGGTCCGTGGTGCGCGGGGTGACCGTCACTTGGGGTGTGCCGGGTGTGGCTTCCGGGACGGGGGTCCATTGCGCGGTGACGGTGGCGGTGCCGCCGGCGCCCTTGGATGCGGTGATGGTGTGGTTGCTGATGGTGGCTGTGCCGCCGGTCATGCCGCTGGTGTCGATGGTCCATCCGTTGAACAGCTGGTAGGGCTTGTTGCCCGTGATGTGGGTGGGGGCGGCGGTGGTGTAAGCACCGTCTTTGAAGGTGGTGTCGATGGCGAGCCCGTCGCGCTTGGGCTGTCCGCTGTTGGCGGCCTGGCCTATCTGGGCGGGCAGGCTGGTGTCGCCGGTGCCGCCGTTGAGGTTGTAGGTGAGGTCGGTCCAGGTGGGGTTGACGTCGTCGCGGATGTAGACGCCTTCGGGGTGGTTGTCGGCTCGTGTCTTGAGGGTGGCCAGAGTGCCGTCGCCGGGTGTCCCTGACGTTGGGCCGACGGGTCCGAGGTCGCTGGGGTGGTGGCCTTTAGCCCAGTCCCATTCGCGCCAGGTGTGGGTGGCGTCCACGTTTGTGAAGGGGTCGTCGGAGTCTTTGGTGAAGAGCCTGGCGTTGGGGCCGAGGCGGAGGCGTTTGACGTTGCGGGGCAGCAGGCCGCCCATGCCGCCATAGTAGGAGTCGTGGAGCGTTTGGGTGTTCCAGCCGGTCAGGTCGATGTCCGCCATGGAGTCGCAGCCTTCGAACATGTAGCTCATCTCGGTGACGTGGCTGGTGTCCCAGCCGCTGAGATCCAGGTCCGTGAGCCGGCCGTCGTAGTCGAACATGTTCCATGTGCTGGTGACGTGGCTGGTGTCCCAGTGGTCAAGGCCGGTCAGGGTCTTGAGGCCGGAGCAGCCCGAGAACATGTTGGCCATGGTGGTGGCGGTGCCGGTCTTCCAGCCGGACAGGTAGAGGCTGGTGAGCCGTGAGTCGTTCCAGAAGAGGCTTCCGGCGGCTGTTTTGTCGAGGGTGACGGTGTGGTGGTTGTCGGTGAGGCTGGTGAGGTTGCCCATCAGTTCGAAGGGTCCGTCGTTGCCGTAGTTGTTGCTGATGAGGGTGAGGTCGCCTTCAATGGAGATCTTGGCGATGGTGTCCTTCTGTGTGGTCCAGGGGAAGGTTCTGCTGGTGTATTGGGGGCTGGTGCCGCCGGAGAGGCGGAGGGTGTCGCCGTTGTCGATGGTCCAGCACACGGCACGCGAGTCGGCCGGGGTCAGTCCCGGTGTTGGGGTGCCGGGTGCGCCCCAGGTGTTCCATCCGCCGGCGGTGCAGTTGCCTGGTGTGGCGGTGGGGGTGCTTTGTTTCCACTGGGCGTAGAGTGTCACGTTGGTGGCTTGTCCGTTTGGGGTGCCGAGGCTGGTGGGGATGGCGGCCTGCCCCATGGGGTAGGCGGTGCCGGTGCCGTCGGCGCGGGTGTCCCAACGGTCGAAGTTCATGGCCGCCGGCGGGCTGATGCCCTGGTCGGTGGCCTTGGGCAGGGTGAGGTAGGCGTTGTGGTCGCTTGAGTCGACGAGGCCTTTGGTGTGCGCGTCGGCGCCGGTGCCGTCGCCGGGTTTCAGCGTGACGTCCATGTAGGGCAGGACACCGGTGTATTCGGTGCTCCAGTCGCTGCTGACGGTATGGCCGGAGGAATCGGTGTAGATGGCGCGGGCTCGGGCCATCCATGTGTCGCCGGGCGTGAAATCTGAACCGTCATAGTAGGACTGGCCGGTCGTGGACGTGTTCCACGCGGACCGGTAGTAGCTGGTGGCGGTGGGTTTGACCTGGATATCCCAGTCGGTGATGCCGGCTTGGAGGCCGGTGGCGGTCAGATAGACGCGGTTGTAGTCCGCGTGGCTGTAGCGTGCGGTGATGCCAGTGGGTGCGGTGACGGTGCGCCATTGGGCGGTGAGGGTGAGGGTGGTGTGCTCGTCGGGTCCTGTGGTGGCGCCGTCGGTGTTGGTGGGGATGTCCCTGCTGCCGGGCTGCCAGACGGGGCCGCCGGTGGTGTTCTGCCAGCCGGTGAGCCACATGTGGGGGTGGGTGAGTCCGTCGGGGCCGGGGATGGTGATGGTGGCTTTGCCGGTGGCCGTGTCGGTCAGGGCGTTGGTGTCGGGTGTGGTGCCAGTGGCACCTTCGCCATGCTGGTAGCTGATGGTCATCCAGGGCAGAGTGCCTTGCAGATCGGTGGTGGCGCTGTCGGCGTTGTTTTCGGTGAGTTTGGCGGTGAAGTGGTGTTGGTGGCCGTAGCCGTACCTGTCGGTGTACTCGTTGGACGGGAAGGTGACGGTCCACTGCCATGCGCTGTTGGTGCCGGGTGCAGTGATGGCTGGCTGGCAGGCGGTGTCGCCGGTGCCTTCGGTCATGCAGGCGGTGATCTTGTCGCCGGAGGCGACGTCGGATGTGCCGGTGAGGACGATCTTGTCGTCGGTGTGCCGGTAGACGGCCGTGAGGCCGGTGGGCGCGGTGACGGTGTGCCATTGGGCGGTGAGGGTGAGGGTGGTGTGCCCGTCGGGTCCGGTGGTGGCGCCGTCAACGTTGGTGGGGATGTCGGTGGGGCCGGGCTGCCAGGTGAGGGTGCCTGTTTTGTTCTTCCAGCCGGTGAAGTCAGGCCAGGCATGGTTGGGTGCAGTCATGCTTCCTTGGCCGGGGATGGTGAGTGTGGCCTTGTTGGTGGATGTGTCGACCAGGGCGTTTTTGTCGCTAGGGGCTGTACCGGTGGCGGTGCCTTTGTCGAAGCTGACGGTCATCCATGGCAGGGTGCCGGTAAAGTCACTGCTCCATGAGCTGGTGCCGTCGGGGTAGATGGCTTGGGCTTGGACAGTCCATGCTGTGCCGGGGTCGGTAGGGTTGGTGCTGTAGGTCTCTCCCCGTGTGGAGGTGTTGGTGGTCCCGAGCCAGGAGCTGGTTGGGTCGGGTTTGTAACGGATGTTCCAGCTGGTGGCGCGGTAGTCGAGTCCGGTGGTGGTGAGGTATATGCGGTTGTCGGTGTGGCTGTATCGTGCGGTGACACCGGTGGGGACGGGAGCCACGATCCAGCGGGCGTAGAGGGTGAGTGCAGTGTGGTTGTTGGCGTCGGTGGTACCAGTGGAGGTGGAGACGTCGGTGGTGCCGGCGTATTGGGTGCCGCCATCCGCGGCGGTCTGCCATCCGTCGAGCATCTTGCCTGCCGGTGGTGTCATGCCGGCGAGATGGGGCATGGTGAGATGGCCGGTGTTGTAGGATGTGTCGACGAACATGGACTGGGTGCCTGGTGACGAGCCGGTTGCACCGTTTTTGTCGTAGCTGACGGTCATCCAGGGCAGGATGCCTTTGCCGTTGTCGGTGCTGCTTTCGGGGCTGTAGGTGTAGTTGCCGGTGATGGGGTCTTGGACTTGTGCCTGTACCCGTGCCTGCCATTGTTTGCCGGGTGTCCATCCGGTGTCGCTGACTTGGGCGGATGCGCCGGATATCCATCCGGTGTCGAAGGCCGTGCCTGCGTTGCTGTCGGGCCAGTAGCGGAAATTGATTTTTTGGGTGTAGGCGGGCAGGCCTGTTCCGGAGAGTGTGACTTTGCCGGTGGCGTGCGACCAGGCGGCGGTCACGCCACCGGGTGTGGGCACGTCGCCCCATATGGCGTAGAGCGAGTATGTGCTGTTGTCGCCGGAGTTCAGATAGTAGCCGCCTGACCCGTAGGCCTGCGGGCCGTTGCTGCTTCTGCTCCAGTATCGGAAGAGGCCGCCGTATCTGTTGGAGGAGAGGCGGTTGGAGGCGTAGAGGTCCATGTACCCGGACTGGTTGGCTGTGTCCACGTGGAGCACGGAGGGGTGGTTGGCTGTGCCCCCATTCGCGTAGATGTTGACCGTCGCGCACGATATCTGACCGTTGGTGTTGGTGAATGTTCCACCCTCCCACGGGTAGTGCTGTGCGCTGAGGTCGGCCAGCTGGCTGCTTGTCATGCCGCCGGTAGCGTAGGCGCATTGGTTGTTTCCTGGGTGGGCTATGGTGCCGTTCCACCGGGTCCCTGAAGGCATGTTCGCGAACATATCGGTGTGCAGTGCTGGAACCGTATCGTGGTTGTAAGCGGATCGTGTCAAGTTAAGGGTCTTGAGATTAGGAGGCAGCATGCCATAAGTAGATTTGTTGTACTGATTACCACTTAGATCACTGAAATCGATAGAGGTGAGGTTCTCACATCCCGCGAACATGTTCGATACGTCTCCGCCGTAGTTGAAAACATCTTGCAGGCTGACTGATGTGAGGGCATGGTCATTCGCGAACAAGGAAGCAGCCGAATCCCATTCTATACGATTATACATATTATCAAAATCAGTATCACTGTCATTATGAGGGGATTTGGGGCCTGAACTGTAAACACGTTGCAATGAAGGCCAGCCACTGAACATCCTATCCATGTTCTCAAAAATGAGCATACTGATAAGCGTGGTACCGATTGTATCATGGAAGGGATGGTAGCCACGTTGGAAGTTTATAGAGGTGGTGTCGTGTGCAACAGTGCCGGGTGTGGAAGGGTCGCCGAACACGGGTCTATTAGGTCTATTATGCTCAGAAGGATCATATTGGGATTTGTACGTATGTGCGGCGAGGGTGAGGGTACAGTCCGATCCCAGGTTCCAATCCACCGAGTACCATCCGCCGTTTTGTGGAGTGCATGAGGATTGCGGGCCCACAGTACGACCGACTTGAATACCTGCTTCAGACGCTTCTCGTGTCAGCGGGGAAGCGGTTTTGGGACCGACCGGGCTCTGCTTGGCGGGCAGGGGTGTTGTGGCCCGAAGGATGCTGGTTGTAGATGACTTAGATTCTGTGATACCGATTGGCTTGATCTGGTGGCTATCAGTGGTTTGACGGGCTGGTTGCTTCATTCTTTGTAGGAATGTGGCGAGGGTTTTGGATGCGTTGGTGAAGTCTTTTGTTGCGAGGGTGCCTAGGGTTTTGGGTTTGGCTGTGGGGGTGGCGGCCGCGTTGGTGTGGGTGAGGCCGGCGGTAGTTGAAGAGGTGGCGGAAGAAGATGAAGATGTTAAAGAAGCTTGGGTCTGGATCGTCGATGATGCGGAGACGGAAGTGGAAGTGGCTGCGGTAGCCGAATTGGAGGTGACGGTCTGGCTGGAGGTCGCAACCGAATTTGAATTGTTTGACTGATTTAGTGACGGTTCATTTTGCGGGGGGGGGGTACGATTCCCGTGGCTATGCACAATGTCAGTGCAATGAGACTGTTGATGACACTCATAAGGAACCCACCCTTTTTACTTCAGACTCTTCTAAACTTCAAAACGCGACGTCGTGTAATGCATCACGATTTCTATACAACACCGCAACTATCTATTAAACATTAGGGGCCCTTCCGCCCAAACTCAACCCGGTATTGTATGGCGGATCGGGGTTCCCGGCGTCGCTGTCGTGAATCGCGTGGAACGTTTGCCGTCTTACTTTGCCTTACATTTTGTAGGGCGGTGGAAGGATTTGACGCGGATCAAAAACGTAGCGAAACCGCACCATCTATCGGCGTGTCGCGGTTTGTACTCGGGGCCTCTGTGCACCGGTCTGATGAAGCTGGTAATCAATGGCCGGATTGTTGATGCAACTTCGCCTCTGTCCGCTAGGTTGGTGGTGTCTTGATGGTGCCGTCGGTTCGGTGTCGTGGCTCACCGGCTTGCGCGCGTGGTGTGGTTGTGATGGTTACCGGGCGTAAGAGGCTGAGTTGCAAGGGAGTAGTGCTGTCTGGTGTCCCCTTTCAGCCAGGTGTTGGTTGGCGATCGGTGCGCGACATTGCGCAGTTGGTTGTGTGGTGGATGCCGGCGCGGGGTTGGTTTGGTGTTGTTTGAGTCCGTACCGGCATCCGATTGTTTCCTGCCCGGCCGGGTGGGGCGCAGGGCAGGAAGTCTCTACTGGTGGTGCCAGCGTCTGCGGTTGCGGACGAACTGGCTGCCGGCGATGAGCAGGACGCCGACCAGAACGAGGGCGACGATCAGCTGCGTGCGTTGCCCGCCGGTGAGTGGCAGGGCGTGCTGGTAGTGGCCGGCGATGGGCGGATTGGCGCGCAGTTCCGACTCGCTGTAGATGTAGGTGGCGTCGTTGACGTCTCGCCAGGCGTGGTCGTAGGCCTCGAGCATGGTGCGGGTGCGGAATCTGCCGCCTGCGGGCATCTGATCTTCGGGGATTTCGGCTTTCCACGGGTGTGCGGTGTGCCCGTCGTAGGGCAGCCCGTGGCCTTGCCCGTCCGCGGCGCTGATGCGGGCGTTTAAGGAGCCCAGGGTGAACCCGGCCTGTCCGTCGAGAGGGTTGATTTCGACGTATATGTCATCATCCCTGGTCCAGGGGGCGGCGGTGCCGGTGATGATGACCCTGTTGTGGAAGACGTCGCGTTTCAAGCTGGTGACGGTGGGGACGGTGAGTTTGTGCCAGACGGCGTAGAGGACGGTCTGGGTCTCGATGGCGCCGGTGGTGGCGGGCAGCTGGACGTTGCGGTTGGCGGGGTCGCCCATGCCGGTATCGGGGTTGGTGGCGCTCGCGGTGGCGGTCCATCCGGCGAAGACGAAGTGGTTGGGTTTCATGGTGGCGGTGGCGTTGGGCAGGGCGATCCACGCCTTGCCGCTGGCGGTGTCGACGAAGGAGCTGAGGCTTGCGGGCGCGGTGCCGTTGCCGCCGTGGGCGTCGTTGGTGTCGAACGAGGCGTTGAGCCAGGCCAAAGTGCCGGAAACGGACCCGCCGCCGGACTGCGTGGCCGGGGCTTCGATCTGGTTGCGGGTGACGGGGTCGGTGAGCGTGTAGGTGGCGGCCATCGTGTACTGCTGGCCGAAAGTCGGGAAGGAGGCCGTGTTGGAGTGCTGTCGGGCGCTGCCGGGCAGCTCCAAAGCGTCGGGGGTGATGGTCTGGCTGCCGGCGGTGGTGCTGGCTTTGGCCTGGCATTGCACGCCGTAGTAGTCGTCGTTCTGGCTGGCGGGTTTGGCGCAGATCTTGACGGTGCCGCCGGCGGATACGGCGGGTTTGGCCGGGTCGCCGTTGACCGCGTCGATGGCCGGCATGGCTTGGTCGAGTGTGGCACTGACGCTGACGCTGACGCCGCCCTGGTCGGTGGTGTCCGGGGTGACGGACACGGCCGGGGTGCCGGGCATGGCCTGTGGGGCCGGGGTCCATTGGGCGGTGATGGTGGCCGTGCCGCCGGCGCCCTTGGCCGCGGTGATGGTGTGGTTGCTGACCGTGGCGGTGCCGCCGGACGCGTTGGCGGTGACGTTGCCGGTGTCGATGGTCCAGCCTTGGAAGAGGTTCTGTGGCTTGTTGCCGGTGATGTGGTGGGCGGCGTTGCCAGTGTCTGCCGTGCCGTCGGGGATCGTGTATTCGCCGTCCTTGAAGGTGGTGTCGATGGCGAGCCCGTCGCGCTTGGGTGTCGAGCCTGTGGCCGCCGCGCCGGGCTGGGTGAACAGGCTGGCGTCGCCTGTGCCGCCGTTGAGGTTGTAGGTGAGGTCGGTCCAGGTGGGGGTGACGTCATCGCGAATATAGACGCCGGTGGGGTTGCTGTCGGCGCGGGCCTCGAGGGTGGCTAGTGTTCCGTCGCCGCGTGTCTGGCTATTCAGGCCGAGAAGCCCGAGGTCACTGGGGTGGTGGCCTTTAGGCCAGTCCCATTCGTGCCAGGTGTGGGTGGCGTCCACCATGGCGAATATCTGGGAGGAAGATCCGCCGGCATCGTGTTCGGGCAGCCTGGCGTGGGGCCCGAGGCGGAGGCGTTTCAGGCCCGAGGGCAGCATGTCCTGGATGTGGTAGAAATAGGCATAGCAGATGTGGGTTGTGTCCCAGCCGGAGAGGTCGAGGTCGGTGATGCCGGTGCCATAGAACATGTCGCCGACGTCACTGAGCCGCGCGGTTTTCCAGCCGGAGAGGTCGAGGCCGGTCAGGGCGGAACAGTTGCTGAACATGCCCTCGGTGGACGTGACGTAGCCGGTGTCCCAGTCGTCGAGGCCTTTCAGACTGGCCAGGCGCGTGCAATACATGAACATGTTCCTCAGACTGACATAACGGTTGGCGCTGTCGTTGATCTGCCAGCCGGTCAGGTCGAGGCTGGTCAGGCTGGTATCGTCGGAGAACGCCCAGTAGCCGCCGTTGCCGTCGATGGTGACCCGGTGGCCGCCGCTGTCGAGGGCGGTCAGTGCAGACATTTCGTTGAAAGGGTTTTGCCTGGGGTCGTAATTGCTGCTGGTGAGGGTGAGGTCGCCTTCGATCGAGATTTTGGTGATGTTTCGTTTCTGGGCGTTCCAGGGGATGTCGGCCGCGGATTGCCAGTCGGGGCTGGTGCCTCCGGTCAGGCGCAGGGTGGTGCCTTCGTCGACGATGGTGTAGCACACGGCGCCCGTATTCTGATGGTCGATGCCGGGTATGGCGGGCTGGGTGGCGCTGGTGCCCCATTGGCTCCAGCCGGTGGAATCGCTGCAGTGGCCGGGTGCCGGCGGGCGTCCGATGTAGATCCATTGGGCGTAGAGGGTCAGCCGGGTCTCGCCGTTCGCTCCGGGGGTGCCGGAGGCGACGGGTATGGCGGTGCCGGGGTTGGCCTGATAGGTGTCGCCGGTGCCGTCGGCGTGGGTGGCCCATTTGGCGAAGTCCATGCCTGTGGGCTTGGTGCCGGTGCCCGAGGGCAGGTTTACGTAGGCGTTGGAGTCACCGGTGCCGATGAGGGCCTTGGCTGTGGTGTCGCCGCCGGGTGCCTGTTGGCTGCCGGGTTTGAGGATGACGTTCATATAGGGCAGGATGCCGGTGGACTCGGTGCTCCAGTCGCTGGTCACGCTGTTGCCGCTAGGGTCGGTGTAGGTGGCTCTGGCCTGGGCCGTCCATGTGGTGCCAGGTGTGAAATATGAACTGTAATAGTAGGACTGGCCGGTCGTGGACGTGTTATACGCAGACTGGTAATAGTAGTTGGCTGGGGTGGGTTTGACCTGTATTTGCCAGCCGGTGACGCCGGCTTGCAGGCCGGTGGCGGTCAGGTAGACGTAGCCATCCGTGTGGCTGTAGCGTGCGGTGACGCCGGTGGGTGCGGGGACAACGTGCCATTGGGCGGTGAGGGTGAGGGTGGTGTGCCCGTCGGGTCCGGTGGTGGCGCCGCTGGTGTTGGTGGGGATGGAGGCGGTGCCGGCCTGCCAGGTGAGGGTGCCGTCCGGGTTCTTCCAGCCTTCGAACCATGCGCCGGTGGGGGCGGTCATGCCGCTCTGGGCAGGGACGGCGATTGTGGCTTTGCCGGCGGCGGTGTCGACAAGGGCGTTGGTGTTGTGGGGGGTGGTGCCGGTGGCGGTGCCTTTGTCGTAGGTGACGGTCATCCAGGGAAGCGTGCCCTTGAGGTCGGCGATGGCGCTGTCGGCGGTGCCGCTGGTGAGTTTGGCGGTGAAGTGGTGCTGGTGGCCGTAGCCGTATCTAGTGGCGTAGTCGCTGGCGGTGAAGGTGGCGGTCCATTGCCAGGCGCTGTTGGCGGATGGTGCGGTGATGGCGGGCAGGCAGGGGGTGGTGCCGTCGTTGGTGTCGGTCATGCAGGCGGTGATTTTGTCGCCGGCTTGGGCGTTTGCGCTGCCGGACAGGGTTACGGTGTCGCCGGCTATGTGGTAGGTGGCCGTAAGGCCTGTGGGCGTGTTGACTGTGCGGGTTCGCGCGGTGGCGGTGTAGGTATCGGTGGAATGCTGGGGGAACGTGAACGTGCCGCCGGGGGCGTAGTCGGTGCCGTTGATGGTCCAGCCCACGAAGGCGGTATGGGCGGCGCAGGTGCCAGGCGGGGTGCCGGCCAACGTGCCGCTGGTGTGGGTGGTGCTGTCGAGGTGCTGGTCGGCGGGTGTGGCGCAGCCGGTGGTGCCCATGTTGTAAGTGACGGTGACATTGGTGGTGATGACGTGCCATTCGGCGTACAGGTGGCAGGTGCCGTCGTTCTGCTGGACGAAAGAGAGGTCGCTGTCCGCTTCGTTGGAACCGCTGCCTGGGGCGTTGAAGTACCAGCCGTCGAACGCGACCCAGGAGGGCATGCCGGTCGGGGCGCCGGCGGTATGGACGATGCCGGAAGAATAGGTGGTGTTGACGGACTGGGTGGCGGGTTGGTTGGCCGGCAGGCCGTTGAGGTGATAGACCACGTAGGTTGTCGTGTAGTTGATGTGGGTGCGCGCGGTGGCGGTGTACGTTCCAGTGGTGTGCTGGGGGAAGTTGAACGTGCCGTAGGTGCTGTAGTCGGTGTAGTTAATGGTCCAGCCGTCGAAGCGAATGTACGCCGGGCAGGAGTACGGGCCGGAGAGGGTGGTGCTGCTGTAGTTAGCGCTGTCGACGGTCTGGTTGCCGGGCATGCCGCAGCCGGAGCCGGTATTGTCCTGGTATTTGATGGTGACTGTGTCGGGCCGGACGTGCCAGCGGGCCCTGACGGTGTGGGTTTCGTTGGCACGCGCACCGTATGTATAGGTCTTGCCGGGGCTCACGTTATCCCAGCCGTCGAAGGTCCAGCCGTCGAAGACCTGCCAGTCCGGGTGCGAAGGCGGGTCGACCAGGGTGATCGAGCCGCCGGTATAGGTGGTGTCGATCTGCTGGTAGCCGTTCCAGCTGCCGGACATGCCGTTCAGGTCGTAGTTGAACCTGACGCTGGTGGCCGAAGGGGCAGGCGGCGGGACGTAGCCGGTGGAGGTGCTGGGCAGCGGGGTGCCGTAGGAGCCGTAGGTGCCGCCGCTGTAATAGCTGGTGAGCACGGGCACGGGCGCGGTGCTATTGTAGCCAGAGCTGTTCTGGGCCCAGGCCCAGATGTCGTAGTAGCCGATGCCCTGCGAGAAGTCGTTAGGGCCCAGCGTGTGGCCGTTGCCGCCGCCGAATTCGTAGCCGGTGCCCCAGATGAAGTGGGACGGGGAGCTGTTTCCGCCGCCGTGGTTTTCGGTGAGCATTTCGGTTTTCCGGCAGGCGCTGTTGCTTCCTAGCTGGTTGGCGGAGGTGTGCGGGGTGCCCGCGGGGCAGGTCACTAGGGCGACCCAGGTGGCTTGGCCGTATATGGTGTCGGCGTGGCCGGCGACGTCGATGACCTCGGGGCTGAAGATGTGTACGTACTCGGGCTGCGGGTTGGTTGACTGCGGGCCTACTGGTTGCTGGGCTACTGGTTGCTGGGCTACTGGTTGCTGGGCCACTGCGGGTGCGGGTGTTTTGCGGGTCTGCGGGGAGTTGCGTTTGTTGAGGTTGGGGGCGGGGCCGATTGGACTTGGGCTGGCGGGCAGAGCGGCTTTGGCGAGCAACGTGGGGGTGGTGGTTGATAGCAAGGGGTGCTTGGATTGCGTGGATCGTGCGGATTGCCGAGGTTGCCTGTATTTTGGAGATTTCTCGGCTTTTAGAGACCGTGTGGACTGCGTAGTTTGTGGAGCATCAGTTGTGATGCCACCAACCGTCCTAAGCATGCGATGTGTGCCATGGCGTTTGTTGGCTGATCTATGGCTTCTATGGTTTCCGTGGCTGGGCGACTTTATCCTTCGAATGAAGTCGCTGAGCGTTTCTGGCATGGCCGTGGGTGTGCCAGCGGCGTTGGTATGGGTGAGGCCTGGCTTGGCGGCCCTGGTGTTGGTGCGGGTGCCAAGCTTGGGTGTACTAAGCGTGCTGGCATGGGATAGGCTGGTGTTGGTAGCCTTGGCAGCGTTTACTTTTGCCGTTGTAATTTGCGATGGCGTGGTTGGTATGGCTTGTGTTGGCGAGGCTTTTCCCGGCAGGTTTGCTGAACGGATTGTCGGGATTGGGAGGCTGCTAGCGGTTGCGGTGTCGGTTGGGGCAGACGATTTTTCACGTGCTGTGCCTGCAGGGGCAATGAACGATAAAGTAATACATAATGTAAATGAGACAAGAACATTAATGACACTCATTCCCCAACGGACCTTTTATAGACTATTTCCCCCAAAACCCATGGCATGCTGTGACATGGGGCCACCAGTCAAATGACGAAGTAATTATACAATATATTACATTTTGCGCAAATTACTTGTTGCGCGTTTCTGGTGGGTTTCATGCGACTGGTTGATTGTGATTTCGGGTTATTGGCCAGAATTGAAATGCTTTCTGGCCAATAACCCGTGATTTGTTAGGTGTGCTGGTCCGTTGGGGTGTCGGGTTTGCTGGGTTTGTCGTTCTGTTGGCGACAATCCGGAAATATGTTGGCAGCGCCGCCAATTTTATAGCGTTTTATAGCACTGTGTCCTGTGGCGCACCGTGTTGATACGGCGTCACAGGACACAGTTGTTGCTATTTAATTATCGCCTATTGGTGGTGCCAGCGTCTGCGGTTGCGGGCGAGCTGGCTCATGCCGATGAGGAATACTCCCAGCAGGGCGAGGGCGATGATGAGCATGGTGCGTTGCCCGCCGGTGAGGGGAAGTGCGTGCGCGTAGGGCTCCTGCAAGTGAACTGCGGGCACGGGATCCGGATCTGGACTGGTGACCACGCGAGGCGTGGTCACTCCGTGCCAGGCGCCGTCCTCGCCCATATTGAGCACGGCCACCACCTGGTAGCGGCCGCCCTGGGGTAGGTCTGTGGCCTGCATGGTAAGCGTCCACGGGTGGGCAGCGGCCCCGTCGTAGGGCAGGGTCGCGCCCGATGATGCATCCGTCGGGCTAATGGCGGCCAGGAACGGGACGCCGAGCGCCGGACCTTCTTGCCCGTCCAAGGCGGCGAGACGGACCAGCATCGTGTCCGTGTCGCTCTGTGGAACGACAGTGCCACTCAGCGTGACGGTATTGTCCACATGACGCTCCACGGAGTCCACTACGGGCGTAGCGGGTCTCCTCCACACCGCGTAGAGGCTGAGATCGGTTTCGGTGTCGTCGTCGTGCTGGTTGACCGTGATGGCGCGGTTGGCGGGGTCGCCCATACCCGTGTCGGGGCCTGTGGCTCCTTTACTGGTGGCCCAGCCCCTGAAAGCCGCGTGGTCGGGAGTCATTGTGGCGGTGGGCAGGGGCAGCGTGGGCCACGCCTTGCCCGACGTCGAATCCACCAGGGCCAGCATATTTGCCGGAGGTGTGCCTTGCCCGCCGTGCGCCGCGTCCACATCGAACAGCGTTCTCACGTAGGGCAGGACGCCTGCGGTGATGCCGCCGCCGGCCTCGGTCGCCTCACTATCGACATCGTTGTCGGTCGCAGGGTCTTTGACCGTGTACATGGCCGCCATCGTGTAGGCCGAGCCAGGTGCAGGGAAGGTCGTGGATTGGTTGGCCGCGAGTGATCCGGGCAGTGTGAACGCAGGCACACTCGCGATCTGTTGGCCGCTGGCACTGCTCGCCACGCTCTGGCATTGGTTGCTGGCATAGTCGTCGGTCTGGTTGCCGGGTTTCACGCAAGCCTTGAGATTGCCACTACTCACAGGAAGGACCGCGGCCACATTCACCGTCACTGTGCCCTTGTCGGCGGTGTTCGTGGCCACACTCACCTTGCCGACCGTAGCCGAGGCCTCGCCCTCCAACGCGTTCCAAGACGCGTCGACGGTGGCGACACCGCCGGTCCCCTTGGGCGCGGTGATTGTGTGGTTGCTGACCACGGGCGTGCCACTGGCGACGCCGCTGGTGTCGTATCTCCAGCCTTGGAACAGGCTGTGAATCTTGTTGGCGGTGATGTGGGTGGCGGCATCATCGGGAATGGTGTACGACCCGTCGGCGAAGGTGGTATCGATGGCGAGGCCAGCGCTATCGGTGGTGCTGACGGCGGTGGGCAGGCTGGTGTCTCCGGTGGCGCCGTTCAAGTCGTATTTGAGGTCGGTCCAGGTGGGGTTGACGTCGTCACGGATGTAGGTGCCGGCCGGGGTGGCTGAGGCGGCTCGTGCCTCGAGGGCGTCGAGGGTGCCGGCGGTGGCCGTGCCCGTGGGGTCGGTGACGGCACCGTTGTCGATGGGGTGGTGGCCCGCCGGCCAGTCCCATTGGTGCCAGGTGTGGGTGCTGTCGAAGCCCATGAAGGGGTTGCCGCTCTGACCGACGATGTAACGGTTGAAAAGGATGGTCTTGGGGCCCAGCCGGAGGCGTTTGAGGTTGTTGGGAAGCATGCTGGCCAAGTTCGAGTAGTCGGCCTGGTAGACGCCGCTGGTGTCCCAGCCGCTGATGTCGAGGTCCACGAGGCGGTCACACCACAAGAAAACACTATCCATGCGTTCGACGTTGCTGGTGTCCCACCGGGAGAGGTCTAGCATGGTGAGGCGCTTGTTTTCGTAGAACATGTAGTCGAGTTCGGTGACCTGGCCGGTCTGCCAGCCGCTTATGCCTTTCAGCTCGCCCAGCTTGTCGCAGTTGTAGAACATCTGCGACAAGCTGGTGGCGGTGTCGGTCCTCCAATTGGACAGGTCGAGGCCGGCCAGGGACGTGTCATCGCTGAACATCCTTCCACCGGCTTGCTTGGCAAGGTGGATGGCATGGTTGCCGTTGTCGAGCGAGGTCAGGGCCGTCATGCCCTGGAAGGCGCCATAGTTGGTGCTCCGGCTGATGAGGGTGAGGTCGCCCTCGATGCTGACGTGGGCGATGGAGGCACGACGCCCCCACCAGGGGATTCTGCTGTTGCTATAGCTAAAGTCGAGGGGCCCGGTGCCGCCGGTCAGTCGCAAGGTCGAGCCCTCGATGGCCCAGCACACTGCGCCCGTATCCTGCGGGTGGGCCGTGTCTCCCACACCCGCTATTGCCCCGGCCGATGTGCCCCACTGCTGCCAGCCGGACACGCTCGTGCACGCCCGCCCGCGCGCGGGCGCCGACGTGCTCATCTGCCACCGCGCGTACAGGGTCAGCAGGACTGCGTTGCCGTTTGCCGTGCCCACGTTGGTGGGGATGGCGATATCGCCAGAATTGTAGGCGACGCCGGATCCGTCCGCACGGGTCGTCCACCCGCCTATGGATTGGAACACCGTGCCCGCAGGCGTCGCGCCCACGCCCTCGGGCACGGTCACATACCCCTTGCGTTCGGTCTGGTCGACCAGACCCTTGGCGTGGGCGACAGCAGTGTCGCCGGGCTGCTGGCCGCCTGGCAGAAGAGTGACGTCCATGTAGGGCAGGACGCCCGACGACGTGTCGCTCCACACGCTCGATATTCCATCCCCGTATAGTGCCTGGGCCCGCGCCTGCCACGTGGCGCCCACCGTGAAGTAAGAGAGCGTGGAGCAGTAAGACCGTCCGCGCGTGGGCAGGGACTGCGTGTACTCCCAGTATTCGGTGCCGGTGGGCTTGACCTGTATGACCCAGCCGGTGGCGTTCGGATCCAAGCCGGTCACGTCCAGGTAGATTCGGCTGTCCGCATGGCTGTACCAGGCGGACACGCCGGTCGGCGCGGGCGGGTCGCCCCACACCGCGTACAGGGTGACGGTGGTGTGGGCGTCCGTGGTCGTGCCGGCGGAGGTGGGGACGGCCTGCGCACCGGACGGGAACGCGCTGCCGGTGCCGTCCGGTGCGGTGGTCCAATTATGAAAGAACTTGCGGGCGGGCGCTGTCATGCCCGTGCCGTCGGGCAGAGTGAAGTAGGCCTTGCCGCTCGCGGCGTCGACCAGCGCGGACGAGCTAGCGGGCGCTGAACCGGTGGCCCCGTTTTTGTCGTAGCTCACGCTCATCCAGGGCAGTGTGCCCGTGCCGGACGCGCCAGAAGCCCACGAGGTGGTGACTGACACGCCGTGGCCGGTGTACGGGTCTTGGACGGTCACGGAAACGCTCAGCGAGTATGTGGCGCCCATCGTCGGCTGGAATGTGGACACCGGCCAGCCCGATACCCAGCAGGAGGAGGGACTAGAGCAGGATCGCGACCCGTAGGCGGTCGACAGCACAGTCGACCCGGAGTAGCCGCCCAACCCAGACGTTGATACGCTCACCGACACCGTTGGCGAGGACGATTGCGGCGCGCTCACACTGACTGACGGCGCGTTCACTGTTGCGGCGGGCACGGCTCGCCATTGGGCGTAGAGGGTCACGCTCCTGGTGTCATGCTGGGGTACGTAGGCAGTGCCAGATCCGGGGCTCCATGTGGAGCCGGAGCCGCTGGACGTGGTGGCCCAACCGGTGAACACACAGCCCGGTTTGTTGGCTGAAAGGCGCGTTGAGGCGGTCAGGTCGAACGAGCCACTTCCATCGGTCGTGTCCGTCGACAGACTCGACGGGTAAGCCGCCGAACCACCGTTGGCATTGATTGACACATACGCATAGGTCACCCTGCGTGCGCCCACATAATAGTAGTACGACTCGAAATTGACCATATCGCTCGTATGACTATCGCCCCAGGTCTGCGTGTATGCATAGAAGTTATAGTAACCGGCATCATTCACGAAGTCTGAACCGTTCGGACCATGGCCGCCGAAACTTGTATACACGCCCGACCAGTGGATGTTGTCACCCGTTGCTCCGCCGACATGCCCCTCCGTCATCATTTCCGAATCCGAGCATTGGGAGGGAACATTGTTCGTACCCGAGGTACCGGGACTCACACCCACGGGGCAGACGCGGATATGCGGAAAGATGGCCTGGCCGTAATAATCCGAAGCGACGCCCGAAGCCGTCACTACTCCATTCGCCCCTACACTCCACGAAGAGACACTGATTTGCCCATAACCCTGCGGGCCAACCACCATGTCCGGGTCGTCTTGCACACCCACCGACGAGCCGCTTCGCGCCAGCGGAGAAACGGCTCTACCTCCGACGGGACCAGGGCCGACTGGCAGGGTCGCCGTGGCGATTCGCAGGGTTCTGGCCGTCGATGACTGGAAACCTGTGCTACCGGCCGACTTGGCTTGGCGCTTGTTGATGCTGTGGCGGCTCGGTTGTTTCAGGCGTTGGAGGAAGTTGCCGAGGGTCTTGGGAGCATCGGCAAAATCTTTTCTTGCGAAGGTGCTTAGGGTTCTGGGTTTGGTTATGGAAGTGCCGGCGGCGTTGGTGTGGGTGAGGCCGGTAGAGTTGGTATGAGTGGTGTTTTTGCCTTTGGCGCGCTTGCCTTCTTTGGTATTGATGGTTTGGTTGGAGTTTTGGGTTTGGTTTGTGTGCGATGGTTGCGCAGGCTGGTTGGATGCCTGTGCATTGACAGTGTTTTGGGTTTGATCAGCGGCGACGTTGCCGGTTTGACCGTTGCTGGCCTGGGCGGTGCCAGCGGAGGTAGTGCTAGCAGAAGCGGAAGGTGCCGTCGTGGTGACGGTCGAGGAAGCGGAGATCGAAGAAGTGGTGGCGGAAGACGCCGAAGACGCAGAAGTCTGAATCGTGGAAGACACAGAGGCGGAAGTGGCCGATGCGGTCTGACTAGTCGCGGCCTGGCTCGATGTCGTCTGGGTGGACGGCCCCACCGGGTCATTGGACGCTCCAGAAGACATCGGAGCCATGATTGTCATGGCTAAACATAGCAATGAAGCGACAAAACCGTCAATAACACCCATTTCCCAACCAACTTTTCTATTTCTCTGATCACAACTCCGTGATCCAACACATCACAGAACTGTGATCTAACCAACACACCAAGTATTACTATATGCAATTTGTTGTACAAATTCTTCTTGTTTGTTCGGAATGGATGAATTCTATTGACTGATAAATACGACACAGGTCAAAGTTTTGTCATTGCTTTTGTACTGCGTTTTGTTGGTTTCTTGGAGAGTTTCGGGATGATTTAAAAGGTATGAAAACCCGCTTTTTCTGTGTCTTGCTTCGGCGTGTCGCGGATTAGGTAGGGGTGGTGTGTAGGTGCTGGCGCGGGCATGGGTTTGGGGCTGGCCATCCCGAGTCGTGTTCTTGCAATGGTTGTTTCGTGGTCTTTGTCTGCATCGTGCTCGATCGGTGGAGTTCGCCCGGTTTGCCCTGCTTCCAGATTGCCTACTTGTTGACGAACGTGTACAATGCGTATTGTTTACGTTCGTGGACAAAAGGTGGCTGAAAGCATGCAAATCCGGACAATGTTTGACGTAGGTATGGCGATTAAGGAGGGGCGCGAGGACCTGGGGCTCACCCAGCAGCAGCTCGCGAATCGCTCGGCGGTCTCGCGCAGCTGGATAGCCCAGGTCGAGACGGGCAAGCCCTCCTTTGACATGTATAAGGTGCTGCAGGTTTTCTCGGCGCTGGGGCTGCGGCTGGACGCGGAACGTGAGCCGCGAACGGTGGAGCCTCGCCGGTTCGCCCGCAGTGCCAAGGAGGTCGGATGATGGCTTTGGATGTTGAACGCACATTGGATGTCTATATGGATGGTGTCTTCGTTGGTTTGCTGGCCATGTCCGTCGAAGGGCGTCTGACGTTCGATTATGATGAGCGATACCGCGTTTTGCCAGGAGCGACGCCGCTTTCGCTTTCGATGCCGCTGTCGAAGACGCATTTTGAGAATAGGACGGTTCTGCCTTTCCTGCAGGGGCTGCTTCCCGACAACCCGGTGGCGTTGGAATCTATGGCTTCGACGTACCAGGTATCGGCCGCATCGCCATTTTCACTTTTACGCTATGTCGGGCACGAGGTGGCTGGGGCTTTGCAAATAGTAAGGCCGGGCGAGATTTCAGAGGATGCACGGGCCGATCGCTTCCGTGCCGCCGAGCCGATGGACGACGCACAGCTGGCGCGGTTACTGAAAGACACTGTTGCCATGTACGAACACGGTGAGCAGGCACATAACCGGCAGAGGATGAGCCTGGCTGGTGCGCAGGCCAAGGTCGCTGTCACCCGCGTGGATGGCGGAGGATGGTGCGTGCCTGATAGGGGCGTGCCTACTACCCATATCTTTAAGCCTCTGCTTTCCGGCGACATGCTGTTGCCAGACATGGATATCGTGGAGTTCTTTTGCCAGAAGGTTGTCGAGGCGGCCGGCGTCCCTGCGGCGAAAACCGATTTGTGGCAGTCGGCTGACGGCAGCGTACGCGCGCTGGTCTCCACTAGGTACGACCGACGGCGCAACGCAGACGGATCTTGGTCTCGTCTGCATCAGGAGGACCTGTGTCAGGCGATGTCCGTTCCGCCCGTCAAGAAGTATCAGCGTAACGACGGAGGCCCCGGTGTGGGTCAGGTCGCGCGTCTGCTACGTACCGGTATGGCGCCAAAGTACGGGCTGCAGGTGGCTGACGATTTCCTCCGGGCGCTGAGCGTGAATGTGGCGTTGTTGAATACGGACGCGCATGCCAAGAATTATTCGTTGCTTTTGCAGGGTGATTCGGTGCGTCTGGCGCCTTTGTACGATGTGCTTTCGATAGCACCGTTTCTGGATGAGGGAGCGCCGCCGCTGTTCTCCATGAAAATCGGCAAGACCTATGACATGAGGCAGATGTTTCCTGAGACGCTGGTGCGGGAAGGGGTTCGGCTGGGCATCCCGGCTCAACGCGGCGAGGGCATCGTCAACGGCGTTGTTGACGGGTTGCGGGGCGCGCTGCCACAGGTGGCCGAGCGGTATTCGGCCATGGACCGGGACGGTATCATCACTCGGACGGTGGAAGGCATTGTGGAGAACTCGGCGTTGCTGCGGCAATGATGCCGGAGCGGGGGATTGGGATAATCGCTTGGCGTGGCTTGTGACGTGATTGGCTGCGATTGTTTTGCTTGTTGGTTGCTTGGTTGGGTGGGTGTGGGTGCCGGCGCGGGGTTGGTTGTTGGTGTGTTGGTCCCGTGCCGGCACCCTGTTGGTTCCCGTCCTGGCCGGTTGGTTGGATGCGGCCGAGGGCGGGAAGTCTTTTATTGTTCGTGTGGGCCGTGCTGTTGGTGCTGGCCCGCGCACGTGTGTTTTCGTCCTTGTTCGTGGCTGTTCATTGGTTTGCCTGTGCTTTCTATTGGTATTGGTGGTGCCAGCGTCGGCGGTTGCGGGCGAGCTGGCTCATGCCGATGAGGAACACTCCCAGCAAGGTGAGGGTGATGATTAGCATGGTGCGTTGCCCGCCGGTCAGGGGCAGGGCGTGGTGGAAGTAGCCGTCGATGGCGGGTTGGTTCTGCTGGTCGGGTTCGCTGTAGACGTGGAGGTCGGCGTTGGTGTCGCGCCAGGCGCGGTCGTGGGCCTCGAGCTTGGCCACGGTGCGGTATCGGCCGCCCTTGGGCAGTTCGTCTGCGGTGAGGGTCAGGGTCCAGGGGTGTGCGGTGTGCCCGTCGTAGGCGAGCATGGTTCCGTGCTGGTCGGTGGGGCTGATAACGACGTGCCGCGCGCCGGCGGGTGTGAGGCCTGTTTGCCCGTCGAGTGGTGTGAGGTCGAGGGTGATGTCGTCCTCGCTGGTCCAGGGTGTGCTGGTGCCGGTGATGGTGACCGTGTTGTTCATATGGTCGCGTGTGATGCCGGTGACGGTGGGCACGCCGAGCTTGTGCCAGACCGCGTAGAGGGTGGTCTGGGTCTCTGTGGCGCCGTCGGCGTCGAGCTGGATGACTCGGCTGGCGGGGTCGCCCATGCCTTGGTCGGGGTTGGCGGCGCTCGCGGTGGCGGACCATCCGGCGAACACGAAGTGGCCGGGTTTCATGGTGGTGGTGGCGTTGGGCAGGGTGGCCCAGGCCTTGCCGCTGGCGGTGTCGACGAACGACTTGAGGCTGGTTGGTGCGGTGCCGGTTCCGCCGTGGGAGTCGTTGGTGTCGAAGGTGGTGTCGGCCCAGGGCAGGGTGCCGGTGGTGAGGCCGCCGCCGGCTTGGGTGGCGGTGGAGTCGATCTGGTTGCGGGTCTGGGGGTCGGTGAGCGTGTACATGGCCGCTAGCGTGTACTGTTCGCCGGGGTCGGGGAAGGCTGGCGCGTTGCCGGAGATGGCGGAGCTGCCGGGCAGTTGCAGCGCCTCGGGGGTGATGGTTTGGCTGCCGGCGGTGGTGCTGGTCTTGGGGCTGCACTGCACCGGGTAGAAGTCGTCGTTCTGGCTGCTGGGTTTGGCGCAGACCTTGACCGTGCCGCCGGCATTTACGGCCGGCTTGGCCGGGTCGCCGCCGGTGGCGTCGATGGCGGGCATGGCCTGGTCGAGCGTGGCGCTGACGCTGACGCTGACACCTCCTTGGTCCGTGGTGTGCGGGGTGACGCCCACCTGCGGTGTGCCGGGCATGGCCTCGGGTGTCGGGGCCCATTGCGCGGTGACGGCGGCTGTGCCGCCGGCGCCCTTTGCCGCGGTGATGGTGTGGTTGCTGACGGTGGCCGTGCCTCCGGACGCGTTTGCTGTGACGTTGCCGGTGTCGATGGTCCAGCCGTTGAAGAGGCTGTGGGGTTTGTTGGTGGTGATGTGGTGGGTGGCGTTGCCGGTGTCGCCAGTGCCGTCGGGGATGGTGTAGGTTCCGTCTTTGAAGGTGGTGTCGATGGCGAGCCCGTCGCGCTTCGGTGTGGAGCTGGTGGCGGCCGCGCCGACTTGTGTGGGCAGGCTGGTGTCGCCGGTGCCGCCGTTGAGGTTGTAGGTGAGGTCGGTCCAGGTGGGGGTGAGGTCGTCGCGGATGTAGACGCCTTGGGGTGTGGTTGATTCGCAGCGTTTTCTGAGGGTGTCGGCCGTGCCGTCGCCGGCGGTGAGTGGCGTGGTGCCGACGGGCCCGCTGTCGGCGGGGTGGTGGCCTTTGGGCCAGTCCCATTCGTGCCAGGTGTGGCCGGCGCGCACCACGTACTTGAAGGGGTCGTAGAAGTTGCTGCCGCCGACGGCGACGGGGTCGGGCAGGCGTGTTTGGGGTCCGAGGCGGAGGCGTTGCAGGCTGGCGGGGAACATGCCAATGGTGTTGGCGTACCAGAGCTGGGTGGTAATCCAGCCGTCGAGGTCGATGTCGGCGAGATGTCCCGACCTGAACATGTTGGAGGTGTTGTTGAGTTTGCGGGTGTCCCAGCCGGACAGGTCGAGGCTGGTCAGGTTGCTGGCCCCCTCGAACATGCTTTCCATGGTGGTCACGTTGCCGGTCTTCCATCCGGACAGGTCCAAGGAGGTGGCTGTGGTGTGGAACATGTAGCTGAGGTCGGTGGCCTGGCTGACGTCCCAGCCGGACGGGTCGATGTCCGCCAGCTTGTAGGCGTAGTCGAAGAGGTTTCTGCCGGCCTGGTTGGCGATGCGCAGCTTGCCGCCGTCGCGGGTGGTGAGCGTGGTGAATTTGTGGTAGTAGTTGCCGTAGCCGAACAGGCCGCTGAAGCTGTTGTTGGTCTTGTTGAGGGTGAGGTCGCCCTCGATGGAGACCTTGGTGATGCTGCCGGCCTGGCTGGCCCAGGGGATGTCCGAGCTGGATTGGTAGTCGGGGCTGGTGCCTCCGGATAGGCGCAGGACGGTGCCGTCGATGACCCAGCAGGCGGCCGCAGTGTTCTGCCCGGCCAGTCCGGCGACGGGGCCGGCGGGTGTGCCCCATTGCGCCCAGCCGCCTGCGCCGGCCTGCCCGTCGGTGCAGTGGCCGGCCGCTGGGGCGGGCGATTGGGGTTTCCATTGGGCGTAGAGGGTGAGCCTGATGGCCTGCCCGTCGGGTGTGCCCTCGCTGGCGGGGATGGTTACGCCGTAGCCTCCTGAGGCGTGGCTGGTGCCGGACCCGTCGCTGCTGGTGTTCCATTGGTTGGCGAAGATCCTGCCGTCGGGCCCGCTCATGCCCTTGTCGGCCGCGGTGGGCAGGGCCAGGTGGGCGTTGTGGTCGTCCGGGTCGACCAGGCTTTTCACGTGGGGGTCGGTGACCGGCCCGGTGCCTTCGCCGGGTTTGAGGGTGATGTCCATGTAGGGCAGGATGCCGGTGACCTCCTGGCTCCAGTCGCTGGTGACGGTGTGGCCGGAGCCGTCGTCGGCGGTGGCGCGCACCTGTGCGGTCCACGTGTCGCCGATTGTGAAATCAGAGTAATACGTATGGTAGGTGTCGGTGGGTGTCATCGTGTCGTTGGGCGAGGTCCACCAGGACTGATCGCTATTGGTCTTGTATCGTATCTGCCAGCTGGTCGTCCCCGTCGGCAGGCCTGACGCCTTGAACGAGACTTGATCTGTGGTGTGTGACCATGTGGCGGTGACGCCGCTGGGGGCGGTGACAACGTGCCATTGGGCGGTGAGGGTGAGAGTGGTGTGCCCGCTCGCATCTGTCGATGCGCCGTCAATGGTGGTGGGGATGTCCCTGCTGCCGGGCTGCCAGAGGGTGGTGCCGTCGCTCCAGCCGGTGAAGTCGGGCCATGCGTTGGCGGGTGCGGTCATGCTTCCTTGGCCTGGCAGGGTGAATGTGGCCTTGTTGGAGGTGGTGTCGGTCAGGGCGTCCTTGCTGGCGGGTGCGGTGCCGCCGCTGGTCCCTTTGTCGAAGCTGAGAGTGGTCCAGGGCAGGATGCCCTTGAGGTCGGCTTGGGTGCTGTCGACGTTTTTGCTGGTGAGTTTGGCGGTGAAGTGGTGAGAGTGTCCGATGCCGTAGCGTGTGGTGTAGTCGGTGGCGGGGAAGGTGGCGGTCCATTGCCATGCGCTGTTGGTGCTGGTGGCGGTGATGGCTGGTTGGCAGGCGGTGTCGCCGGTGCCTTCGGTCATGCAGGCGGTGACCTTGTCGCCGGAGACCACGTTGCTGGTGCCGGACAGGGTGACGGTGCCGGCGATGTGGTAGGCGGCGGTCAGTCCGGTGGGCGCCTGGACGGCGTGTGTTCGTGCGGTGGCGGTGTAGGTGGCGGTGACGTGTTGGGCGAAGCTGAAGGTGCCGCTGGGGTTGTAGTTGTTGCCGTTGATGGTCCAGCCGTCGAAGGCGGTGTGTGCGGGGCAGGTGGCGGGGGTTCCTGCGAGGGTGGTGTTGGTGTAGTAGGTGCTGTCCACGGACTGGTCTGGCGGCTTGTTGCAGCCGGTGGCGCCCATGTCGTAGTGGATGGTGACGGTGTCGTAGCGGGTGTGCCAGCGTGCGGTGATGGTGTGGGTCCCGTTGTCGTGGGCGGCGTAGGTGTAGGTCTGGCCGGGGTTCATGGTGCTGGAGCCGTCGATGCTCCATCCTTCGAAGATCTGCCAGTCTGGGTGCGAGGGTGGATTCGGGAGGGTGAACGAGCCGCCGGAGTAGCTGGTGTTGAACTGCAGGGAACCCGGTGTGCTGCCGGACATGCCGTTGAGATTATAGTTGAACGTCACGGTGGTGGACCAGTGCCAGCGGGGCGTGACGGTGTACGTGGCGTTGGTGCGCCAGCCGAAGGTCACGGTCTGGCCGGCGTTGTAGTTGGAGTAGTTGAGATACCATCCGTCGAATATCTCGTTTGAGGGGTGGCTGGGCTCGTAGGCGAGTTGGATGCTAGCCTGTCCCGCGCTTGTGTTTGCTGTCGTGTAGCTTGGCGTGGATGCGCCCGGCATGCCTGACATGTTGTAGGTGAGTGTGACCTTCGTGGTTGGCGCGTGGCTGCAGTAGTAATAGGAGCGGACTGAAACTGGTGTGGTGCTGTTGGCGCCGGCGCTGTTCTGGGCCCAGACCCAGATGTCGTAGTAGCCGGGGCCGGCCTTGAAGTCGCTGTCGACGACGGTCGTTGCTCTCGAGCTCAGGGTGCCGGGTCCCCAGGTGAAGTGCGGGCTGTTATGATTCCCGCCCATCATGCCGTCGGTGAGCAATTCGGGTCCGGAGCATCGCGGGTTGTCGGCCAGTTGCGATGCTGCGGAATGGGGCGTCCCTGCGGGGCAGACCCTGAGCGCCACCCATGTGTTCATGCCGTGGACTTCGTCGGCGTGACCGCTGATATTGATGGCCCCGTCATCGTATGGGTCTACCGATACGTTCTCGACTTGTGGGTTGGTATAGCGTGGCCCCCATCCCGGCTCGTCCTGCGGGCCGGCTGTTGGCGTGCTTCGTGTCAGTGGGGATGCGGTCTTGGTGCCGATGGGGCTCTGGTCGGCGGGCATAGCGGCTGTGGCGTGTGGCAGGGTGCCGGATGCCGATGACTGGGATTTGATGGTGGCGGCCGGTGTGGTCTGGTGATTGGCGCCGGTGGTGTGTGATGCCGATTTCATTCTTTGCAGGAATGCGGCGAGGGTCTTGGACGCGTTGGAGAAGTCTTCTGCTGCGATGGTGCTTAGGGTTTTGGGTTTGGCTGTGGGGGTGCCGGCGGCGTTGGTGTGGGTGAGACCGGCTGCGGACTTGTTGGATGCTTGCGCGTTGACGCTGCTTTGGACCTGATTGGCGGCAGGATTACCGGCGGCGTTGCCGGTTTGGCTTTTGCTGTTTTGGGTGGCAGCAGCGGAAGTGGAAGATGCCGTAGTGCCTGCAGAGGCGGCTGAGATCGAAGAAGTAGTAGTGGAAGATGTTGAGGGGCCGTTGGCCGGGATGGTGGCCGAGGCTGAAGAAGCAGACGGGGCCGTGACAACTTGGCTGGAGGCGGCCGGGTTGGAATTGTTCGGATTGTTTAATGACGGTTCATTTTGCGGGGGGGGGGTACGATTCCCGTGGCTATGCACAATGTCAGTGCAACGAGACTGTGAATGACACTCATAAGGAACCCACCCTTTTACTTCAAAACTTCAAACTCTTCTAGACGCGACTTCGTATTACGCCGCGATTTCACACAACACCTAAACTATTGATTAAACATTAGGGTGTCTTACGCCCAAATTCAACCCAAGACCATGACGGGTACGAGCTTTCTGGCACCGTTGCCGGAAGCCGTGTGGAACGTTTGCCGTCCTACTTTGCCTTACATTTCATGACCGTTTGGAAGGATTTGACGCGTCCTCAAAACCCAGTGAATTCGTCACTTCATCGGCGTGTCGCGCTCCAGCTGCAGGGCGGATATGTTAGTTGTGGCTCAGATTGTCGTCGGTTTTGTGCTGATGGTTTGATTTAGCATTTCACATCCTGCCCAATTTTGGCTTGTACCTTTATATACGCCGCATGGTGTCGCCCTTGCTATCGGTCGCGTATCGGTCGCACTCGGGTCAAGCGACCGATAACGCGACCGATATATGGAATAAACAAGGCTTTTACCGGTCACGCGCGACCGATAATGCTCGTATCGGTCGTGCTATCGGTCGCGTTGGCTTATCCGAGACTGGTTGCGGTGAGCTGGGTTTGAAAGCGTCCGCATGGCAGCTTCCATGCTGGTTGCGCCGGTGAAACGTAATAGGTCAGCGTTGGCCTGTCGTTGTGCTTCTTCGCCGGTGTACATGACGGCTTTGCTGTCGTCCCAGTGCCATTCCCGGTCTTTTTTGTATTTCTTGATTTGTTCGAACATCGTTTCTATGCCGAGGGATTCGATTTGGCAAGGTGTGCGCGGAGCCAGGCCGGCATCTTGACCCGTGTGCGGCGTGCATTTTTGGGGCGTTTGGTTTGCCATGGGAAGCGTCCTTCGTACGTCACGTTCGACAATAGTATTTTTTCGGCGGTATCTACATCGGGTGCGCCAGTAAGGTCCATTAATAATTGGTTGACATGTTGCTGCCCTTCTTCGCCGGTGTATTCGACGGCTTTGCTGTCGTCCCAATGCCATTCGTGGTTTTTTTGTATTGTCTAATTCGCTTGAACATCGTTTCTTCTCAGTCCGGGGTTCTATGCCGAAGGATTCGGTTTGGCAAGGCGTGTGCGTAGCCAAGTCGGTAGCTTAAATTGTGTATGGCGTACATTTTTGGAGCGTTTGCTGGACTTTTTGCCATCCTCTTCCAACAGCATCTGTACCGCAGTGTCCGCGTCAGGAGCACCGGTGATGTACATCAGCACTGCGTTGGCTTGCTTTTGTGCTTCTTCGCCGGTGTACATGACGGCTTTGCTGTCGTCCCAGTGCCATTCTCGGTCTTTTTTGTATTTCTTGATTCGTTCGAACATTTTTCTTCTTTCAGTCTTTGTCCCAAAAATTGCCTTGTTCTGCGTTGATATGGAATATCACTAATTGTCTATCGTCATTCACTTTCATTACAACTTCGATGGATGTGACGAGAGGATCGCCGCTATGTGCGCCGGTGAACTTAATATATAGTTCACCATTACGCTGGAATATTAGGTTTCCCGTTACATGGCCATATGCATATGCCACATCTTTCAACGTGTAATCCGTGCTTTTTGGCCGAATCGGTGAGTATTACTCGTTTCGGCCGAACGTTCCAAGGTAACACCATTTGACCTCGATTCCAAATCGCTCCTGAACTTCGCTGTTGATGTCTGTTGGTATCCGTTGCTATCCAGTGAACACGAAAAAGCGCGATTAGCGCGGGAAAACAGGGCACTGTGGTCGAATGCTCAGGGTTATGCACATCCCGGGCGTGTCGCAAAAGTTATCCACAATAAATGTGGATGGTTGCAGATGACTTAGATTCGATGGTGCCAGCCGGTGAGATCTGGCGGCTGGTTGTCGTTTGGTGGCCCGGTTGCTTCAGTCGTTGCAGGAATGTGGCGAGGGTCTTACGCTTCGCTGTAGGGTGCCGGCGGCGTTGGTGCGGGTGAGGCCTACTGCTGGCTTGTTGGATGTCTGTGCATTGACGCTGCTTTGGGCTTGCTTCCCGGCGGCGTTGCCGGAAGTCGTGTGGAACGTTTGCCGTCCTACTTTGCCTTACATTTCATGACCATTTGGAAGGATTTGACGTGTCCTCAAACCCCAGTAAATTCGTCACTTCATCGGCGTGTCGCGCTCTGGTTGCAGGGTGGGTGTGTAGGTGCGTGTCTTAAATCGTCGCTATTCGTGTGCCTGTAGTGCCGGGATGGTTTGGGCCCATTTCACTCGTCGTCACGGTGAACGTCTAGTGCTCCGCGAACGGCACTATTGTCATTGGGATGACTTGAAAATATTTGATCATACGAATCTTTGTACGACCTGACTCCCGATATGTCCCACATTTTTTCGGATTTTTCGGGCGAATGAATGTATGTATCGTGACGAACATAGAGATAGACACCGAGCCATATACCTAAAACAAGCCATAACAATGCGCCAATGACGAATATCGTCCATGCTATGGAAGCCCAGGTTATCGTGATTTGCCCTATTGAGATTTGTGCTGATTGCCAATTGCTGCTGTTGCACCGTTTACCTATGGAAAGGAATAGCATCACAGCGTTGACTATCACTGCCTGTACGGGCACCAACACGCGGGGCGTTATGAGGATGCTGGTTGCCATCGAGCTTTCTTTACGGTCTGCGATAAGCCAAGTCAAGATGAATTGTGCCAATATTGCGTTGCCGAATATAGGCACTGCGGTTTCCGTGCATTCATTGTTTAATAGGATAAAACAGAAGCCAATGAGTAGCATGAATTCCACGGCAAAGAACACCAGAATCGGAGCTACGACTCGTAGTCTTGGAATCACAACGGCTATCAGACGGTCATGAGTATGCGTTTCAGGATTGTCCTCGAGCGTTTTCTTGCCTGCAGTTGCAGGAGTTGCCGAGTCGCTTTCGTTCTTCTTTCCTTCACTGCGTATGCTCATGGGCGAAAATAGCGTATTTCCACTGAACAGGCTACGTTGGTTGATCAGGCCTCGATCAAAGATTAATGCCGGGCGACAGTCTCTGGGAAAGACCACCTCGAGAAATGATGACTGACGTAACCACTGTCGTCTCAGACCAACTTGCCGAAATCGGCAAAGCGTGAAAAGATACCGGGCCCAAAATCGATGGCGGTAGAAAGGCAGATACTTTTCTTGCTCCTCTTCATTTTTCCATTTTGCCTTGATATCGGTTTGATCGTCTTCCCAATCTTCCTTTACATAGCGCAACATGCGTGAGCGTTTCCAGGCAGGAGCGTGTCGTTCGACTCGGATTGTAAAGATTTCATGCCCTGATTCTTTTACCTTTGTGTAAAGCAGAACAGGATATTCCTTGGTATATGAATCTATGATTTTTGTCGCTGATACGAAATGGTCAAGCTCTATCGGAGAGACGTTCTCGGAGTTGTGTTCCGTAAGACATTGCTTGTATGTTTTCCAAAGGTCGGCGATATCTTTTCTTTGTCGCGCTACAGAACTGTCGAGAGCTTCTTCACTGAGGCTGCATCCGTAGTTGAATGCCGCGCATGCGTTTTCATAACATTGCTGCAAGAGGGGATCCGAAAGATCTGGAGTTTTACCGAAAATAGCTCTGATAGTCATCAGAGTCGCGAAACGGTCATTGGTGTGGCGGTGCGTCATGTACGCTTCTGGGTGACTGGTGCATTCATATTTGGTCGGGACAAAACGGCGGAATCCGAGTATCGGTAACGGTATGAAACTACCCGGTGTGAGCGTTAAACCATGGGCTTTTGCTATTTCATGTAGTGTTGTCCAGCTGATTTCGAAAGTCCACGTTTCTTTCTGATGGTCTGATTCAGAAAGGTCTACTTTACGATGCTCTTGGCATATCCAAGATTCTGGTTCGCCGATGGCTAGGCTCCATAAAAAATCTACTTCAGGACTGTGCTCTTGAGAATATTTACAAATCCGACTGTTTTGATATTCCTCCGCATCATCGTCAGAGGAGTCTAACCCATTAAATTCTGCTGCTTTGCTGACATTCTTCACGGGTATGTGCTTTCTCCGTGTTCTTAGGGCTCTCCGTATAAACCGTGTTGACGGCGAGTTTCCATTCGACCTTGTTCTCTTTTGTATTTGCTGTACTTGCTCAATAGGTTCGCTGGCACAGATTTTGCAAATGGCCAAGCGATTGGCATGACCATTCGCAAAATCTGTGCGATGCCGTCAGTTGCGACCTGAACCTGAATTCATCGGGTCAAAAACACGTGGTCCATGCTTTGGATCTTGCAGATCCGCAATTTTCCCATCTATAAAACGTACAAGATCATTAATACTAGCGGATTTATTTTTGAAGCGGGGGTCATTGAGACCAGTTTCGCTCCTGTCCAACATCAGTCTGTTCGGCATTTGCTCTCTTCTCCGCGAATTTGTGATATTCGTTCTATGTATTACACTACAGATTCCAATAGTCCGCCTACCAGAAACTGTAGTGTAAATAATAACAAGACAGACTATAAGATATTCCCAAAGACAATTAAGTCATAAACCTATTTACCGGTGTAATCTTTCCGATGATAAGTAGAATCGTGTGACGGGAAACTAAAACTCGTGTAGCCCCTTTTGATAAAGCCTTCAGGATAACGTTGTTTGCCTTTGATTTGCAATGGCTCCCGAACCTCGCCTTTGCTGTCCAGTGAACACGAGTGCAGTCAGCGAGGGGAAACTGAGTACTTTGGTCGTACGCTTATAGTTATCCACATTCCGGGCGTGTCGCGAAAATTCACCGCAATCAATGTGGATACCTTGTACACGGTTTCGCGTGAGTTTCGGCGGTCGTTTTGACTTGAGACTAGGGGTAGGAGTAACTTGGTAGAGCTTGACTCATGAGGAGCCGTGCTTTTGCATGGCTGAAAAGAAAACCGGGAGCATATTATGAAGAGGACATTCCAACCGAATAACCGCCGTCGCCACATGAAGCACGGATTCCGCGCTCGCATGCGCACCCGCGCCGGTCGCGCGGTGCTCAACCGCCGTCGCGCCAAGGGCCGCAAGAACCTGGCTGTCTGATTAATCGGCGGCAAGGGCATGGATCGGCTGAAAAGCCATCGTGATTTTGTCCGGGTGCTGAAGCGTCGCAGAAAAGTCACTGAAAAGGATATCGTCGTGCATTTCTTGGTGTACGACGATTCTTCTTGCATTGACGCCGATGGCCGTCACGCCGCCGCAGCACAGGCAGAATCGACCGGCAAGGCTATGGAAGCAATGGCTAAGGAAGCTACGAGTGGTTCCGTATCCGCAGACGCGATCCGGCAGAAGATGTCGGAGCGACGCCTTGGGCTTGCTGTGTCAAAAAACGTCGGTAACGCCGTTGCACGCAATCACGTCAAGCGCCGTTTTCGCGTTTTGGCCCGCGTATATGAAGACCGTTTGCCGGAGCATTGCGATATTGTCATGCGCGCCAAGCCGAGCGCCGCACGCGCAGATTTCTCGTCCTTGGATACCCAAGTAGGGGAGCTGTTCGCTGCGGTAAGCCGAAAGGCGGCAGGTCAGGCGCAGACTCAGGGGCGTAAGAGCCGCGCAAATCGTGATGGTATAAACCTCCAAACCAGCAGCCGCCAAGGTGACCGATCATGACTGCCGAAAGCGTATCGGAAGCGACGAATATCGCTGTTGTCGCGGGAACGAGGATGCCGGTTTCTCAATCCGGTAAGTCCTTACGTTCTAAGTCTTCTCGTTCCGTTTTCGCGCGCGCGATGCTTGCCGCCGTACGCTGGTATCAAGTCCATATTTCCGCCGGAAACCCGCCTTGCTGCAAGTATTATCCGTCCTGCTCCAACTACGCGATTCAGGCGGTAAGCCGTTACGGCGCCGCACGCGGGGGATTGCTTGCGCTGCTGCGGCTGCTGCGCTGCCGGCCATGGAGCAACGGCGGCATCGACGACGTGCCCCAGCATTATTCGATTTTCTATAGATTTTCCTGGTCCAAAGCTCACGAAGAGCCGCGACTGACCCCATTGGCCTCAGACGTGAAGGAGACGGCCTAATGAACTTTACCAATCCTGATTACAACCACTTCCTTTTGGATAATGGCGTATTCGGCTGGGTCTACAAGATCCTGACGCCTATCGAATGGCTCATGAGCGAGATCATGTACTGGTTCCACAAGCTCATGACCCTAATCGGCCTGCCGTCGCGTGGGCTTTCGTGGATTCTCGCCATCGTCTTCCTTGTGCTCGTCGTCCACGCCATCATCCTGCCGATGTACATCAAGCAGATGAAGGCCATGGCCAGGATGCAGGCGCTGCAGCCCAAGATGATGCACATCCAGAAGAAGTACAAGGGCAAAACGGACCAGGCCAGCAAAGAGGCCATGAGCCGCGAGACCATGAAGCTTTACCAAGATAATAAGGTCAACCCAATGGGTTCCTGCCTGCCTATGGTCATTCAGGGCCCCGTTTTCATGTGTATGTTCTATATGCTTTCTGCTATACCGTATATCGCGCACGGTTCGCGCGGAACGCTCGGCGCCTTCGACAAAGCGACGGCCTCGGAATTTGCCGACACCTACCTCTTCGGGCTCAAGATTTCGAACACTTTTGGCATGGCCAACGCTTCCGGCAAGGTCGTTATCGGCATCTTTACCGTGCTGATGTGCCTGGCGATGTGGTATATGCAGTTCAACAACATGCGTAAGAACCTGCCGCCGGCCCAGATGGAGGGATCGCAGTACAAGATGCAGCAGGCGATGACCTGGGTCTTCCCGCTGATGTACATCTTCTCCGCCATTTCCATGCCGTTCGCTGTGCTCGTTTACTGGTTGACCAACAACATCTGCAACATGCTGCGTTCGCTCTGGCAGGTCCGTGAGTTCCCGACGCCGGGTTCCCGCGCGGACGACGAGAAGAAGAAGCGCGACCATATCAACGAGAACAAGCGTCGTGAGAAGACCGGCCAGATATCGCTCGAGGAAGAGGCTTTGCAGAAGGCCCAAGAGGAAGCGAAATTCCGTGAGGAGCACGGTTTCCAGCGTGAGCAGCCGAAGCGCAAGCGCAAGAAAAAGAAGTAAGGCTTTGCTTGGCCCTGTTCGGTAATGTATTACATTTACCGTATGGGGTCGGGTATGGTTTAAACTTAAGGACAATAAATCGGGTTAAGGAGTTGAATATGTCACGTGATGAAGAAAAGACGGTTGAGCAGCTCAATGACGAAGCTGACATTGCCGCCGACTATCTTGAAGGGCTATTGGATATCGCCGATTATGAGGGTGATATCGAGATGGGTGTGCGCAACGGGCGACCCACCGTTCAGATTGTCGCTGATGACGACGAGGACATCAAGAACCTGATTGGGCACAAGGGCGAAGTCGTTGATGCACTACAATTACTGACCCGCTTGGCTGTGCAGCAGAAGACAGGGGACCGTTCCCGGCTGATTCTTGACGTTGACGGTTACTTGAAGAAGCGTCGTCAGCACCTGCGCGACTTGGCGTTGGACGTCATTGATGAGGTGCGTGAGACCGGAGAACCGGCTAATCTCGACCCGATGAATTCCTTCGAGCGCAAGGTCGTTCATGATCTGGTGCGCGAGGAAGGGCTTAAGTCCCGTTCGCATGGTGAGGAACCACATCGTTACGTTACCATCTATTTGAAGGCTCGTACCGCTGATGACGACCTTGAAGACGATGAGGATTTGGATGAGGACATTCCTCAGAATGTTTCACGTGAAACAATCGAAGATGATGATGTTCGTGATTCTGATGATGGCGACGAAGCCGATTCGGACGAAGAGCGCTGATTCCGTTTTTGTTGTTTTAGCACAACGCTTTTGATGTTGTGCAATGAAGAGGCCACGGTTTTATTGCTGTGGTCTCTTCATTTTTGTTTGTTTCAAACTTTACGAAGCCAAATTAGAATATTTCCTGTCATTCGTACTGTTTCTTTTGTCAATGCGTTAATATGCACTTTTGGGTTTTAATGTTATATGTGCAAAGTCTCTGGTAGATTGGGTAGTTGTTCTTAATAGATAGGGTAGAGATGGACACAGAGATTCATACTGACGAAGAGCTCGAGAAGTCGATGCTTTTGCAAGATGTATTTGGTGACGTATTTGCGAAGATGAAGGTCTTTAAAGAAAAGCTTGCCAAGGAAGGCGAAGAGCGC
The DNA here is from genome assembly GCF_029395495.1 of Bifidobacterium sp. ESL0769. Lineage (NCBI taxonomy): Bacteria > Bacillati > Actinomycetota > Actinomycetes > Bifidobacteriales > Bifidobacteriaceae > Bifidobacterium > Bifidobacterium sp. ESL0769. Next base: position 2,433,451 of record NZ_CP113918.1, on the reverse strand, counting down.
GGTATTATCGGTCCTCGCGATGTAGACATTATCTGGGAGCGGCATATCCTCAATTCCGCTGCCATTGTTCCGTTTATTGAGTCTTCGACTGAGGGTGAGCGGTTCAAGACAGTTGCTGACGTTGGCAGTGGTGGCGGTTTCCCTGGAATTGTAGTAGCGGCTTGCTTGCCAGACCACGAAGTCACACTTATCGAGCCAATGGAGCGACGAGTAGAATGGCTCGACGAGTGTGTTGACGAGCTTGAGCTTGGGAATGTTCACGTTATTCGCGCCAGAGCAGAGGAGTATGGTAAATCTCTGAAGCACGATAAGAGTATGCATCCCTTTGCTGTGGTTACTTGCCGAGCTGTTGCACCGATGACAAAGCTTAGCGGGTGGACGCTCCCTTTGCTTAAGCATGGTGGCCAACTGATTGCGCTGAAAGGACGTTCTGCGCCTGCAGAAGTTCGCAAGGCTGCTAAAGAGATTCAAAAGAACGGTGGTCGTAATCCTCAGGTCCTCGAAGCTCCCATAGCGGACGGTTTCGAACCAACTCATGTAGTCATTGTCGACAAGAAATAGTCTTAACCGTTCGATCCCTTGGGGAATGTTTCACGTGAAACATTCCCCAATTTGTTTTCAATACGGGATTTATTGTTCAACTAGTTGCTTGTATATTTTTCGTTCGGTTACATTACACAGTCAATAGCACAATTTGTTGTTCTAGCATTGTTTCACGTGAAACATTTTCGAATTGTATTTGTTGTGGGACATATGTTTAAGCCATTGTTTGATTTTCTTAAATTCGGTCACAATGATAGCAACGGTATAATTCGTTCTTCTAGCATTGTTTCACGTGAAACAATCCTTCAAGTTTTGGTAAAAATAAGTCTTTAATACTTCTTCTATTCATTTTCAATAGATCAGACTTTGAATTAATAAGATGGAGCCCAATTGTTTCACGTGAAACAATTTTTGGGTTATGCCTTCTAAAATTCGTTGCTGATATTGAGTGTTAATGTTTTCATTGTTGAAGACTTCGATTTATTTCTCCTCGTCGATTGTTTCAAGTGAAACATTTTGACACTTAAACCTAATCTTGATTGATAAAAATATTCCTTCTTCAACCTATTTGACCTTTCGCTTCTGTGATTTCTATATGCAGATTATGCAACGTAAGTAGTAGCATTGAACCGAGTTATCCACATTTTCCACAACGCGGAAAGTTATCCACATTTTTAGTTGTATTTCACAGGGTTCTCATAAAGCCTCGAATTCCAACGATTAGCCGACTATTTTTTGATGTCTTTGAACTTGTCCACAAAAGTTACGCACACTTATCCACAAGGTTGTGGATAAGTCGGTCAACTCAAAATCTGTCCATACGAATGACGAAACTAGAAGAAATAGAACAATAATATACTGTGCTGATCCCACAGTCTGTGATTCACGGCGGATCGTCGTAGGGAGTTGATTGATATGGAATCTGCCTCGGAAACAATCAGACGTATCTTCGGCGGTAAAAGCAATTCTCTAGGCTCAGAGATGGCTGAAGTTTCGTCACGATATGAGGCATTGAATAAAGTTCGTTTTCCGAAGCCTAAAAAAACTCGCTACATTGCAGTAGCCAATCAAAAAGGTGGAGTAGGGAAGACGACCACAACGGTGAATCTTTCTGCTGCATTGGCACAGGCCAAGGAACAAGTACTTGTTATCGACATGGATCCACAGGGGAATGCTTCGACTGCTCTAGGTGTGAAACACAATACTGGTGAACCTTCTATATATGATGTTCTCGAAGCTCGTAAGTCCATCGATGATGTGAAGAAGACTTCCGCTTCATTCCCGACGTTGGACGTTATTCCTTCTTCGATAGACCTGAGCGGTGCAGAACTCGAAGTTGCGGATTTGACTAACAGAAATGATCTGTTGAAAGAAGCGTTGGAACGTTTCGCGCTGACGTCGCGAAAACATTATGATTTCGTGATTATTGACTGCCCTCCCAGCCTTGGTCTTTTGGTGATCAATGCGATGTGCGCGGTCAATGAGGTGTTGATTCCGATTCAAGCGGAATATTATGCTCTTGAAGGTTTAGGCCAGCTCATTCAGACAATCGGCCTGGTTCAGGAACACTATAATCCCTCACTATTGGTTTCCACGATGTTGGTTACCATGTTCGACAGACGTACGTTGCTGAGCAAAGAAGTCTTTGATCAGGTAAAAGGGCATTATCCCAATATTGTTTTGCAGACAACAATTCCGAGGTCGGTGAAGATTTCAGAGGCTCCGAGTTTTGGTAAGACCGTTATCGAGTATGACCCTCGTGGAACAGGTGCGGTGTCGTACCGAGAAGCTGCGTTGGAAATAACCAGAAGGTCGCCTCAAGTATTGAAGACGTTAGAAGAAAGAAAGCAGAGGAGTAACTGATATGGCATCTAAGTCACGATTAGGAAAAGGCCTTGGTGCCCTATTCCCTGCTTTGCCCGGAGAGTCTGAAAAGACAGATGAGGACACGTCTGACGGATCTGCAATTTCTAAGAAGCCAGCGAATACGAAATCGGCGCAAAATGTTTCACGTGAAACACCTGCGAACAATCAAAAACCATCAGTAGGTAAAACCACGAATGCTGCATCCAAAAAAGTAGCTGGTAATGAAACGAAAAATGTTTCACGTGAAACATCGACAAAGAAAGCTGCTGGAACGGTAAGGCTGGAAAAGACAGCAAAGTCTACCAAGGCTGCATCCACAACAACATCACCGGCTAAAAGTGGCGGTCAGCGAAACAAAACAGAGAAAAAGAATGTTTCACGTGAAACATCGTCACCTTCTTCGAGAAGACGCTTGGCTATGCCGTCTTTGAAAGAAGGGGTAGCGCATCCCAGTGATTTGTTCTTTGGCAGTACTGTAGGAAATAAAAAAACCAATACGGCAGATAAATCAGTTATCGAGGACAAACCGAATCGGATCAAGGTGGCGAAAGGCGAGAACAAAGAAGTCAAGCCTTCGGTCAAGGAAGTCCCTGAAGAAAAGGAAACAAATCAGCCTGATACGAAGAACTTGAAGCCGGTCGAAGGTGGGTACCTCGTCGAGCTTGACCTCGACAAGATAGGGCCTAACGCCAATCAGCCAAGAACAATCTTTGATGAGGACGAGTTGAAAGAACTTGCGGCTTCATTGAAGGAAGTTGGGGTTCTACAGCCAGTTGTAGTTCGCAAGCGTCCGGCGAATCAGAAAGTCGCAAATACTGCCGAGTCCGATAGCAGCGTTATTAACAGGCACCCGCAACAAAACATGGACAGTGAGTATGAGCTGATCATGGGGGAGAGGCGCTGGCGTGCTGCCCACCTTGCGGGGTTGAAATCAATTCCTGCAATCGTAAAGACGACCAGCGATAACCAGATGCTTCGCGATGCCTTGCTTGAGAATCTACATCGTGTGGCATTAAATCCTTTGGAAGAGTCTGCTGCCTATCAGCAGATGATGGAGGACTTCGGTCTTACTCAGGAGCAGCTTTCGAAGTCCGTTTCGAAGTCACGCTCACAGATTGCCAACACTCTTCGCCTGCTTAATCTTCCCCCTTCCGTACAGAAGAAGGTCGCGGCTGGTGTGCTTTCCGCTGGCCATGCCAGGGCTCTGCTCGGCCTTCCCAACGAGGAGGAAATGGAGAAGCTGGCGAACCGTATTATCGCCGAGGGTCTTTCGGTGCGTAGCACTGAGGAAATCGTGGCGATGAAAACCAACGGCAAAGACGGCGGTAAAAAGCAAAAGTCCCAGCAAAACAATCCCTGGGCGCAGTCGCCAATCCAGCACACATTGGAGAACCATTTCGACACCAAGGTTGCGATCAAAGGCAGTAAAGACCGTGGACGTATCGAAATCGTCTTCTCGTCGCAGGAAGACATGGATCGCATCATGAAACTGTTGGTCCCGCCGCAAAGCGAGAAGAAACAAAACGGCTGGGTATAAAGCCGACTTGTAAAATATAAAGTAACGTAACAAAAATCCTGCTGAGTAACAATTTGACGCGATGGCCAAATTATTCAGCAGGATTTCGTTTATTTTGGCTAGATTCTTATCGGCAAGTTCAGCTAAGAAGTGGTGAGTTGCCAAATTTAAATTATACAAAAATAACAGTATTACACAATTTTGGGAAAGTTAATTTATTCAGAAGTTAAGTCATCAAATCGAGGACATTTAAAATTAAAGCCTTTCGATTCTTCTGAAAGTTGATTTCTCCGTTGTGAACATTGAAAAGTTAAAGCCTTTCAACACTTTTTGACCTGATAACCCCAATGATTTTGAAAGTTGATTTCGCGATTGCGAAAGTTCAAAGTTAAAGCCTCCCGATTCGTTTGAAATCGAAATCGGAAGGCTTCGTTTAGAATGTTCTGGTCACATTCAAGACAAAAAGCTAATTTACTTGAGGCTGTCTTAGTTGTCTAGACTGTCCAGATAATCCTGAGCGTCGAGGGCAGCGCGGCAGCCCATGCCTGCGGCAGAAACGGCCTGGCGGTAAACGCTGTCGACCACGTCTCCTGCGGCGAAGACACCTGGCAGGGAAGTGCGGGTGGAGGCACCGTCGACGCTGATATAGCCCTTCTCGTCGAGCTTCAGGGCCCCGCCAAGAAATCCGGTGGCAGGGGTGTTGCCGATGGCTACAAAGACGCCGGAAGCCGGCACCTCGGTGGTTTCTCCGGTTTTGACATTGCGCACGGTGACAGACTTGGCGCTGCCGTCTTCGCCGTTGACCTTGTCGACCACCGAATCGAGGATGAACGACATCTTGTCGTTGGCTTTGGCGCGGTTCACAAGAATCTTGGCTGCGCGGAATTCGTCACGACGGTGGATCAGCGTTACTGAAGAACCGAAGCGGGTCAGGAACTCAGCGTCGGTGAAGGCGCTGTCACCACCGCCGACCACAACGATCGGCTTGTCACGGAAGAAGAAACCGTCGCAGGTGGCGCAGTAGGAAACACCCTTGCCGGAGTATTCCTTCTCGCCGGGCACGCCGAGCTTGCGCACGTTGGAACCGGTGGTCACCACGATGGCCGGAGCCTTAAAGACGTCGCCCTGGTCGCAGGTCACGCTTTTAAGCGCACCAGCGTCCGAGCCGTCGCCGAAGTCAACCGACACCACATCGTCGAAGACGATTTCAGCGCCGAACTTTTCGGCCTGCTTCTGCATGCTGTCCATAAGGTCTGGGCCCATCACGCCGTCGGGGAAGCCGGGGTAGTTCTCAACTTCGGTGGTGTTGACGAGCTGGCCTCCGGGCGTCAAAGCTCCGGCAATCACCAGCGGCTTGTAGCCCGCGCGACCGAGATAGATGGCTGCGGTGTAACCCGCAGGCCCGGAACCGACGATGATGACGTCTCGTACGCTGTTCTGTGTGTTTTGGTTATTGCTGCCCTGAGTATCATTCTGCAGGCTGTTTCCGGTATCGCCTTGAATGCCGTTTCCGGTATTCTGCGCGCTGTCGCCGGAGAGATTTATGGCGTTGCCTGCCTTGAAATTCAAAAGGTTGATCTGCTGTGCGTTTTCTTGAGTCATAAAATCACTTTAACATTGCACGGAGGTAATGGGAACCTCACGCCGCGTGCATTGATTCTAGGGCGGAAAATCGCACTACGAGCCGCAATCAACCGGTCAGCAACCGCAAATTGCCGTTAGTTGCCGTTAGTTGCCGTTAGTTGCCGTCAGTTGTTCACCGCAACGTAGTTCGACATCTGGTGCAGAATCGGTATGTTGCTCGCTGCCCACGGGCAAGCCCATTGCATGATGGCAAGCGCCACCGCAACCAGCAACAGCAGCACCAGCAGTATGCGGATTCCCTTGATGCCGGGCTGAAGCCTCATCAGACCGCCATAAATGCTCGGGTCCGGCTTCTTGACTTCACCGTTGCGAATGGCGCGGCGAAGGGGCCAGCGCCAGGCGAGCGCGGCGGCGATGAACAACACGACATAGATTACGAGCAGCGCGGTGATAATCGGAACCAGCGAGGGAAGTTTGGCGAACACAGACTCCCGCTGGTTGTTGATGAACTGAACTTTGCCGTTCTGCCCAAGGTGAGTGAGCTCCTGCGGCACACCGTCTGAGACCTTCGCCCAATACTTGAACTTGCCATAGGTGATCCAGCGGTGCGTTGGGGTGGAGTATTTCGGCTCGCAGGTCGTCAGCGTGATCATGCGTTGCGTTGCCGGAGCCGTGGGATCGTCGGGATTCGGCGCGACGACTTCCACATGGTCTGGCGTCACGATTTTATAGCTGGTGTAGGTATAGACGTACCAGTAATCCTTCGTGCGCAGCACAATCGGGTCGCCAGTCTTGAGCTTGTCGACGTCGCCAAGCGGCTGCCCGTAACCGTTGCGATGGCCCGCAGCAGCGAAATTGCCGATCTGCCCAGGCATTTGGGAATCGGTATAATGCCCCATGCCATGTTTGTTGAGCGAGGTCATATCGGTGCCCTGCACGATGTTGCGTTGCCATTGGTCGCCGAAGCGCGGGATATAAATCTGCGCGACGATATCGCCGGTATCGGCGGATTTCGGCTGGACCGGGGGAGTGCCGTTCTGTGCTTTCGCGATGCTGACGCCCTTGGACGAGCCCGCGGATTTGCTCGGGTCGCTCCATGACACCGATTGGCGTTGATTGTATTGCGTATGTTCGGATTGCACACCGGTCCACCACATCTGCCAAACGATGTATAGTGCACAAATCGCGGCTACCGTAAAGAGGATTTCAGCGAAGATTCCCAGCACGGTCCACAGGCGTCTCGATTTCGAGCGCGGCGTCTTGGCATTGCCATTTCGGCCATTTCCGCCGTTACTGCCGTTATTGCCCGTGCTGCGGCCGTTATGCCGACCATGGCCCGCGTTGCCGATATTCCCTGCATTACCTGCGTTGCCGTTGCCGCCGATGCTTTGTGCCATATATCCGGCTTGCCCTGCAAAGTTCTCCTGCCCCGCAAAGCCGCCTTGCGCTGCGGTTTGCACAGCCTGGATAGGCTGGAACACTTCCGTTTGAGCTTGGTCGGTTGCACCACTCGGGTTCACTGCGGTCCGAGGGAAAGGTATCTGCCCGCCAGCCGAAGCCCAATTCTGGGTCGGAGCTGAAGAGGAATCAGGAAGCGGAATCGCACTCGTGGCTGCGCTCGCAGCGGCATTCGGGAGTGGAATTGAGCCCGCGACGGAACTTGCATCAGAAGCCGAACCCGCGCCCGACGGCGGATCCGGAACGCCGAAATCTTCGAAGGCCTTGTCCAAGTCTGTCGGTTCAACGGCATCCTTGCGCCGCCCGCCGCCGTTAAACCCGCCGTTATCAGCCATGAAATCCATCTCTCGTTCCTTGTAACTCACCACATCAATCCGTCATTGCCGTGCAATAGTTGCGGGTTTGAATTGCCGCATTACTTTATCGGCCAATATGCACAATTGTATCCGTCTGTGTGCCCTTTGCGCTCTTAGTCCTTATTAGTCCTTATTTATTATTGGTAGCGCCTGTTTTGCCGTCGCCGGCCTTCGCATCCCCGGCTTTGTCGTCGTTTTTCATCACGGTGGCATACTTCAGCGTCTGCAGCACCGGCGCCTCGGGGAACTTCAGGTTGTCTTTGTCTTCGACCTTCCAGCCCAGCCCGAACGCGCTGACGTATTCCTGATAGGTCTGGATTGCCTTCGAATCGTTGAGCGCATCGCGCATGGCTCCGCTCGGCCCGATGGCGGAAATGGTGTAAGGCGGCGAATACTGCTTACCCTGCAGCATCAGGATGTTGCCCTTGCAAATGATCGCCGAGTTGTATAGCACGCGTTGGTCTTGAATCATCATCGCTTCGGCGCCGCCCCGCCAAAGCGCGTTGACCACGGATTCGATGTCTTGCTGGTGGATGACGTAATCGTTGATATTCGTGGCCGTCCCGGTCGCGGAATCCGAGACCATATGCTGCCAAAGCGGCGAATCGTTGAGCGTCACGGTTAAGCCGGGCCCGGTGACGGCCGGAAGCATGGTCCCGGCCCCTGGATCTTCGCTGGAATTGCCGGTCTTTGTACTGTCTTTGCCCGCGTATTTGTTGAGAGTATTGACTTGCGAGCCCAGCGATTTGACCTGTTTCTGCAGTTTGTCGACCTGGCCGACGCGTTGCTCCACCAGTTGCGCGGTATCGGAAGAAACGACGCTGGTTTTGTTGACGCGAATATTGGTCATCAGAAGGTACCCGGTAAGCGCCACCACCAGAAATACGGCTATCCCACCAAGCCGCGAATGTTTCGCTTTGTGCCTGCCCGGATTTTCCTTCATTGTTCCAGATTCCTTGACTTACAATCTCTTGCTTCGAGTGTACACTAATGTATGTTTAGGCTATTGAATGGAGACTACGCTTATGGCTGACGAAGAGCTGGACAAGGGCACCGATGCCGCCGCTAAGAAGGATGAGGCGCAGAAGGCATGGGATGAGCCGGAAACGCAGGCCGATGACGATGCTGCTGGAGCTGTTGAGAGTGACGTCAAGGTGACGGATAAAAAGGATGCCGACGAAGACGAGGCAAAACCGTCCGACAAGGATTCTGACGACGTTGCCGATGCCGCCGGCAAGAAGGACACCGACACCAAGTCGGATAGCGACGATTCCTCTGACTCTGACGAAAGCGGGCAGGAGGATGATGATGACGACGATCTCGATCTGCCGATGGACAAGATTGATGCGTTGCTGAGTGCCACGAGCACCGATAAGAAGTCGATGACTCCACAGATGCGCCGCGTCGCCCAGCGCCAGGCGGAGAACAGCAAGCGCGTTGAGGAGACCATCAAGGGCACCAAGGCGAACCCGAGCTGGTTCGTGCCGCTGTTCTGCTTCCTCATGATTCTCGGGCTTGCGTGGGCTGTGGTCTATTACCTCACCAGCAAGTACCCGATTCCTGGCATCGGCGCTTGGAATCTGCTCATCGCCTTCTGCATCGTGATGGTTGGTTTCATCATGACCATGTGGTGGCGTTAATCGCTTTTCCCATAGCGGGTAAGTCCCGCGCGTTGGCGGCTGACGGTTGAGGCTGGCTAGCGTCGAGGAAAACTGTAAGCGTGTCTCCTGATTATCGGGAGACACGCTTTTTGTATGTTCTATGGGTTGTGGCGGGCTGCTCTTGGTTTCGTAGTTATAGGCCAGAAGCTTTGGTTTGAGAATCTGGTTTCGATGGCGATTTGGCTAGCAAAGAGGCTCGTCCAAGTGCTATTGAGATGATTGAAGTGTCCGTTTAGGGGAGCACCCAAGCAATATTTGTCACCAAAGTTATCCACAAAATGTGAATAAGTACTGTAGATAAGTGTGGATAACCGGCAGTATATTTAGTGTGTTTTAGCAGTTTTAGAGTTATGTGCATAACTGTTGTTCACATATTCCACAGTGACGAATGGTTGAAAAATCAGGGATTGTAAAGGTGCTCGTGGATAAGTGCGTGGGTTTTCCTCAAGTAACGCCCAAGTTGTCCACAATCTTTTCCACATCGGTGGAAAACTACAGCGGTGTGGTTTGTAATTTCCAGCAACTCTTGGCTCTCTACCAAATAGTCAAACAAGAGCGCATACATGAACCAGATTAAGGCAATAGGGAGGGGAGGGGAAGAAGCCGTGTTTGAAGAAAGTAGCTCATGTTTGGCTTCTTCCCCTCTATCTGCGTTTAAGGAAATTACTTGGGTTTGTGGGTAGTACGTTGCCGATGACGCTTTTTGGAGTGGGCAGGGACTTGACCCATAGGCGGTAGTCCTCGCTGGTCGGGGCGACGTGGCATTAGGCGCCAACGCGGAATCGGGGTGCCATCATAATGCCATGGCGGCGGTACGAGTACGCGGTAGTTGCGCATAAGTACAAATGCAAGGCCGACAAGCAGGACGCCTGCGAAAGCGAAACCGGCGACGAGCTTCGGGTCAGGCTTGTCATCCAGTTCAGGCACTTCTTTGGGTATATTGCCGCGTGTAGCAGTGATGACCAGACGTTGTGTGTTGACGCCGTACGGAGTGCAGGTCATGAGTGTGACCAGATCTTTGTTAGGGACAACAGTGTAAAGGTGAGTGTCATCGGGGTTGACAACGTGAATGGCTGTCACTCGGTAGCCCATCGTGCGGTTGAGAGTCTGTATATAAAGGTCATCGCCGGTTTTGAGCTCATCAAGCCGGGTGAAAAGTGTGGCTTCGGGCAAGCCGCGATGGCCTGTGAGCACGGCGTTGCTTGATTTGCCGCCGACTGGCAGGCTGCTGCCGTGCAAATGCCCGACGCCTGAGGATAGTGTACCTGCTGCCGTGCCATGGTAGATGGGTAAACGCAATGAAATCTTAGGGATGCGGATGGTGCCCATCACTCCGTTTGCGGAGTTGAGCATTGATTGATATTCCTTATCGCCGGCTGACGACGAATCATCATTGATGTCGTTCTGGAAGGGATCGACGAGTTCTCCTAAGGAGAATTGGCCAGAAGTGGAAATTTTTTGGTTATAGCCGAGGGCGTCGTGGTATTCCTTGATTACACGTCCACGCGGCCATTTGGCCATTTCCTGCGCGGCTTTGATAGAGGCGATGGATTCCTGTCGGGCATTTACCGCGCGGTTCAGCGGAACCCAAAGAATCAAGGCGACCGTGAGGAGAACGAAAAGGTCGTGAACACCCTCGATGATGAGGCTGATGATGAACTGCCTGGTATGGTGCACTGGCTTGATAAGCTCAGCGAAGCTTTGTTCTCCAGGCTTCTCGGCAACTGTGTTGCGAGTTCGCTTGCCATGCGTCTTTTGTGAGAAAATACGCTTCGACAATCCGTTCACCTCCACGAAATGGATGTATGTAAAGAATAGCTGATGCGTTGATGAAAAATTGAGTTAGAAACACAAAGGGGTCCATTTGGATGTGAAATCCAAACGGACCCCTTTTAATGTTCATCCATTCTTTTATTCAAAATCAAACATCGAATTAAATGAATGGATGAGGGAACATTGCAAAGCCTACTTCACTTGGTTTTCCATGTTCTTGCGACGCATCACCGAGGTGGCAGCGGCGATGGAACCACACAGCACCACCAAAGCTGCGATGAGGATGACGCCGGCGCCACCAGTCAACGGCAGCTGAGCGACGGAATCGACATCCTTCACACTGATGTCCTTGGTCGTAGCCAAGTCTGACGCAGCGGAGTCAGGGCTGATGTCAACAGGAGAACCGCTGACACCCGGATTAACCAAGCCCCAGAAATCAGAAGCTGTGACCTGGGCCGAAACCCAGTTATCCTTAGATGTATCGGGCACAAAGTTTGGACTACCTTCGGTGCCGGTGTCCCCTGCAGTGTAACGCTGGTTGGCGAGTTTGATAGTGAAGCTCGGCTTCCCTGCAGCCATATGGTGCCCTTCAGCTGCTCCGGTCTGGCTGATACGGTAAGTGCCGCTAGGCATACCTAGGAGAAGCAACACGCCAGCTTCGTTTGTTCCGCCCTTGACTACGTTGCTTGTTCCTGCCGAATCTGGCGTCCATTCGCCATCCTTGCTAGAATCGGTGCTGTCGGAAAGCGACATATTGAACGCCGCAAAAGTACCAGGAGTGGTGCTCTCCTTCTCCACGGTGAAGGTAGCACCCTTGAGCTGTTCCGGAGTAGTCACGCCTGTGAAGGAACGCATGACGTTCTTCACGCTGACGTTAAAGGAATCAGTGTACTGATGGTTGCTAGCTGGAGCAGGCGGTTCCGGAGTTTCACCCGGAGCCGGAGGATGCGGGGCGTCATTAACGTTTACTGCTTCGCTTGTTTTGGTTCCGAATGAATCCGGATGATTCACATCGTTCGACCAGGAAACTTGTATCGAGTTCTTCGAATTGCCGCCGGTAACTTTCATCTTATAGCTGATGGTGATTTGCGTGCCTTGCGCAAGCTGCATGACCTTGAGGACGTTGAGCTTGAACCCATGAACGGCAGTGGTCTGATAGGCGTAGCCAGAGGGGGCAGTTGCCATTGTGGCCGTGTCGACATCAGGGACGGTATCAGGGGTAATTGAGACAGGGACCGGGTCAGTCGGCTGTTTTACCGTGAACGTCGGAGTGGTGTTCAACGACATGTTTGACGGTACATCTTCAAGCTTGTAAACGAAACTATCCGGTGCAAACCCTACCATATTGGGCACAACCGCAACTACTTTGTAAGTAATGATATCATTCTTACTGACTGCGGGAACTGCATGGCCTACAATAGCGTTGCCGTTCTTTTCAGTGAATGCCTTGCTGATGAATGGCGTTTCAGACTTAATGACTGCAGAGCCCAGATATGTGTTGCCGTTGGTGAATTTGGCGAGGTGATTCGGCCCAAGAGTCGTACCGACGATCATCGGGATGCTGCCGGCACCGTCGACGCCATCTGCTACAGACTGGACAAGATAAATGCCTTCGGGAAGACCGGTGAAGGCCTCTTCGGTGTCTCCGTCTGCAACATCTTTAGTGTAGATTCCATCAGCGTCCGCACCACTTGAGAACAACGCTTTGATTTTGGCGTTGCTTTGCACTTTTGTGGCGAACTTACGAAGCTCGGCATTCTTATACATGTCTTTCGACGTGGTATCGGTGTTATCTGCATCCGAGGTATCGGAATAGCCCAGCCAGTGACGGGAAACATAACCCAGTGGGTTGGCTTTTTCAGCATCGGTCAGTTGATGAGCGGGAGCCGAGCCCAGAACGGCCTGAACTGCATCCGCCAAGGCGCTGTCCAAGTTGAACGTGCCGGAACCGGTTTCATAATCATTTACTGCTGTTTTGCCAGTCTCTTTGATTTCCACACCGTCGATGGTTTCGTTTGAGCCTGTGCCTGTTGAAGCCGCATGGCCATAGGCGCCAATACGAAGAGCTTTGATGGATGATCCAGTACCGCCCAAAGCATGGCCTGATTCAGATTTGATAGTGAGATTGCCATCTGAAGCACTAGTGACAATGGAATCATCGGCGTTTGCCGAAGTGACTCCAACTAGCCCGAAGGCCAGCATCGTCGCTGCGGACAATGTAATGCCCACAACGGAACGTAATGATTGTTTTAGTTTCATATCTGCATCCTTGTACTCTTCTTGACATTGTATATTTTCGATACTTCTCGAAACGTCCACCCTGCCCTGAAGACGTAACACAGAGAGAATAAACGTTTGTCAGACATTATCATACAACACCACCGGACTAATTGTTGGTTTTCTCACATTTTTAATATGGCATCGTTGTAATTTCAGTCTGAATAATTGTGGTGATGCATGTCACAACGTCTGAATACTATGAATTACATACGTATTGCTTTTTTGTGAGAGGAGAGATTAATGAAGGAATCTGGTACCGCAATCCGGAGGATCTTGGCACTGGTGACGGCATTGTTGGCGTCACTTGCCATGGTCATCACGCCTCAGGCGGCGCAGGCAGGTGAACCTCACGTGGGTACGCAGGGAGATCCGCCGACCACTGAGGTGCCGGGTCATTCGTGTCCGACCGTGTCGTCTCTTACTAACTGGAGGTCAATGGGGCCTTTCAATACTGACGCAGCTTCTAAACCGAATGTTTCTTTCCGATACACGACTAGCTCTCCTAGTTCGCCTGGGATTTGCGTATTACAGATAGGTCTTAAGCGTCCTGATTGGACCACAAAGAACAAGTGGAAGTTGATATCTGGCATAGCAAATCCGTTCGATCCGACACCTGGAAAAGGAGATGAACACCATCCCTGGATAAGGTGGCTTAATTATGAGGATGAACAGGCTATACAGAAAATCGAATTCACCGATCCCATTGTTATGAGCGGAGATATTGGCGGATTGTTTGGTGGCTTGCCGAATTTATGGAAAATCGATTTGACAAATGCGACCTTTGAAGACATTACTAATACTCAAATGCTGTTTTATGACGACCGGCATTTGGAGAGCGCCGATGTAAGCAAGATTGATTTCACAAGCATCCCCAGCAACAGTATGAAGAGTATGTTTGAGACTTGCGAGAGGTTGGAATCCATCAACTTCGGCAGTAACTGGTCGACGAGCGGCGTGACCAGCATGGAGGGCATGTTTGCGGGAACAGAGATGATGCGATACCCCCGAGATATGTTCACAGCGAGCAATGGATGGCATACGGAGTCGGTGACGAACATGTCGTTCATGTTCCAAAACACGAATGCTTCGGAGCTGAATCTTTCGAACTTGAACACACCGGCGCTGACTAATACCTCATATATGTTTGCCGGTTGTGGTGGTCTCCAAAGGCTTGATATTTCGAATTTCTCTACTGATTCGCCGGGGTTCAACGCGACACTCATGTTCCAGGATTCACCAATCAAAATGTTGAAGCTTGGGCCGCACACGAGGCTACCAAGTGGCAATGGACTACACCGTGGCCCGTATACGATGGATTTAATTTCGTCGTCGCCAGTAGTTTGGCACTGGCACGATCTAGGGACAGGATATTGGAGTTCCGAGGACAGTGTCGTCACCAACATTATTCCCGATAACGGCATAGCAGCGCCAACGCCCACAGCCAAATGGTATGGCAGTGCGCCGAATATGTCGCTTGATTCGATGACGTCGGGTGTGGGACCGGGTGACCCGGACCAGCCTACCGGCATGCCTAGTTTTACGGCTGCTTCGCATAACGGTTGCTGGCCAAGTACCCATACCTGTGATGTCACGTTGCCGACTGCCGAACCGCATCGCAACAACTTCACCTTTGCTGGTTGGAAAGATACGGAGGACGGTGCCAATGTGGGTGTGAACCCCCCGAAGCTTTACCACGGAGGTGATACGTTCAGCTTCGACTGGGAGCGGTGGAACAATTGGTATGACATCATGAGCAGTCATAACGATGGAAACCATCCTGCGGATCCAGATACTCATGGCACTTTGGTGGCGCAGTGGACACCGCTGAGTTTCACCAATACCGAACCGACTATCACCGGCATCACGCAGAAGCCTCATGTGAACGGCGATGCGGGTCTCACTTCGAGCACGGTTACCGTTTCGGGCACGGCTCCTGATGCGACTTTGGGTACGTCGGTCACCGATAGCAACCGCGATAAGATTGAGGTTGACCTCATGAACACCGCCGGGAGCACTTCCACCGCTCCAGGTGACGGTGTCGCCGCAACGAGTGTTTCGCTTGATATGGATGGCAAGTGGACGGCCACGTTCCCGACTTCGGCGTTCACTCTCGACGATGTCGGCACGGGCACAGATTATTCGTTCCGTGTTCGTCGAGTGAACCATGACGATACGCAGGAAACGAACTATGCCTTCAAGCATGGCAACACTCTCGATATCGTGGCTCCGGCGTTCGGCGTGGGCTCGGAGAAACTGGATTACCAGACTCCTGAGGAAACCGGTTCCAATGGTACGCTTTCTGGTACGCTTTATACTTCCGGCGACGCTGTAGCCCAGTCTAATCGCACGAAGCTTGTAGGCGCTACGGTCACCATTCATTGGCAAAATGCTTCAGGCGGTACGGCAGATCCGGATGATACTGCGACCACCGATGGTAGCGGTACGTTCACCATCAACTGGCCCACGGCGGTACGGCCTAGCAAGGCCGAAGTCGTCGTCACCGATGACGCGGGCAACAAGTTGGACAAGACCATCACGTTCTCAGCTCATACCCCAGCGACGCCTACGGGTCTTGCACTTGATACGCCTCTGCCTCACGCTGCACTTGGTGTTACCCCATCCGGCGACATCGTGCTTAAAGGCGCTGCGTCAGGCCATGTCCCGACCGGTGACGTCATCACCGCGACGGCTACCCGTGGCGGTGTGACCATCAACTCGTATGGCTCAACTGCATGGAGTGGCAGCAATTGGTCGGTAACCTTCCATGCTTCTGATTTCGCAACTAATTCGGCGGATTCCGTTGGTAAGGGGCAGACGTATACCTTCACTGCATCGCGTTCGATTTCAGGAAGCCCTGCCTCCACAGCTGACCTCACTGGTCAGACCATCGATGTCGTGGCACCTGAGGTGTATGACCTCGCCGTGGATACAGCGACACATCACACCACAGTGACCGGCAAGGTTCGTTCATCTGCGAATGCGACGGCACAGTCCAGTCGTGAGGCGGAATCTGGCACCAACAATGTCACTCTGAAATGGCTTGACTCCGCAGGCGCGGCCATCGGCGGTGTCGCTGACACCACCGCTTCAAGCGATGCCAGCGGCAATTTCTCTGCCACCATACCTACTGGTCACACGAATATCGCCAAGGTGAAAGTCCAGGTCAAGGATGCGGCGGGCAACACTTCCGCATATGTCACCCAAACCGGCATTGTCTATAGTCCTTCGGCCCCCACTGGATTGGAATTGGCTTCTCCGATGCCTCATGCGACTTTGGGCGCCGCTGTCACCGGTGACATCGTGCTGAAAGGCACTGTCTCCGACCATGCGATCTCCGGCGATGTTATTACCGCCACTGCCACGCGTGCAGGCATGAGCAGTCCTATCAATTCGTACGGTTCCACAACATGGTCCGGCAATAACTGGTCCGTGACGTTCCACGCCTCCGATTTTGCGGCTGCCGCTGCAGATCCGGTAGGTTCCGGTGAGCATTACACCTTCACTGCCTCGCGCAGCATTTCAGGTGGTTCTGCGTCTACGGCAACCTTGACGAATGCGTTTGTCGATGTGATTGCTCCGGATCTGACGACTCTGACGGTCAATAATGCCGCACATACCGTAACCGGCAAAGTGATTGCGCAGACTGGTTCCAGTACTTCCGAGTCGGGTACGAATAACGTCATTTTGCAATGGCTTGATTCCTCCAATACTCAGGTGGGTCTCGATGCGACGGTGTCCAGTGATGCGGCAGGCAACTTCACCGCAACAGTTCCTTCGTCCAGAGATGTCACGAAGGTGAGGGTCCAGGTCAAGGATGCTGCAGGCAACACTTCCGCGAAGCAGACCAAGAGCGGGATTATCCATGTCGCTTCTGATCCGACCCATATGGCTTTGGAAACGCTACCGAAGTCGCTCAATGGCGCGCCTGTTACCGCTCCTGTGATACTTGATGCCACTATCGATCCCACTACCATCGCAGGTGGCACTATATCTGCCAGCGTGAAGAATGCGAGCGGTACCGTGATTGATACGCTAACGCCTGTTGTCTCGGGCAGCAGCGTGACGGCAAGTTTCCCAGCGGCGACATTCACTAATGCCACGGCTAAGAATTACACATTTGTTGTGACTATAAGGAATGCTGCCGGTGATGCGACTGCCACTTTGGCCGACCAGTCCATTGACTTGGTCGCGCCGGATGTGGTGCCTGCTAAGCCGATGCAAACCGCGGGCAAGGTAAATGGTGTCGTGTGGTCCTCGACTGCAAAGCTTGCCAAAGAAGCCAGTGTCCGACTCGATTTCAACTGGATGAAGGCTGATGGAACATCGTTGGCAACCTCCACCACCTCCAGTGAATCAGGGGATGCTTTGGGCAACTTCAGCGCTTTGACCCCGGCTGCAGCGAAGGAAGCTCGTAAGGTCAGTGTGCAGGCCACGGATGCCGCGGGTAATACTTCGGCAACCCAGACGGTGAACTTCACATTGCCTGACCCGACATTGAACACGACTATCGACATCCCGCATGTTAATGGTTCTTCGCTTACCGGTTTCGTCAAGCTCTCTGGTATCATCGCCGACTACAACTACAATGCGGGAGATACTCTCGAAGCTGTGGTTGTCAAGGGTGATCTCTCCACAAGCGATCCGACCACGCCGAATACACGTGCTACTTCCTTCACGATTAATCCGGATGGAAGCTGGAGCGCTCAGTTCGCTACCTCAGCTTTCACCACCCCGGTTGATAGCGTCGGTAAGGGGCGTGATTATACCTTCTATGTCCGTCTCGTTCGTGGAGACATGAATTCGGGATATGCACATGAGCCGGCACTTATCGATCTTGTGGCACCATCGTTGCCGAAGGCGGGTATGGAGTACAGGCTCCCCAATAACGGCAAGGCCGGAAAGGTATTCGGAAAGGTCTACACTTCGAGTGACGTGACTGCGCGCCAGCCTGAAGTAGGAGCCAAGGTGGTTGTCAGCTATACGCCATTGTCTGCCCAGGCTCAGGATCTCACTGAGGCCCCGAAAGTTCAGGGTGCGGCTGATGTCAACATGGATGAGCCCTCTGCAGACGTGCGTTCCGTCTCTTATACCGATACCGGTGTTGGTGACAATTCGTTGTTGCGTGGATTCGCCAAACAAGTCGATCAGGTTTCGCCATTGGTAAAGGACGGTGTCTCATCGGCTTCTGGAACCGTGGATTCCGATGGTACGTTCAGTATTGATTGGGATCCGTCATGGGAGCAAGGCGGTACCGTTTCCGTAGTCGCCTATGATGCCGCAGGCAACTCCTCGATTCCTGTGGAGATGCAGCTCGGCAAGGCGAAGAAATCTGCGCCACTTGCCCATAAGGATGGGAACACATCCGCTGTCGGCAAGAAGAAGTTGGTGGCGACGGGTGTCGGTGTTACGGCAATCGCATTGTTTGCGGCACTGATGCTTGTAGGAGCGCAAACGGCCTTCTGGCTGAGCCGCAAGTACGCGAACAATGCGCACCATGCACAGTCGAAGCGCTGACTGCAGTTCAGCTTGAAAATCTGAGCTGATTCATTGTTTGGGGCCTGCCAATCTGTCGATTGGTAGGCCCCAAACATGTTTAACGGTTCAATCTGTTTGTATATCAATTACTGGGACACAGGCAAGGAAGAATATATAGAGTTATGTCCATCGCAAATTGCCGCCATGCCACCGCCCGTGCAGCTGCCCTGGCACTACGATGGCACGCCGATTCCGCGTTGGCGTCTGCTGCCTCATCGCCCGGATCGCCGTGGCCTGCCGCCGATGGGCGAAATTCCCGCTCATCCCAAGCACGTCACTCAAACGCATAGCAGCGGTCCGAAGTAGTGAAGATGTATAAGCGACGTGCGGGCAAAGCGTAGGTAAAGCGCGCATATGAAATGGCCTTCCCGAAATCGTAACGTTTCGAGAAGGCCATTTCTGTTAGTGCAGTCTGACTGTTTGTTCGCGCCCAACTATCGGTTCGGCTCAACTGTTAGTTCAGGTCGAACGGCTTGTTCAGCCCAACGATAGGTTCAGCCTAACTGCAGATTCAGCTCAACCGTTTGGTCTAGCCCGACTCTGGTTCAGGCTAGACCAAACGGCAAATTCGCCTAGTTGGTTGGCTTTGTGGCATTGCCATTGGTGCTGCCAGTGCCGGTATTGTTGCTGGTGGTCGGGGCCGGAGCCTGCGTGCTCAGGGTGATGGTGTCGCCCTTCGTGGCCTGTGAACCGGCGGAAGGCGAGATGCCAATCACCTTCAATTCGTCGTTGCCAGTGGCGGGATTGACGTTGAAGCCGGCGGCCTTAAGTTGCTCACGCACTTGGGCGACCGTGGAATTACCACTGGTGTCGACGTTCGGCACATTCACCTTTGGCTTGCCGGAGGAGACGTAGACAGTGATGTTGCTGCGCTGTGCGAGGCTGGTGCCGGCTGCAGGGTCGGTGCGGGTGACGAGGCCTTGGTTGACGGTGTCGGAAGCCTCCTGCTGCACGACGACGGTGAACGCCTTGAGCTGGTTGAGCGCCTGATCCTGCTGCTGGCCGGTGACGTCAGGGACCTTGGCCAGACCGGAGGAGACGTAGAGCATCAGCGACGTGCCCTTGTCTGCGGCTGAGCCGGCTGCCGGATCGGTGCGCGTGACCATACCTTGGGCCACGTCGGGGCTGTCTTCGGTCTGCGTGGCCGGAGAGACCTTGAAACCGGCCTTTCTCAAGACCGCCTTGGCCTCTTCCACCGATTTGCCCTTGACATTGGGCACCTGGCCTGCCTGCGGGCCGGCGGAGAACCAGACCTTGACGGTGGAACCCTTGGGAGCCTTGGCGTTGCCGGACGGGCTTTGCTTGGTGAACGTGCCCTTGGGCTCGCTCGAGTCCGTATCCTGCTCCACCTTCATCTTGAGCCCGACCTCGTCGAGCTGTTCCTCGGCGCGGGCCTGGGTGGTGGTGGAATTGAAGGTCGGAACGGTCACCATCTCCGGCTTCTTCATGTGGGTGACGCCGTAAGCGATGCCTGCGATGGCGAGGATGGCCACAACGGCGCCGATGATCGAGCCGATGATGATTTTCTTTTTCTTTTTCGCCTTTTCCTCGGCCGCCTTTTCGGCGCGGGATTTAAGCGCGGTGTTGCCGCCTTGCGAAAGTTCGCCCGCAGGGCCTCCGTAGGTGCCGGTCAGCGGGTCGAAGGCCTGCGTTGCGGTGGTTTCGATGGGGTTCATCGCCTCGGTGGCGGCGGTCTGCTCGGCCTGCTTGCGTTCCTTCATATTGGCGAGGTCGGTAAGCGGGTTGAACGCTGCGGCGACAGGGATGCCACCGTTCATGTAAGTCAGAATATCGTTGCGGAACTCGGAAGCCGTGGCGTAACGGTTCTGCCGGTCCTTGGCCATTGCCTTCGCGCAGATCTGATCCCACATCTTGGGCAGGCCAGGCACAATGGCGCTGGGCGGGGTGGCGACTTCCGAAACGTGCTGATAGGCGATGGCCACAGCCGAATCACCGGTGAAGGGCGCACGTCCGGTGAGCATTTCGTAGAGCACGCAACCGGCGGAATAAAGGTCGGAACGCATATCGACGGACTCGCCGCGAGCCTGCTCGGGGGAGAGGTATTGCGCGGTGCCGACCACACCTTGCGACTGGGTCATCGTGGCCACGGAATCGTCGAGCGCGCGGGCAATGCCGAAGTCCATGACCTTGACCATGCCCTGTTCACTGATCATGATGTTGCCAGGCTTGATATCGCGGTGGATGATTCCCATCCGATGTGAATAATCAAGCGCGTTGAGGACGCCTAGCATCACCTGTTCGGCGTCGCGCTGGCTCAGCGGCCCGTTCGCCTTGATGATGTCGCGCAGGGTCTGACCCTTGACGTACTCCATGACGATGTACGGCACGCGCTCGGTGTTGCCGTCTTCGGTGGTGATGGCCTCTTCGCCGGAATCGTAGATGTTGACGATGTTGACGTTGTTCATCTGCGCGACGGAATGCGCCTCACGCGCGAACCGCTTGAGGAAGATGTCGTCGTTGGCCAGGTCGGAGCGCATGATCTTGATTGCGACAACGCGTCCCAGACGGGTATCTTGGGCGATGTGGACCTCGGCCATGCCGCCGCGTCCGATTAGTTGCCCCAGCTGATAACGGCCATCTGCCAGTGATGTTGGCATATTGGTGCTCATTGCTGCTCCTTCCGGTTTTCAGTGTTCGCTGCTCGGCCGTTGGCTTCGGTGGCCGGAACATTCGTCTCGGCAGCGTCTGAAGAGGATTTTGACGAATCGCTTGCGGCGGCCGTGTGCTCGGCGGAGTCGCTGCTTGGATTCGTGGTATCTGTGTTTGAAGTTATAGGTTTGTCTTGCGGAGGCGATTGAGGCGGCTTGTCTTCTATGGAAACGCTGCCGTCGGTTCGTATGGCGGGAATCTGATAATCCGTGATTGCCCGCAACGTCTGTGTCATCGTCTGTATAGCAGCTTGGGCCGCCGGTGAAAATTCGCTCATGATATCGTTGCTGATTTTCGCTTCGGTCCCGGTGCCGTTTTCAGGTGCAGATTCGGCTTTCGCTTCAGCGTCTGCTTCATCTTTGGCACCTGTGCCGGTATCGGCTTGATTGCGCGATTTTTCGCCGGTTTCGCTAACGGTATCGGTTTCGTCGGTGGTCTCGGTGATGGTGCCAGAAGTATTCTCGGAAGTGCCTTTGGAAGCGTTGCTTGAAGTGTCGCTGGTATCGACTTTGTTGACGTCGTCGGTTTCAGTTTCGGCCTGTTTCGCGGATTCGGCATTTTCATCGGTGGCGGCGCCGTTGATGATGACATTGCGGGTTTTGCTGCCCAACGTGCTGTCGTCTATTTCGTCGTTGTCGATATCGACATGGTGAGTGCTTTCGACAACGCGTGCCCGGCTACCGTTCTTTTTCTCTACTGCCGTCTCGTGTAGCGGCGTGACGGCGGGACTTGCCGACACCGAACCGTCGGAAGCATACGGGGCACTGACCACGCGGCGCGCGATGCGGCCGTCGCGGGAGACCATCGTGGTCTCGCTGAACGATGCCTCCTGGTCGAAAAGGCGGCGTTCGATATGCGAAAGCGTACGGGAGACGACCAGCGCATCTTTCGGCCGGTCGCGCGGGTCCTTGGCGAGCATCGACATCACGAACTGCTTGAGCTGCACGTCGATGGTGTCCGGCATCGGAGGCACGGCATCGTTGACGTGAGCGGCGGCGATGTCAACCGGCGTGGTCCCAGTGAACGGGCGTTCCCCACACAGGCCTTCGTAGGCCACCACGCCCAGCGAATAGATGTCGGACTGCGGCGTCGCCTTCTTGCCCTGCGCCTGCTCCGGCGAAATGTATTGAGCGGTGCCCACGACCATGCCGTCCTGCGTAATCTGCGCCTGGTTGGTGGAATAAGAGACGCCGAAATCAGTGATCTTGACTTGGCCGTCCTTGGAGACCATGATATTGGCGGGTTTCACGTCACGATGTATTACTCCATGGGAATGTGCCACGTAAAGACCGCGTGCCACCTGCACCAGAATCGGCAGCAGCTCAAGCGGGTCCATCGCGCCTTTTTCGTGGTAAAGATCGGCCAACGACTCGCTGTCGACGAACTCCATAATCAAAAAGCCGATGCCGTCGTGCTCGTAGTAATCGAACAATGCGGCGATGTTCGGGTGGGCCAGATCTGCGGAATTATGCGCTTCGATGCGCAGCCTGCGCCGCTTGGCCTCCACGTCGGTGAGGTCGCCGCGCAACGCCTTGATGGCGACCACGCGGTTGAGCTGGATATCGTAACCCTTCCAGACTTCGCCCATTCCGCCTTGTGCGAGCCGGCGATCGAGACGGTACCGGTTATGAATCAGTTGACCCTCAACGAGCTTCATTTGCCCAGTGCCTCCCTCATTATCGCCTTCATGATTGGTCCGGCTGCGTCGCCGCCTGCCATATCAGTATTATGAACGACCACGGCGACCGCGATTTTCGGGTCTTCGGCAGGTGCGAAGCCCATGATCCAGCCGTCGTTGGCCTGATTGCCCACGCCGATCTGCGCGGTTCCGGTTTTTGCCGCGACGGAGACCCCGGGAATCGCAAGTTGCGGGTCTTCCTTGGTGATGACGGCCTTCATCATTTCGGTGAGTTTATTGGCCGTATCCTTGCTCATCGGCTGGCTCATCACGCTCGGCGTGGTCTGCGAGATGACCGTGAGGTCGCTGGAACGCACGCGGTCGACCAGCGTTGGGCGCATCAACGTTCCGCCGTTGGCGACGGTCGAGGCGATCATCGCGTTCTGCAGCGGGGTCTCCTGAGTGTCTCCCTGGCCAATTGAAGCCAGCGCAAGGCGGTCGGGGGCCGGGTTGTCCGGGAACTTCGAGGCGATGGCCTGCATGGGGTCGCCGGTCGAATTGGAGCCGTCGATGGGAATCGAGGAGCCGAAGCCGAACTTCTTGGCCGTGTCCTGGATGGCCTGCGAGCCGAGTGCCCCGCCAAGCTGGGCGAATGCGGTATTGGAGGAATAGGCGAACGCGTCTTCCAACGATATCTTGCCGTCCGGGCCGCCGTTGCCGGAGAAAGTGGCGTTGGTCAGCTGGGTGTTGGTGTTGGGCAGCGTATAGCTCGCGCCGGCCGGAACCTCGCTGTTGGTCTGGTATTTGCCGCTTTCCAAAGCTGCGGTGGCCACGACGGTCTTGAAGCTGGACCCTGGCGGGTAGAGCTCGGAAATCGCGCGGTTCAACATCGGGTTCGAGTTATCGCTGGTCAAATTCGAATAAGCCTTATTGACTTTCGCCGTGTCGTGGCTGGCGAGCACATTCGGGTCGTAACTTGGGGTCGAAACCATGGCCAGAATGCGGTTGGTCTTGGGCTCAAGAACGACCACAGAACCACTGTTATTGCCTAATTGTTCATAGGCGGTGGCCTGCAGCTTCGGGTCGATGGAGGTCTCGATGGACGCGCCCTTGTTGGCCGAACCGGTGAAGAGCGACTTGAATTGTTGCCAGAAAAGCTGATTGGATTCCCCAGTCAAAAGCTTGTTGCGCGAGTCCTCGATGCCGCGGTCAGCGCGTTGGCTGATGGAGAAGTAACCGGTTACGGGCGCGTATAGCGGGCCGTTGGAGTACGAGCGCTGGTAGGCGAACGGGTCGTTGACCGGGTCGGATTTGGCCATTACGGTGCCGTCGGAGGCGAGAATCGAGCCGCGTGGGGCGTTGAACTCGTGGTAGAGGCCGCGTTGGTTGCGCGGGTCGTTGTTGAGTTTGTTGGCGTTGATGGCGGTGATCATCGTGCTGGAAAGGCCGAGAATCGCGAAAAGGACGACGACGGCGGTGAACAGCTGACGGAGGTATTTGTTCATTGTTTGCCTCCCATCAGGTCGTCAAAGCTTAGATTCGGGATTTCCGGATTATCCAAATTCGTGGAATTACCGGCAAAGTTGGTATCAGTACCGCCTGAGGCTGGGCCGGGTGTTTGCGTCGAGGGGCTTGCATCGTTAGGGCCATAGTCTGGGCTCGGCGTTTGCGGCAGCATTCCCGAAGTCGAGCTGGAAGCTACGCGCGGACCGGATTGGGCATTTGGCGGTTGTTGTGTGGGCTGCAAAATCGAAGCGGTCTCCTGCGACATGGAATCTGATAGAGGATTTGACGATGCCTGTGAAGGTGAATAATCGATTTCGGGGCCTGTTTGTGTGGCCGAAGCCGTGGATCGTGGCGAAGATGGCGATGGCATGGGTGGCATGGTTGCCGGGAAGCTGGAAGTTGCGGGCTCGGTGTTGGCCGTACGGAAACGGGTGCGGGCGCGGGAATGTTCGGCTTCGCTGCGCTTTTTCTGCGCACTGCGTTGGTTGAGTGCCTCCATCGCCTCATATTGCATTGTGTTGGAAAGTTTGCCGTCGGGCTCGGGCTTGTTGGCTTCGTTGGAAATGACGATGAGAAGCGCCGCAAGGATATAGTTCGCCACCAGCGACGAACCGCCTGCCGCCATATAAGGCATCGTCAGGCCTGTCATCGGAATGACCAGCGTCAGGCCGCCGACCACCGTGAAAACTTGGAAGGCCATGGTGAAAACAAGGCCGGAAGCGAGAAGTTTGCCGAAACCGTCCTTGATTTTCATAGCCGTAAGTAAGCCGGAAGTAATGATGATCAGGTAAAGCATCAGAATTGCCAACAGGCCGGTCAGGCCAAGTTCCTCGCCGAGCGACGAATAGATGAAATCGGAATTGCCAAGCGGGGTCAGCCCCGGATGTCCCTGGCCGATGCCGGTGCCAAGCAGGCCGCCGGAAGCCAGGCCGAAGAGGCCGGTGACCAACTGGTAGGAGCTGCCGTATTTGCGGTTGTAGACCGCCGCATCGAAGGGGTGGAGCCAACCGTCGACGCGATAGCCGACGTGCGCGAAGACCTTGACCGAGAAGACCGCCGCGACGACGAAGGCGATGCCGCCGATAATCAGCCAGCTGCCGCGGCCGGTGGCAACGTATAGCATCGAGACGAACATGGCGAAGAACATCAGCGAGGTGCCGAGGTCGTGCTGGACCACCAAGACGCCGATGGATGCGAACCAGATGAGGATCAACGGACCCATGTCGCGCATCCGCGGCAGCTGCAGGCCGACCACTTTTTTGCCGCCGACGGCCAGCTGGTCGCGGTGGTTGAAGAGATAGGCCGCGAAGAAGAAGGCGAGGAAGAGCTTAGCGAATTCGCCGGGCTGCAGGGTGTGCGAGCCAAAGCCAATCCAGATGCGTGCGCCGCCTATTTCTTTGCCGATGCCTGGAACCATGGGGGAGAGCAGCAGTGCCAGGCCAACCACCATGCTCACATACGAAAAGCGACGTAATACACGGTAATCGCGTAAGGCGATGATGAAAATACAGGTCAAAACCAGCGCCACGCATGCCCAGATCAGCTGGCGGAAAGCCACGTCGGTGTTTTTGGCGTAATCGATGCGCGCGATCATCATGGTGCCGATTGCCGTCAGCAACATTACGCAGGGCAGGATTTCCTGGCTGGCGTAGGGCTGGAATTTCAAAAGCAGCGCCCATAGCACGATGAAGAGTACGGCGACCACCACGAGGACGGTGACGAGGTTGGCCGGAAAACCGTTGTAGACGCGCGCGAAAAGCTGGAAAAAGGCAATGCCGCTGATCGCGATGGCGAACAGCAGCAGGCCGATCTGACGGAAGCGAGTGGCGATCATGCGCTCGCCACCTTGCGGTAGACGGTCGTTATCGTTTTCGGTGTCGCACTTGAGCCAGGGCTGCTGGAGCTGGGGCTAGCGGAACTGGGGCTAGCGGAACTGGGGCCGGAGCCGACTGCCGCGTCCGCGACGTTTACATCGTTTGCAGCACCCGCGGCGCTTGGCGCAGGCGATGCAGAGCCGTCCGAAGCCTCGCTCGACCAAGGCCAAGGTGCGTCCTTACTCTTGGATTTGTCGAGGTTTCTGGCCTCTTTCTTGATGATCGCGACATGGCTTTCCGCTTCCTCGAACGAGTCCACGGTGATGCCTTGGTCCAGCTCGTCGTTCCAGGACTGTGGCAGCTGCGAAGTCTCGATGTCGGTGGATTCGACTTTGTGCGAAAGTGCGTAACCGAAAAGATTGGTGTTGACACCTTGGTAAATGGCCACGGACCCGTCGCTGGTACCAATGTAATACTTCGACTGGCTCCAGCGATACGCTCCGAACCCGACGCCGAACAAAGCGCCCAGAGCGATCACGAGGGCGACGATAACTGCTATACGGCCACGATTGTGTTTACGGTGCTCTTCCTTGCGACGGCGCTGGTGCTCACGGCGGATGGCCCGGGCCACTTCGGGGTCGTTGGGGTCGGCGGAAATGCGACCGTTCTTTTTCTTGACCACCGGAATCTCGCCGGTGTCCATATTGGCATTGCTGTCGTTCTCGTCGCGCACGGCCGAGGGCTGGGCGACATGGACGATATTGCCGGTGTTACTAGTTGCGTCATCTTCGGCGGCCGAATCGGCTTGCGCGGCATCGTCGATATGCTTGTTCTTTCGATGGCGACTTTTCTGACCGGACTGGTCGGACGGGTCGTCTGCGACGGAGGCTAAATCGCCGATGCTGTCCGCCGTATAGGTGTTGTCTGAAATCGCGGTATCGGTGCTCGGAGGGTATTGGCTCTTGGCGTTCGCAGTGCCTTCATTGTTGCCACCATCTTCGCTGTAATCGCTGTGGGTCAAGGCGGCGGCTCGTTGCGCGGGCGACTGCTTGCCCAAGCGCAGGACGGGCGAGGAAGCGACTGGTTCCTTGATGATGTCGGCGATGGCTTCGAGGTTCGAGCTCGCCGCGCCGCCGATCAGCGGGGTCTGATGAGGTAGGTCGAAGGAATCGGCGTCGAGCGCAAGCGTGGCATCGGCGATAACCGCCGTGACGTTGTCGGTGCTGCCGGCTTTGAGCGCCATCGCTACCAGCTGTTGGGCGCATTCCTCTTCGTCGGAAACCGTGGCGAGCATCTGCTCGAGCGTGTCATCTTCCAGCACGCCGCAGAGTCCGTCGGAGCACAGCAGCCAACGGTCGGTCGGTTTTGCTTGGAATACCGCGATATCAGGGTGCGGATCGATGTCAAAATCACCCAGCACGCGCATCACGACATTACGCTGAGGATGGTTGCGGGCTTCCGCTTCTGTAATACGTCCGGTGTCGATTAGGTGTTGAACGTAGCTGTGATCTTGCGTCATGCGGCGAATCTTGCCGTCGCGCAGCAGGTAAGCGCGCGAATCGCCGATATGAGTGATGACCCAGTGACCCGAAACGAGGGCGACGGCGGTGACCGTGGTGCCCATACCCGCCAAACCGCGCTCGCGCTTGGCCTTGCCGACGATGGCGTCGTGTGCGGCCATCACGCTGGTTTCCATCATTGAGGCGATGGAGGCCACGTCGCTTTTGGCGTCGCTCTGCTCGATATGCGCCAGCGAGCGAATGGCGATGGTGGAGGCGGTGTCGCCGCCCGCATGGCCGCCCATGCCGTCGCAGATGGCGATAAGGCGCTCGCCGGCGAACGACGAATCCTGGTTGTTCTGGCGTACCGTGCCCACATCGGAAACCGTTGTGGAGTAAAGGAAAAGCTGATTACTGTCCGCTTTGCCGGCAGGGTCCGCAGCGGCCGACGTGATTTGAGCCATTTGCCCCGTATTTCCTGGAGCGATGGCAATGCGTTGCGTATTCGACGTGCTTGTGATGTTTCTGGTGTTTTTGCCGCTTCCGTTTGGTGACGTCACGGGAATCGAAGGTGGCATCGCAGAATCGGAATTATCCCCTTGTGTTGAAGGGTATTGAGCTGAAAGATGCTCTGCCGAAGGACGCTGTTCTGAAGGATATTGCTGCGCGGAATGGTCTGCGGAATTTGAAATATCTGAGGTATCTGGCATATGGCGGTCACCTCAATTCGAACGTCGTGGCGCCGATACGCACGGGAACGCGCGCGGGCAGGACCACGGGCGAGGTGATGCGGCGGTGATTGACGATGGTGCCGTTTGTGCTGCCGAGATCTTCGATGGCCCACGAACCGGAGGCCGGGTCGGCATAAACGCGTGCATGCTGGGAAGAGACAAACTCGTCGTCAAGCACGACAGTATTCGAGCTGG
Organism: Bifidobacterium sp. ESL0769; assembly: GCF_029395495.1. Taxonomy (NCBI): domain Bacteria; kingdom Bacillati; phylum Actinomycetota; class Actinomycetes; order Bifidobacteriales; family Bifidobacteriaceae; genus Bifidobacterium; species Bifidobacterium sp. ESL0769. The sequence continues at coordinate 2,404,846 of NZ_CP113918.1, read as the reverse complement.
AACGGCCGAGCGTGATGGTGCCGTTGCTCAACGGGACGGAAGAACCGGCAAGCGGCCCGTCGATAATGGTCAGAAGCGTCGGCTTAGTGTTGATATTGACCCCGCCAGCGCTGCCCATCTGCATGCCGGGGTTGCCGCGATGCGAAATGGCTACGGGCGCATTGGCTGCGGCCGGCATCGGGCTGGATTCGGCGGCCTTGCGCGCGCGGCGGGCGCTCTTGCGGTGCGACCACGATTTGTGCGGGCTCAGCGTGTCGACGTCGCGCTTAAGCGAACGGACCGCAAGCCATACGAAAACCCAGAGCAGGGCGAGAAAGCCATACTTGAGAATCGCAAAGGTAAGTTCGGTGATCATAAAGGATGTACCTGGCGTCTGGCCGTTATTCCTGATCCTGCGGTGAAGCCCAATAGAGGATGCGGGTATGACCGATGGTGATGGTGTTGCCGTCGAGCAAAGTCGCGGCCGGCACTTGGTGCCCTTCCACGTAGGTTCCGTTGGTGGAGCCCAAATCGCGGGCGATGGTGCCGTTCGGAGTGATGTCGATTTCAAGGTGGTTACGGGAGATGCCAGGGTCGTCGATGACAATGTCGCAGCCTGAGCCGCGGCCGACGATGGTCTTCTCTTTGGTCAGAAGGTATTGGTTGCCGTTGATTTCGAGCATCGGGCTGTCTTCGGACTGGTTCTCGGTGGTCACCGGAACGGCGTTGCCCTGCACGGATTCGCTGGTGAGCTTGAAGTTGCCCTTGCTTAGGTCGAGGTCTTCCTCGAAAATCACGACGACGGGGCCGACGAAAGCGTAATGCTGGCTTTTGGCGTATTGCGTGAGGTTGTCCGCGAGCTCGTTGGCAAGCGTCTCGCTGCCCCACTGCTCAATGCGGTCGAAATCAGGCGTGCTCAGCTTGAAGCGGTATTCGTTCGGGGCGACGGTGCGGTCGCGGCCGACCGGCATGGCCTCGTTGTCGATTTCGCGTTCAAGCGCGCTTGAGAGGTCGACCGGCTGAAGGTCTTTCGAGCCGAATTTCGAGAATACGCCGTTCACGGCTCCCTCAACGCTTTTCTCAAAACGATCAAAAACGCTCATCGTAGCCCCTTTCTTATCAGGCACCATCTTACGCGAGGCCGCAAACGAGTTGCGATTTTTCCCTCAATCCGTGCAATTTCTTCATTGTGGGGGATTGGAAAGGTGAGAAGCGGCAAAGTCCATGTTTCTTACGCCAGTGCCAGAATAGTGCATTTTGAGAGTGGCAAAGTGCACTTTTGTGATGGTGGCGTCAAAATTGTGCACTTTGGGTGAGTTAGCTTGCATGTTTTTGACGGTAGTGCCAAAAACATGCACTTTAGTCGATGATCTGCTGCAGGTCGTGCAGGGAGAGCAGCCGGCCCCATTTGGTGTTGAATGATTGGTCGCCGCCGTAGACCACGATGCGGTGGTCCCTGTCGACGCCGAGGTCGTCTGCGAGCTTGGCGATATTGGCGAATGCGTGTGAATCATAAGTGGCGGAGGCTTTGATTTCTATGGCGTATTCGATCTCCCCGCCCTTTTCGGTGATGAGGTCGATTTCGGTGCGCGAATAGTCCCGCCAATAATAGAGCATCGGCGTGCGGCCGATTGCGTAGTAGCGTTTGAGGATTTCGCTGACCACCGCATTTTCGAACAAGGCGCCCCGCCGTTGGCTCAGCAGCAATGCACCAGGGCTGTCGATATTGAGCAGATAAGCGGCCAGCCCGCTGTCGTAGAAGTAGAGTTTAGGCGTCTTGACGAGCCGCTTGCCGTAATTTTTATAATACGGATACAGACGGAAGGCGATGAAGCTCGATTCCAGAATCGAAAGCCAATCCTGCGTCGTTTTGTAGTCGATTCCGGAGTCCGTGGCAAGCGAGTTGACGCTCAGCATCTCACCGGCTCGTGAAGCGCACTGGGTCAGGAACCTGCGGAACGCGGAGAGTTTGCGTACTCCGAGTTCGTCGCGCACGTCGCGTTCGACGTAGGTGTCGATATAGCTGGGGAAGTAGTCGGGCGGTTCGATGTTCTTGTCGTAAAGGCGCGGGTATCCGCCTTGCCACGTCCATGCGTCCATGGTTTGGGGGGTGTCCCCGGCGGCAGCGAGTTCGGCGTAGGAGAGAGGGAGCAGGTAAAGCACCGCGACGCGGCCGGCCAATGATTGCGAGATGCTGTTGAGCAGGAGGAAATTCTGCGATCCGGAAAGAATGAATTGCCCGGGGCGTTGCCGTCTGTCGTCTACGATGCCTTGCAGGTATGAGAACAGTTCCGGGGTGCGCTGGGCTTCGTCGAAAATGACGTGGTCGTCGTAAACGTCTAGGAACCCGCGCATGTCTTGCTTGGCCAGACGGTTGACGTCCGGGTCCTCCATGGAGACGTAACGGAAATCAGGGAATAGCTCGCGTAGCAATGTTGTCTTTCCGCTTTGCCTCGTTCCGGTCAGCGAGATAATTGGGAATTTGGTGGCCATGTCGCGGATTTTGTCGCTGATTGTCCGTGGTATCATCGTTTGCCTCGTATTCTGCGGTTTTCCGTATGCTACTCCATAGATTTTGATATCTCTACTCCCGAACTTTAGCAGTATCTACTCCCGAACTTTAGCAGGGTCTATTCCATAGATTTAACATGGTCCATTCCCGAACTTTTGCAGGGTCTACTCCATAAATTTAACAGTGCCTGTTCCTGAACTTTTGCAGAGGTTCGCGCTCTGTCTCCTACGGGCGTTCCGCCGTGGGTTCTAGCGTGCTGTTGGTTTGGAAAGTCCGGTCAATTTAGTGGTTTTGGTTCTGTTTAGAAATCGGGATAAAGACGTAAAGATTGGTTTCGCTCCCATTTATTGGGCTGAATGATTTTTAGCCTTGGAAGTAGTATGCGCCGTCGTCGAACGGGGAAACCGTCATGTGCCAGCCTACCGGATAGATGTACGCTCTGTCGGTCTTGGCCGGCGTTCTGTCGTATCTGTCTGAGTAATTGGGCGTGAATCCTTGAACGGGTGGCGTGGCGTTAGGCGCGTACCAGCTCGATGTGTCGGATCCTTTGAAAACATAGAGGATATGAGCCGGCCACCGGTCGACCTCAGGGGTGGTATGGTAGCTATTTTTACATGCTTGCCCCGAGGTTCCGTTCTTGCAGAGGTAGTCATTGACCGAGCCCCGGAATTCAAGGAACTGCGAGTCCGGCTTGACGTTACGGGCGCTGGTCGCACCCTCGGATGCCGTGGAAAGGGTCAGCTGCGTCGAATCAATTCCCAGCATCGATTCTTGGGCCCCTCCGGTAAGCTGGCCTGTTTTGCTCAGGTCGAGGCAGTGGCCGTCGTTGGTGCAGTATTTGCCGGCGATCAATGAGTCATCGCCCTTTTCGGCGGCTGCGGTGATCTGGTCGGGCGTCGCGTTTTGCGGGGTGACCTGAGGTTGCGCGTCCGCTTTTGACGAGTTCCCTGCATCCGACTTGTCGCTCTTGTTGCCGCTATTTCCGCCATTCTTCTCGATGGTGAATTCCGGCAAACTGTTCCAATCCAGCGGGTCTTCGATCAGGTAATAAGCGGTTTGGTCGCTGGGTGCCGGTTTCATCGGGACCAACGTTCCGTTGTCTTTCTTCAGCGATTCGGGGATGAAGGGGTTGGGAGTCTTGAGATCCGGCACGTTGACGCTTGTCGTCTTGTACAGGCTCTTGTCGCGGCTGATTAGGAATGGGCGTGAGGTGTACACGGGCTTCTGTTTGCCGGCTTCGGCCACGTAATCTTTGTCGAAATAGCCGGAATCGACCACGTTTTTGATTTTCGCATTGACCGGGAAATAGGCGTATAACGGGCCCATGTTGTAAGTAGCGCCGCTCATTGAGGTGTCGCCCGAACCGTCGAGCTGGACGACCTGGCCGTTGACGCATCTTTCGTCTCCAGCCGAGCGCCCCACGGAATCTGTGCCGCAGGTGATGGCATTCATCGCCGTCGAATCCATCAGCTCGAATGCGCCAAGATGCTTGTAATAGAGTTCGCCGCGCTCGCCGTATTGGGAGCCGGTCGGGCAGCCCGGGTCTCCGCCGCTATGGCAAAAAGCGAGGAAGCTGTACTGGTCTGAGATTTCTGAGCTGGTCACGGTGGTGTATCCGCGGCCTCCCGATACGTCGACTTTTTCGTTGAAAGTAATGCATTTTCCTGAGTTCGTGCAATATTTTCCACCGACGGGTGCGTTGGTAGCGAACAGTGTGGGCGGGACTCCTGATGAGGTGTAATCCGCACGGTCAATCGCGGCATCGTCCATGCCGCTGGCGTCGATGCCGTAGAACAGCACGAGGTTGCCGCCGTTTGCTGGAGTGCCTGGCTTTGGATCGGAGTCCACGATTTTGCCGAGCATTTTCTTGCTGGAGAATCGCGGCATCATGATGACATTGAAGCCCTTACCGGCGTATTGTTGCTGGGCTTGATTTTTCTCAAGACCGACGATGTCATAGCCGATACCGTCCTCGCCGTGTTCGGCGACGCCGACGTTGATGCCGGCATTGGTGTCGGTGACGGCTTGGCCATCGGTGGGGTAGGAGGCGACGACGGTGCCCTCTTTGGGGCCTTTGTCGGAGACTATCACTTTGCGATAATGGACGGGGACGCCCATTGATTCTAGGCTAGCGGTGACGTTTTGTGCGGGCTGGCCGCTGGTGCCTTTGGGTATGCCGGGGCCGAGCGAGGCGATGATGGTCACCGGATTGTTGTTCGTTCCGTAGCGTTTGCCGGGGTCGATGCCACGGTAGTTGAGGAAGCTGCCTTGCGGTTTGGCAGAGAACGTTTGTTTGGTGATGGTTTTGAAGCCGCGTTTGTGCAGTGATGCCTCGACGTCGGCGGCGGTGAATTCGTGGGTCTTGTTTGACTTGGCGATGCCAAGGTCGGCCGGGTTCGGCACGGTTTTACCGCCCCAGAGCTGGGCTTTGTAAGTGCCGAAGCCGATTCCTGTGGCGACCAGCGCAACGGCGACGATGGAGGCGATGATGATAATCAAGGTTTTCTTAGCGTGGACTTGTGCTGCGGTCGCCACGGCAGTGTTAGCGGTTGTGGCGGCTGACGCATTGAATGGTGATTCGCCTTGCCCGTTAGGTAGGGGTACGGAGGAAGTTGAACCTTGTGCGGGTTGCGGAGGTGCCGGTTGCAAAGGTGCCGGTTGGGTGGGGCTCCCGCACTCGGGGCAGAACACATCGTCGTCGTCCATGCGGTGCCCGCAGCTGTTGCAGAATTTCATGTTCGCTCCTCGTTAGGCCAATTCCTGTCTGGTGATATGAAGCCGTGCCTTGTGCGTCCCAAGCGGATCAACGATGAATCGGTTGAGATTCGCAGGCACGGCTGGGGTCGTCATTGTTGCAGATAGAAGACGCCTTCCTTTGAAGGTGGGGTTATCAACGTGGTGCTATGGCCGTTGAGGAAGGTCAGGTACGGCCTGTCGGTGGGCGCAGGGGTGATACCGTCGGCCGCGTTGTAGTTGAAGTCCGGATTCGGTATCGACGATTCGCCTTCCGTGTACCACCCGGACGTGTCCGAACCTTTGAAGACGTAGATGATGTTGGTCGGAGTAGAACCCACCGCTTCGCTGTCTGACCCGTGGAAGTGCACGAAGGGCGCATTGGGCTTGGCCGGGTACGCATACGATCCCCAGGTGTTATTGGTGTTTTCCGGGGTCGAAAGAATGAGCTGACTCTTGCCGTTGGGGATTTTTTCATTTTGGTTGCCGGTGAGTAACCCGGTTTTATCTAATGCAATGCATTCGTTGCTTTCGTTGCAATAGTTGCCGGCAATCGGCGAAAAGTCGCCCTTGGTCGTGGCTGCCACAATGTCGTCAGGCGTCGGGTCTTTGGTGGTGGGTTGAGCGGCTTTGTCGTTATCGTTGCCTTTCGCTGTGTCTTTACTGCTGTTGTCACCGCCGATGACATACTCCGGCAACGAGCCCCAGTCAAGCTGAGGGCCCTCGACTAGATAATACGCAGTCTCGTCGCTGGGTGCGGGTTTGAATGGTTCCAGCTTCTGACTGCTGAGAGCGGCAAACGTCGGAGCGAAGGGATTGAGTGTGCTGAACGAGGTCATCGGTATGCTGGTCTTGTCGTAGAGCTTTTTATCGCGTCTGATGAAGAACGGGCGTGAGGTGTCGACGGCTTTCTTTTTCTGCGCTTGTGCAAGCGCATCCTTATCGAAATAATTTGCGCCGGTTACTTTGGACATATCGGAACCGACTGGGAAGTAGATGTATAGCGGGCCCATATCATAGGTGGCCCCAGACATTTGGCCTAGACCGCCTGGCTCGTCCAATCCGACGAATTTGCCGTTGACGCATCCGCCGTCCTCTTGCCAAACGCCGCCGCATTCGTATCCGATAGCCGTCTGATAAGGTGCGAGCTCAATCGCGCCGGAACCCTTCGTGTAAAGGGATTGAAGCCGGCCATCTTCTGTTGGGCAGTACGCCTGTTGTGTTGACCCGCAGAATAGCAACGTTTTACCGAAATCTTTGCTTTTCTGAGCGGGGAATTCGGAGCTTACGGTGGTCGGCATTTCCCCGGGGCTGCTGGAGTTGTCGGTGAAGTCAATGCAATCGCTGCCGGTGGTGCAGTATTTTCCTGTCACGGGTGCTGCTGATCCCACGAGGCCGTCGGCTGGAGCGTATGAGTCATTCGGGTATGCGTTTTTACCGCTCACAGCGTCCTTGAAGCCGCTGGCGTCGATGCCGTAGTAGAGGGTGAGGTTGCCGCCGTTGGCCTCGCTGCCGGGCTTGGGGTTGGAGTCTACGATTTTGCCGATTCGTGCCTTTGATGAGAATCGGGGCTTCAACGTGACATTGAAGCCGGCGCTCGCATACTGCTGTTGGGCCTGGTTCTTGTCCTGACCCACGATGTCGTAGCCCACGCCGTTGCCTTGCTCGGCGACGCCGATGTTGATGCCGGTTTTGGTGTCGGAGACGGCTTGGCCGTCGGCAGGGTAGGAGGCGATGACGGTGTCGGCCGGGGTCTTCTGATCGGTGACTATCACTTTATAATAATGAACGGGAACACCCATGCTGGCGACGGATTTTTGGATTTTGCGTACGGACTGGCCGTGGGTCCCTTGCGGTACGCCGGGGCCGTTTGAGGCGAAGACGGTGATCGGATTGCCGGTGCTGTAGCGCTTGTTCGCCTGGATATTGTTATATCCGATGAAACTGCCTTTGGGCTTTGCCGAGAAGGTCTGCTTGATGGTGGTCTTGAAACCGCGTTTATGTAATGAAGCTTCGACGTCGGCGGCGGTGAATTCGTGGGTTTTGCTGGACTTGACTACTCCGAGATCGGCTGGGTTTGGGACGGTTTTGCCACCCCAAAGTTGGGCTTTGTATGTGCCGAAGCCCGCCCCTACCGCTACCAGCGCGACCGCTACGATGGCCGCGATGATAATGATGAGACGCTTTTTGCTAGTTGTTTTGACGGCTGTGGTTGCTGCTGTCGGAGCTGTTGTTGTTACCTCTGGCGGTGCCGGGATTGCAGCATTTGTGTCTGGCACTGCCGGCGTTCCTGAGTTCGCTGTACTTCCCTGTGGTTGCGGCACATTTTGCGGCATTGGTACGTGGACCGTGTCGGAGGGTTGCGGTGCATTGTTGCGCGGGGGTATGTGCACGTCGCTGCCTGCACTCGCAGAAGGCGTAGGTGCCCCGCATTTGGTGCAGAATTTCTGATCGTCATCGAGCTTATGCCCACATTTGTTGCAGAACTTCATCGTTTTCTCTTTTTCGTTTTCTCTCCAAAACAGCTCTGTTACATATATATGGTACGACTCCCCATACCAAAAATGTCACACAGTTATGTGCGTTGTAAAGATTGCTGTTGAAAAATCGGCGAGGTTCTCCCTCGTCACTTCGGTGGACCCGCAGGTCCATATGCAAATTCGCAAATGATAATGAAGGAATATTCTTATTTTTAAACAAGCGGATTGCTTACAATGGTTCTTGATAATAGCCTGTAGGTGAAGGTGTTGGAAGAACGAACATACTATGGACTTTGTTGAATTCTACGGCTAATTTGTCTTCGGTCTTAGCCTTTTTGCCTTTGAAAAAGGTTTTGTCCGAATTGGTAAGCAAGTTTTCGCTCAGTTTCAAATTTAATAAGGATAAGGTGCAAACCATGTCTGCAGCTTGGAACAGCTTATAATTTTCTGGTTTGACATGTGCCTTAAAAAGGACGATGCTCGCGCTCAGCTCTTGTTCAAAGACATCGTGAATAATGCTACCAAGGTTTCGTTGGCCAAAATCGTAGTAAATTTTTATTTGCTGGAAATTAGAAAAATATTCACGATTTTCGCGGATAAAGTTAGTGAGATGGTTGGCAACCGCATCTCGGATAGCGTTCTTGTTTAGGTAATTTGAGCCACCTTTTGGAGTAGAGCAATATAGTCGTTTGTCGACATTGATACTTCGGGCTTTTACTCCAGCCAATCCGCAGCAGTGCATAAAATTGAGCATAGCGTCGAAAAGCTGTCTGCGTCGCTTCATTGCAATCTGATTGAATATTTCATCTCCTCTGATCAACGGTGCGGAATGAATGGCCCAGCTCGCCTCAACTGGGGCTATTCCGGAAAGAGTATCGATTGATTCTTCGAGCTTTGTTATATACGGGTTTATATTGATGGCTTGATCATGGAAGACAAGAGCAACAATGTAATGGGCATTAGTAAAGAGACGAACCCCCTGTGGCAAATCTTCATTGCCTGATTCGTCAATAAATATGCTCAATTCACGTTGCATAGCCTAATTATATATAACAAGGAGAAAAGAATTGAGGCGGGGACGAACCCCGCCTCAGGGTGGACCAAACTACTTAATAGTCCATTGATAGTCAGTTTAGCACCTCTGTGGACGAGAACGGGACCTAAATTTCAAAAGTGTTGTGTAAATAGGCTCATTGCCGCACAAGTTCATGGTTACTAAAAGATACCGCACAAAGCTCAAGTGGTTACTTTTGGTAACCATGCATTCGTGTGAGGCTCATTCTTTATACTGGAAACATGACTTTGGGCAAGACTGAAAATAACATGGATTTGGATGCGCAGGCAAAGGCGGTTGCGGAGTTTCCGGGGCGGAAGGCGCGGACGTTGCGGTTTACGGGTGGGGCGCCGCGGGCCGTACAGGTGATTGGCGACGGGTCGCGGGCGCTGTTTCTGCGTTCGGACGGATCGGAGGATCTGGTTACTTCGCTTTGGATGAGCGTTATCGATTCGAGCAAAATTGGCAAAGACAACGTCGAGAATGGGCTGAGTGTTAAGGAAGACGAGGGTAACGATTCGCATCGCGAAGTACTGTTGGCAGATCCTCGAGAGCTCCTCGCCGATGCCGACAACGAGGACGTGCCGGCGGAGGAGAAGGCGCGGCGTGAACGTGCGCGCGAAGGCGGACAGGGAATCGTTTCGTATTCCGTGGATTTGGCTGGGCGACGTGTGGCCTTTACGATTAACGGCCAGCTATTTGTCAGCGAGATTGACGAGGACGGCGACGGCGCTCGTACGCGGCAGATTGCGATTGGGGGTGCTGATGATGGCGGCGAAAATCATCTCAGCGATGTTACAAATTCTCATGATGGCGGCGATGGAACGGTTGCCGATTCGAAGGCTTCATCGTCTAGCAGCAAGTGGTTGCCGGTGCTGAATCCGCGGATTTCGCCGGATGGGCGGCATATTGTTTATACGACGGGTACCCGGCTGGTGATGGTGGATATCGCTGATTGGGATGATACAGGATTTGATGATGCGGCTCGTCGGTCTCATAATCATGCGCATCCGCACACTTGTGCGGCCGAGATGCAAGACGCTTACGAAGCTACTGGAGATGTCAACGATACCAACGCTTCCGGCGACAGGTTCAGCACGGTCTGGAGCGTTGGCAATGACCCGAGCGAGACGCTCAAAATCGGATTGGCCGAATTTGTAGCGGGTGAGGAAATGGACCGCTACGACGGCTTCTGGTGGGCTCCGGATTCGCGTGGCCTGCTGTTTGAAATGTACGACAGTTCGCCGGAACCAATGTGGTATATCAGCGATCCGGCCAATCCAACCAAGTCCGCAACTGGCCGCCGTTACGCGCGGGCGCTCACTAAGAACGCCATCGTGCGGCTCATGTTGGCCCATCTTGAATTCGAGGAACCGAATGATATTGCGGGTAATGGAATTGGCAACGGCGATGACGGTTATAACGATAACTGCGACAATGACGGGAATTGCGGAAATGGCTATAGCGACGAAAGCGCCAATGCCAGCGAACAAGCCAAAAGTGGCGACAAAACTGGCGCAACGCATTACGTCGGTTGCGATGTGCAGAACGTTTCGTGGGACCGCGAAGGTTACGAATATGTGGCGGCAGTGAGCTGGAAGGCGGGTCACAGGCCGTTGGTGCTGGTGCAGAACCGTCGGCAGACGCGCGATCAGGTGTTGGAAGTTCAGTCTGACGGGCGCACCCACGTTCTGGAAGAGCATGCCAACGACCAGTGGATTGATCTCGTGCTTGGTACTCCGGCCTTCACGCCGGACGGCCGCTTGGTCTGCGCTTTGAACGATATGGATGCTGATACCAACCGGTTGACCGTTGACGGGAAGCCGTTTACGCCAGTCGATTGGCAGGTACGAACTGTGCTCGACGTCAGTGATGAGAACGTGCTTGCGGTCGTGCAACGCACGCCGCACGAGGTTTCTGGCTCGGCAAATGAAAGCACGGTGGCGGACTCTAGATGTGCAGCTATGGAGATTGCTTCGGAACGCGGCTCGCTTCCGGCTGTTCCCGCGGCTTGGCAGGGTGGCGAAGCGCTGCACGACGCCCGCAGCTATGATGTGGTGACTATTGATTTTGACGGAAACATCACGCCAGTGACCGCTGGTCCGGGTGTGTGGACGGCCAGCCGCGCTGGCAATGGCATCGTCATCTCCGGTCACGATATGGTTCATCCCGGTTCGGTAATGGTGCACGCGTTGACCAATATATCCGAAAATAATCGTGCTGACAACGTACTCACGAAAGACTCCGGTTACGTTACGGAAGCTGCTATCGCCAGCTATGCCGAAACCCCCGGTTTCACGCCGAATACCGAGTTTGTACGGCTGGGCGAGCATCGCATGTTTACCGCCATTACAAGGCCGAGCGCTTCGAGTAAGTTCGCCGGAGCGGCCAAGCTGCCAGTGTTGCTGAAGCCGTACGGCGGTCCCGGGTTTCAGCAGGTCACTTTCTCTCAGGCCGGTTACGCCGAATCGCAATGGTGGGCCGATCAAGGCTTCATCGTGGTCACAGCGGATGGTCGTGGCACCACCGGTCGCGGGCCGAAGTGGGATCGCGAGATTTTCGAAAACATGAAGGATGTGACCTTGGCCGACCAGGTCGAAGCGGTGCGTGCGTTGCCAAGCGTCGTGCCAGACGCCGACCTCAATCGCGTGGCGATGATCGGTTGGTCGTACGGCGGGTTCCTTTCGGCGCTCGCGGTGCTCGATGCTCCTGACGTCATCCATGTGGCCTGCGCCGGTGCGCCGCCGACGGAATGGACGCTTTACGATACGCATTATACCGAGCGTTACCTCGGCCTCGATCCGGCGGTCTATGAACGCAACTCCATCGTTGCCGATGCCCCGAAGCTCACCCGCCCGCTCATGCTCATCCACGGGTTTGCCGACGACAACGTCAGCATCGCCAATTCGCTCCGCCTCTCCAAGGCCTTGATGGAGGCCGGCCGCCCTCACACCTACCTGCCGCTCACGGGCATCACCCACATGACCAATGACCCCAAGGTCGCTGAAAATCTGCTTACTCTCCAGCGCGACTTCCTCTACGATGCACTGGGAATGAAGAAATAATTGGAATTTCACCGTGTGCTTTCTTCCTGAGCTTGAACGCTTAAATTAGTTGCGCCGTTTGGTCGGACAGTAATAAGCTAAAAAGCGAGGTTCTTTTCTCGGAACCTCGCTCATGGCTCTTTTGTATGAAATATTAGGAAGTAAACCGCGTGTTGTTGGTGGTTCGCTAGTTGCTATTGTTATAAAGCGATAAATATTATCGGAAATTTGATTTGCTTGACAAAGCATATTAGTCTAAAAGCAATATATATAGTCTTTTTTGAGGGGAAAGTCTTTGTCGGGTTTGGGGAATAAGCCGAAGCGTTCTGAACGCATTTCGCATATAAAAGTGTCTGCAAAGAAACTGTTCGTTTCGCTGGCTGCCATGCTGGCGGGGACGGCACTGTTGCTGTCTGGCGGCGGCATGGCTATTGCTGGTGAGCACCAGTCGCAAGCCCCCACAGCTCAGCGTCAGTCGCAAGCGGCCGCAAGTCATGGCAAGGCAGCGGCTCAGCCAGTGCCGCTCATGCCCCGTATTAATCCGAGTGCTGCTCAGGCTGGCCATACTCCTGCACCGGCTCCACAGGGCGGCGGCATCGCGCCCCGTTCCGGATGCATAGTCGGCTCGACCACCATATCGGCCTGTTTCCCGGACCCGGTGTTGGCCCAGCTCGTCGCGTCCGCGAACTCGACCACGGTAGGTGCTTTGCTTACTCCGGCCATGGTCACCAATACCACGTCCTTGCAGGCCATTGGCTCGGATAAGATGACCAGCACCGCGCCCAGGATTACCGACCTGACTGGTTTGGAGGTACTCACCAATCTCAACTCTCTGGTATTGCACAACCAGAGCATCACTGATGTGACGCCGCTGGCCAATCTCAACAATCTCACTAGGATTGACTTGGCTCACGACAGGAGCGTTGCCGGTTTGCCTAGCATCTCAAGCATCGCTTCTCTTTCCTCGCTTCCCAACGTGAGCACAATCCTGATGGATTACAACAGAGTCAGTGATTTGTCGCCGATCAGCAGCTGGCATTCTCTTCAGGTCATCGGAATGGATGGCAATGGCATTTCGAGCGTAGGGTTTTTCAGCACATCAAGTTTTCTGAATCTTCAAGCACTTTATATTATGGACAACCAGATTAGCGACGTATCTGCGCTGTCGACGCTACGGACGAATCCGAATTTCCTTCACCTGGATCTCGGCGGCAACCGAATCACCAATCTATCTCCGCTAAGCGTACTTACGCAGGTGAAGTTTTTGGATGTTCAGTTCAATCCAATCACCGATATCTCAGCGCTCGCGCCGTTGACGAATCTCCTGTTCCTGAGCATACGAGCGGATCATCTGACCAATTTCTCGACCTTATCGCTTTTCACTCACTTGACCGTTCTGGATATTGCCGATTGCGGCATATCGGATCTTACTCCGATATCGGGTTTGACTGAGATGCAGACGTTGTATGCCTGCGATAACAATATTTCCTCTCTTGCGCTGCTGTCGGGCATGACCCAACTTTATGAGCTGCATGCAGGCAACGAATGGTATACCAATAGCGGTGGCAACACGTGCACGAACCTCAACCAATTGCTTCCCTTCACGCATCTTGGGGTACTGCATATGGAGAATCTACACACGCTCACGGACCTCACGCCGTTACAAAGCCTGCCGACTCTGACCGAGCTGTATCTGACAAATGACGGCCTCACCAATACCCAGCTCGGCAAGCTCAGTGTGCTGAACAACCTGAATGTTCTCAAGGCCGACCGCAATGCGCAGATTTCCAATCTCACCCCGCTCAGCGGCCTGGTAAGGCTCACGACGCTGAACCTCGACTACGACAACATTTCCGATATCTCGGCTTTAAGACCGCTGACCGCCATGAATTCGCTTCATCTGGTCAACAACCACGTCGCCGACCTGACTCCGATGTCTGGTATGACAAATCTTCTGTCGAATGTGGAAACCAGCAACGTTGATATCAGCGGCCAGACCTGGCAGCTTGACGACGGGCATTCGCTCCACCATGTCAGAGTGCAGACCGGCAAATTGCCGGACGGTTCGTACGCTCCGCTCGACACCGCGGCGGGATCGGTGGTGCCGGCGAGCGGGTACACGTTCGATGCGCCGAGCGGCACGGTGACTTGGGCGAACATCCCTGCGTCGATGTCTTCCGTGAAGGCTGGGTTCTCCGCGCAATCGGTCTCCCTCGGCTCCGCGGCTTTTCCTTACAGCGGCAAGGTGACCCGCGGCATAGGAACGTTGACCGATCACGAGGTGACTTTCGACACGGACGGTGGTTCGGCCGTGCCGTCCGAAAATCTGAGCGACGGCGATACGTTCAACGAGCCGCAGACCACGAAAGCGGGCTGGCACGTCGACCATTGGATTGAGGTTCCCAGCGGCACCACCTATCCCTTCACCTCGGGCGTCTCGCCGGCCGTTCTCAGGGACTTGAATTTGAAGGTGATCTGGGCGCGAAATATGCATAACGTGACTTACGATCCGCATGGGGTCGCATGGACTGACAGGCCCGCCACACCGGCTCCGGTCGCCTATGATTTGACTATCGCGAACGCGCCTTCGACGGCTGGTTTGGCGGTTCCTGTGAACTACCATCTTTCGGGCTGGGAATATCAAGTAGCCGGCGGCGCGTGGGCTCCGTTCAAGTTCGGCCCTTCGGCTTCCGGCACGCACATGCCTGATGCCGACATCACCGTCCGCCCGGTCTGGACGAGGAGTACGCACCAGCTGACGTATAGCAACAATGGAGGAACCTGGCCGGGTATGCCTGCGCCGGGTACGGTGAACGAAGGCGATACGGTTGCGCAGCCTGCTTCCGTCTCCGGTTTGGTGGCGCCGAGCCATGAACGGCTCTCCGGTTGGGAATACTCGGTTGATGGTACGACTTGGCATGACTTCGAGTTTGCAGGTTCCGCGAACCCGACGGCGGTGCCGGGTTCTGATTTCACCGTGCGTCCGAAGTGGGTGTCGCTCTCGTCGTCTGTGCCGCCTTCGTCTTCCGCATCTTCGTCGTCCGATCCGTCTTCATCACCAGCTCCGAACACGGGCTCCAAGCCCGCTTCGCAGACCTTGTCAAAGACCGGCGTTGGCATCGAGCCTGTTGCAATCGCGATGATAGCGGCGTTGGTGCTCTCGGTCGCGCTTGGGTTTGGCCTCATGGTTTTTCGCCGACGCGAAGAATAAGCCATTGATGCGCTAGCCATCTGACGACCCGGCACGGAGCCATATTCTTCTGATGCCGGGTCGTCTTATCTGTATCGAATACCTTTATATTCCTTATCGGCCAATTAAATATGGTGTTTGACGTAAGTGAAACCGATGCTAAACGTGCCAGCGGGTGCAGATAGACTGGCGGTATGCATATGCCGTTGATTGACGAGAACCATTACGCCGAGGTGATGCGCGATACCGTGCTGCCGGCGCTCGCGAAATGTCGCGAGGAAGGCTGGATGTCGCCTGCCGGCGTGGCCGATACCGCTGCTGCTTCAGCTCCAGCGCAAGGTTTGGCGCCAGCGGCTAGCGCAGATGTAGCCAATGGTGGTAACAGCGTCAATGTCAATTCCCGTTCTACAGATTCGGCTTCTGCGAATATCGCAAGCGGCGCCACCCACGTCGGTATGGGTGACGCAGGAATCGGCATCAGCGGAGCCGGCATCGACACCGGACCGGACGACGAGGACGAGCAGCGGATCATGCGCAGCAAGCTCTTTGGCATCTCGTCGCTGGCAGCTCCGCCCACGCCCGGCAAATTGCATTACGTTTGTTTTGATGCGCACAAGTTCGACGCCCTTAATATCGATGGTGCCAGCGCCAAGTTCCGTGGGGCCATCGTTTTCTCGTTCGGGTTCACGGAATTCGCGGCCAAGCACGCCGAGATGACATGGTATTTCCTGCTTGCGGGCTACTCCGTTTGTATTCTGGAGCATCGCGGACACGGCTATTCGGTGCGTGACGTCTCGAATCCCTCGCTGGTTTGGATTGACGATTGGCGGCGATATGTCGCGGATCTGGCCAAATTCTCGCAGACCATCGGGCGGCAGTACGCGGGCGACCAGCCAATGCACCTGTATTCGCATTCGATGGGCGGCGGCATCGGGGCGGCGATGCTCGAAAGTTTCCCGATGCTCTTCAACCGTGCCGTACTGTCTTCGCCGATGATTGAGCCGGTGACGGGCATGCCCAATTCCATCGCCGGCCCCGCCACCGCGCTCGCCAGCGCCGTCGGGCTTTCGCGGCATCGTGCGCCCGGCCAGACGGAGTTCTCACCGACCATGAAACTCAAGGGTTACGAGGGTGCCGAGCAGTCGCGCGTGCAATGGTATTTCAGTCTTCGCAAAAAGGACGTGCACTACCAGACGAACGCCGCCACTTTCGGTTGGGTGAACCAAGCGCTCAAGATGTCGCACGCGATTCTTTCGCGCGAGGCCTGCTCGCGCATCGAGACGCCGATCCTGCTCTTCCAGGCCGGCCGCGACACGTGGGTGCACAATTCGGCCCAGAACCGTTTCGTCGAGCGCGTCCGCGTCGAAAGCGGGGACGTGGTGCTGGAACGCGTCGAGCCCGCCGTCCACGAGATCTTCAGCATGCCGAACGCTATCCTCGGTCCTTATGTCGATCGCATCATCGACTTCTACGGCGAATCCGTGGAGGACATGGTCGCCGAAGAAGAGGAATAGCGCGGGGACTGTGGCCGTAGCATAACAACGTTGCTGTTGTATCCATGGTGCGGCTGTGTGGGGGTGAGGTACCCATCGTGTGACTTGTGTGTTCTGCTTATGGGTGTGCACCTATGCGTGTTGTGTGCATGGTGTGTGCCTGTATGCGTTCTGCCTGTGTCGTACCTGCTATGTGGCAGGTTCTTGATTGCGTTGTTTGTGGCGCTACTGATGCGGTTTGACGGCACTGATAACCTGTGAGCCATGTGCGATTCGGGGTCGGCGTCCCATGAGTTTTGTGTAATTGATGATAAATGCGACTTTCCCCGCACTAAGTGGGATATAGGTGCGGGAAACAACCCATTTAGCGTTTCTATTTGCGACTTTTCCCGCATAAATGTGTGTGGAGTGCGGGGAAAGTCGCATTCCCGCGGGTTTGGTGAGGCGGATCCTGTCGCTTGTGCAGGAAAGTCGCATTCCCGCGGGTTTGGTGAGGTAGATCCTTCCGTTAGTACAGGAAGCAACGCATTCCTGCAGGTTCGAGATACCGGTGCTGGAATGCCGACAAACTCGAGTTATCCACAACACGCCGAAACCCCGGGCATTCGACCACATAACCCGTTTCGGCTGGACTTTCCGCGAAAAGCGGTTTTGACTGGATACATGGGAACCTATCGAGATGTCGCCGGGGTGATTGCCCAAGCCGAAGCCGCGAAATGTTGCGCAGTGCCGACCGGCCGTGCTCAACGCGATGCCATGCGCCGTCGCCGGGTTTCTGGTGAACTGGTGTGTCCATACCATCGTACGTATGCGAGGGGCGACTATTGGCGCGCGCTCAATCCCGAGCAGCAATCGATGCATGTGATTAGGGCTTTGGCACGTATCGAGCCCACTTGGACTTTCGCCGGTGTCAGCGCGGCGGTGGTTTGGGAGCTTGACCATTCGTGGAATCTGCATCGCGACGGGCTGGTCTGGATTGCCACTTCCGGATCCGTTCATACTTCGGGCGATTCACATTTGCGGCGAATATTTGTCGCCCACTTAGAGACGTGGGCCATACATGGTGTGAAGGTGACCAGCGTTGCAAGGACGTTGGTCGATTGTGCCCTGCGATATTCTTTCCGTGCGGTTTTGCCGATGTTTGACGCGGCTTTTCGCAAATACTCAATCAGCCAGGATTCCGTGCTGGAAGTTTGCGATACGGTGCGTGCCGACGTTGGACCGGTGCTTAAGCTCATGCATTATGCCAATGCTGCCAGCGAGAATGGCGGCGAGTCGCTTTGCAGGGCAGTGATTATCGAGCATGGGTTTGCGATTCCGCAATTGCAGAGGGTTTTCGTTGATCCCACGAACCCGCAGAATGAATATCGGGCGGATTTTACGTGGCGGTTTGCAGATGGGCGCGTGATTGTCCTTGAATTCGATGGCAACGAGAAGTATGTCAACCCCGTAATGACGCGGATGCAGAGCACTGAGCAGGTTGTTTACGAGGAGCGGCTGCGCGAATCAGCCTTGCGGCGAGCCGGCGTTACGGATTTGATTCGCACGAACTATCGTGAGGTGCTTGGGCAATCGGTTTTGGTGCATAAGCTTCTGGCTGCGGGTATACCGCTTGCGGATAGCGGGTCTCGGCTGCTTGAATCGTGATCACCGGCTTGTGCGTGGTGGTGTGTCTCGAATGGCCTTCAGCACACTTCCTACTCGACTCGGGACAGTACTGTGCGCTGTTTGTTGCACTTGTGCACCGCCGCTTACTTTCCATTCGACTCGGAGCGCCACCACGCGTTGTCTTTTAGGCTCATGCTCAGAGAGTTGGGAGTCTGTCACTGACAAATGCGTCTTTTCCCGCACTAAATGGGGTATAGGTGCGGGAAAAGTTGCATTTAAAATTGCAGAATGCGCTTTTACCCGCACAATAACCCCACTTACTGCGGGGAAAGACGTATTTTACTTAGCTGCTTGATAGGAATGGGACGATCGAAGGCGGCGTGCGATCCTATGTTTTGAGAATCGGCTAAGCGGGCTGCCAAAACACCATGAATAATCGATTATCTGTCTCATGAACATAAGATTGTGGCATTTCATGGCAATTGGCAGTTGTAGAGTGGCAGCATACCAATGTAATGACGCGTATGGCACGGTACCGCAATGGGACGTTGTGCAGAAGGAGCAGAAATGAAGTACGATTTCACGTCGATTATGGATCGGCACGGCAAGGATGCGATTGCGGTTGATGGACTTGGCGCAGCGCCAGGATTTGCGCCGGATCCGCCGAAGGATGGGTTTGACGTCATCCCGATGTGGGTGGCCGACATGAATTTCCCCACCGTTCCCACGATTCAGGACGCGATTATCGAGCGCGCCAAGCACCCTGCGTTCGGCTATTTCCGCCCGACTGACGAGTACTTCAATTCGATTATCGACTGGCAGAAAACGCGTAACGGCGTAACTAACTTGAAGCCGGAAGATATCGGTTATGAAAACGGCGTTTTGGGCGGGGTTGTTTCCACTGTTACTTCGTTCGCGGCGCCCGGTGATTCCGTGTTGCTGCATAGCCCGACCTATGTCGGCTTCACCAATGCCATCGAATCCAACGGCTACCACATCGTTCACTCGCTGCTCAAGCGCGACGAAAACGGTGTATGGCGCATGGATTTCGAGGATATGGATAAAAAGCTCAAGGAAAACAACATCCACGTCGCCGTCTTCTGCAGCCCGCACAACCCCTGCGGCCGCGTCTGGGAGCGTTGGGAGATCGAAAAGGCGATGGAGGTTTACCGCGAAAACGATTGCATAGTCATTTCCGATGAAATTTGGTCTGATATCATTCTTGGCGATCACAAGCACATCCCGACTCAGTCGGTGAGCGAGGACGCGCGCAACCGTGTCGCCGCGATGTATGCGCCGAGCAAGACCTTCAATCTGGCCGGACTCGTGGGTTCGTACCATATCATCTACAACAAGTACCTGCGCGACCGCGTCACGTCGAAGGGCGCGAAGCCCGAGTACAACGCCATGAACGTGCTCTCGATGCATGCGCTGATCGGCGCCTACAAGCCTGAAGGCCACGAGTGGGTGGACGAGCTGCGGCAGGTGCTCACCGGCAACATCGATTACGTCTGCGACTACTTCACCGAGCATTTCCCGGAGGTCACGTTCGGTCATCCCGAAGGCACCTACATGATCTTCCTCGACTGCTCCGCTTGGTGCGAGGCGCACAACGTCACGCTCGACGAGCTCCTGAAACGAGCATGGAACGTCGGCGTCGCCGTGCAGGACGGCCGCCAGTTCAAGGCTCCGTGCGCGATCCGCATGAACGTCGCCCTCCCGCTTTCCCGCGTTCAAGAGGCGATGGAGCGCCTGTCGAAGTACGTTTTCGTCGACTGAACGCTCGGGATGGGATGGCTTTTGAGCGCCTGAGGGCGTTCTAAGCTACCCATCTGGAAGCAATTTCCATATTGATAATCCGCCAATTTCAGACCGATTTTGGTGGATTATTTATACGCTGTGTTCTGATCGGCAAAGTTTGAATCGACTCGTGTTATCACAAAAGACTTATCGCAGTTGGTGAATGGGTGAATGCTAAAAATGATAAGTGTGGAATCCCGTTAATTCCTTATGGCAGAAGGGTTACGAAGGGTTTTCAGTTGTTGGGAATTTTGTTATACTTCACAGGTTTTGGCAACTTTGTCACAGAAAACGATAGAGCTGAATTTTCGATTACGATAGCATGGAACGCATGGAATTGCTGAAACATATCCTCATCGTGCTCGACATCGTGATGAGCGTGGCCATCCTTTTGGTACACGCCTACTGGGGCTGCGGCGGGACGAAACTGACCGAATACGTGCTGCCGGCCTACAAGCACAATTACAAGCCGCATCTGATGCATGTCAAGGCAGGCGACCAGCCGCCGGCATGGGCCGCGTGGGGAGTGGTCTTCTGCTTTGTTGTGCAGATTGCGCTGCTTGTGTGGGACTGGGCGAGTCCCAACATTGTGGTGCGCGTGCTGCTCGGCGTCGCGACGCTTGTGTTCTTCGTCCGTTTCATCGGTGAAACGAACGTGGTCGGCATCTTCAAGCGCGAGCGCGACACGGTTTTCGCCTACTGGGACACGAGGCTATACACACCAGTTTGCCTCGTTTTCGCCCTGAGCCTTGGCGCTTTGGTCTTTATTGGCTAAAAGCCTGCGTCGCTAAATCGTAAAAGTTGTTTAGGTCTTCTCTTGTGGATATAAAAAAGTACGTTGAAAGTGGTGTTTTGAGAATCTCAATCGCCATTTTCAACGTGCAAGCAGGTTTAATCAAACTTTAACCGATTTAACTGCCGTCTATCGAAACAAATTACTTGGCGGCGGCCTTTTCGGCGGCTTCCTTCTTGTGAATCTGGAAGGCGAGTTCGGCGACGTGGACGCCGTTGGTTACGAATTCGTGCACGCGGCAGGGGCAGTCGTTCTCGCGGCCGACGCGAGCAATGTAACCATTGATGTAGTCAACTTCGGTCTTGCGACCGGCGACCATGTCCTGATACATCGACGGATAGTGCAGCGGCATGACGACCTTGCTGGAATTCTCGACTTCGTGAATGGCCTCGGCGCGAGTCTGGATCGGCTGGATTCCGCCGCGTTCCAGCGCGTCGTAAGCCTCGTTGACCAGTTGCGTGGTCATGTCCATCGCGCCTGGGTAGGAAATGAACTGGCCCATGCGAATCTGATACATCGTGCACAGCGAGTTGACCACGGAATTGAAGATGATTTTTGCCAGGCAGGTGCCTTGCAGGTCGTGCGAAATTATCGGGTTGAAATGGGCCTTTTCGAAGTCATCGACCAGCTCTTGCTCCACCGGCGTCACCTCGCCGCTCATCGAGCAGATATGCATGCTGCCGCCGCCGAGCTTGCCTTGGAAATCGACTTCGCCGGGTCCGATGAAGGAGCTTCCGAGCATTGCGGTGCCGCCATAGACGCGGTCTTTGGGGAAGTATTTGAGGATCTTTTCGAAGTGGCCCCAGCCGTTCATCGCGCTGAAGACGACCTGATGGTCTTTGAAAAGGCCGGCGTCGGCGCAGCGGGTGAGGTAGTCCTGCAGCTGCATCTGCTTGACCATGATGATCCACATGTCCGGGTCGCCGCCCTTGGCCGCGTATTCTTCTGGCGTGTAGACGTTGACTTTCTCCAGATGACGGTTTTCGTAATCGCGGGAAACGTAGACGCCGCCCTGCTCCTTGATTGCCTTCAGATTCGGCTCCCAGATATCGATGTAATCGACGTCGCGGCCCACCAGGTTGTGGAATAGTACCCCAAACCTGAAGCCCATAGATCCTGCGCCAATAATCCCGTATTTCATAATCATTCTTTCCGTCTTGGAATTCTGTTGTCTCTACGCCTTTTGGGTACAAGGGTGTGTCGCTAAATCTTGTGGATATGTAAGCGATTTTCCCCCAGATATAGATTTAAACGAGAAAGCTTGGACCGGGTACTAAATGGTCAGATAGCGGACAAAATACTAGCGTTTTTTGAGACAAAAATAAGGCGGTTATGGACAGGCAAAGTTGTGACAATGCGTGATTTCGGTCGGGGCTTTCAGTGCACTGAGAGCCCCGACCGGCCTTGAGATAGGCTGATTGGCTAACCAAAGGTTAGCGATTGGTTATCGGAATCGGTTACTTGGCTATGGCGACCTCAGCTTTGGCTTTTTCCTCGGCTTCCTTCTTGTGGACTTGGAAGGCGAGTTCGGCGACATGGACACCGTGGGTCAGGAATTCCTGAACGCGGCAGGGGCAGTCGTTCTCGCGGCCGACCTTGGCGAGGTAGCCGTTGATGTAGTCGACCTCGGTCTTGCGGCCCTTCGACATGTCCTGATACATCGACGGATAGTGCAGTGGGTTGGCGACGCGGCTGACGTAATCGATTTCCTCGATGGCTTTGGCGCGGGTCTGAATCGGCTGGAAACCGGAGCGTTCGAGCGCATCGTAGGCCTCGTTGATCAGCTGCGTGGCCATGTCTTTGTAGCCGGGGTAGGAAACGAACTGGCCCATCGTGATCTGGTACATTGTGCACAGCGAATTAATGACTGAATTGAAAATGACCTTGGCCATGCAGGTGCCGCGGAAGTTCTGCGTGATCTGCGGATTGAAACCGGTCTTGTCGAGGTCGGCGACGAATTCCTTCTCGACTGGCGTGACCTCTTCGGTCATCGCGCAGATGTGCATCGTGCCGGCGCCCGGCTTACCGATGAAATCGACGTCACCCGGGCCGTTGAAGGCGCTCGCGACCATCGCGGTACCGCCGTAGATGCGTTCCTTGGGGAAGTATTTGAGGATCTTTTCGAAGTGGCCCCAGCCGTTCATGGCGCTGAAGACGACCTGGTGATCCTTGAAGAGGCCCGCGTCGGCGCAGCGGGTGAGGTAATTCTGCAGATCCATTTGCTTGACCATGATGATCCACAGGTCTGGGTCACCACCCTTGGCCGCGTACTCTTCCGGCGAGTAGATATCGGCCTTGACGAGGTGACGGCCTTCGTGGTCGCGGGAAACGTAGACGCCGCCCTGCTCCTTGACTTTCTTGAGGTTCGGCTCCCAAATCTCAACGTAATCCACCGGCTGGTGCGCCAACTCCTGCAGCAGCACGCCGTATCTGAATCCCATGGCTCCGGCGCCGATGATTCCGTATTTCATGATGTTTCCCTTCTTTTTGTCCCTTGTGGGTGGCGCGGCGAGTGCCGCAACAATCTTGTGGACAACATCATGCGGCATTGCCGGTAAGTTGCAGTATGCTTGACGGCAGTAGGGTTTCACAAGGTTTGTTCCGTAATGTGGACGATTTTTGTCGTGTTTTTGAGATAATTCGTTAAATAAGTATTAAAAATAATAATGTCTAATTTTATCCATCTATCGTCGTGATATTGGCTTGTTTCCACTTCGACCAATGCCAGTTGATATCGGGAATTTTAAAGTTTTTCAATGATGCGTCAGGTGTTTGAAACGGCTGCTTTTATCCGGTTTCCGGGAATGTGATAGCCGCAATTATCGGTATGCCGATATAGTGAGATTTAAGTTTATCGGTATGTGCGAGCGAACAGGTACAAAGGAGAACGGCATGAAGATCACGGTGTATTGCGGCGCGGCGAGTGGGGACGATCCGAAGTATGCGGCTGCGGCGAAGCGGCTCGGGGAATGGATTGCGGCGAACGACGACGAGCTGGTCTACGGTGGTGGCGGTGTCGGGCTGATGGGCATCGTTGCGCAGGCAGTGCTCGATGGCGGCGGCAGGGTGCACGGCATCATGCCGCAGATGCTGATTGACCGCAATGCCGCCGCGAAGGGTCTCACCACTATGGAGGTCGTCGACGATATGGACGAGCGCAAGCGCCGGATGATGGAACTCGGCGACGTGCTCATCGCGTTCCCTGGTGGTCCTGGCACGTTGGAGGAGATTGCGGAAGCCTTCTCGTGGGCGCGAATCGGCCTAAACAACAAACCTTGTGTTTTCTTTGATTTCGACGGTTACTGGCAACCGATGGCCCAGATGTTCGACAGCATGACCGCCGCCGGCTTCCTCACCGCTCCGGACCGTGCCAAGCTTCTCTTCACCGATTCCTACGACGAAATCACTCGCTGGGCTGCCACCTACCAGCCCCCAAAGATTCGCACCTTCCCCGAGCGGAAGTAAATTCACGTAGCTCCGAATGTGTTTCGAGCATCGAATCCAATGGTATCGACGCGGGATGCCATAGAAGGCGCCCCGGCCCTGTCCATTGCAACTTGGATTCTATGGCAGTGGTTTGTGTCGTTGCCTTTTTGGTTTGTGTGGCGTTCTCAGCCCAGTCGTTCACGCGTCAACATCTTCGCGTTCCAGTCCGAGGCGATCCAAGGTCTCGTTGAGGTTATAGGTGGGTATCTCACCTTTGCGTGCTTGTTCCGCTTCGGCGGCGATAGCGTACTCGTATTCGGGCAGGGCGAGGCGTTTCTCCGTCGGAATGCGTCTCATGACTGCGTGGCGAGATAGCGGTTCAGCGCGGCACGGTAGATGTTCGAGGGTTTCACGCCCCTCTCGCGGGCGAGAGCGGCCACCCGTTGGGTGTCGCTGGCGTCGTAGACGACGGTGACCCGCTTCTTGCCCACCGCGTCGAGATGCGACCCGCCGTGCACGGGGGCGTCGGAATGTGCCTGCTTGCCGTGTTCGTAGACGTCCGCCATGGCGTCCAGCGCCTTGTCGGTGAGGTGGTGCTTGTTCATGTATTCGTTGATGTCCATGTTCATTGCTCCAATCCAAGTTCCTTGTATGTCCTGCCGGTCGGCGGGGTCATGCCGTGGTACACGAAAAAGTAGTCCTCGTCCTCGTCGTACTGGTAGACCAGTTCCACCAGCCGGTTCCTGCCGTCCACCCCGACCGCGAGCCACTCGCCGGTGGGCCGCTGCTGGTAGCGGATCATCCCCCGCATGGCCGCGACCACGTCGGCCTCGGTCACCTCGGGGTGCCGTTGCATGATCCTGGGATGTATACCGATGGCGCTCATCCGACCTCCTTCTATATGATATGAATCATATCATATCCGATAATCCGGGTCCGCTGACTTCAGCGTTCGGCGTCGTCTCCCGCCCAACGCTTTACAAAGCACTCAAGGTGGCATGACGCCGTGAACATTTGCCCGTCTTCTAAGTCCGCGCGTGTGCTTGGGAGGGGATGCACTGCCCGTTATCTCAGGTAACCACCGGAATAGTGGAGGCGATAAACGGGCAATGCGTCGGCATATATCATTTCCTCACCATTGAAATCTGTTATGTCGCCTGCGTATTGGTTTGTATAGCGGTATTGGCCGGACACAAATGATTTCGGCCCCCGATAAGGTGCTTCTGGATCTACCTTCCGAAGCGCAAGTTTCAAGAACCGATAAATTTCTGTCGCATTGTCATCTTCGGTGTTTTGGCTCATGTTATTTTCCAGTATTCCGCCCGAATAAACCATTGACCAGATTACGTGCGATTCGTCTACTACGATTTCCTGACCGGCAAAACGGAGACTACCGAAGTAAACATCACGGTAATGCAGATTGTCTTTCGCGAACCTGAACTCGTGCGATCCCGGGAATGTGGGTTCGAAGGCGACCGGTCTCTCTGCGGCGTAGGTGGCGGCTTTTGCGGCGACTAAGAACGACGACAACGATGTTGGCAGCATGGGACCAGTTTAGCAAGGACGTAATGGTTGGCTGTGAATACTACGTCGTATAAACACAAAATTCGACTATCGGCGGAGTGTTTTCGTGCAGGTTGGCTGCGGATATGGGGCCATATGAATGCAAATTGTTATATACGTCGTTATATTTTGAGATTTGCATAAAACTTGAGGTTCTAGAATCGTTGCAATTTAACGTTTTCAGAACCTCAAGTTGATGGTGCGAGTAGGGGGAGTTGAACCCCCACGAGCATACGCTCACTGCCACCTGAAGACAGCGCGTCTACCATTCCGCCATACTCGCAGACAAATAATAAGGTTACTGCTCAGTGGCGACGAGCGCAAGGGGTTCGCGGCAATGCGTGTTGCCCCGTATCGTTCTTGGTTATCTGGCCCACTTGAAATTGCTGGTGCCGGCGCCGATTTCGAAGTTGCGCTTGGCACAGCCTAGGCCGACGTGAGCGAATAACCCTGGGGTTACCTGGGCACTAACGGTGGGTAATGGTTTTGCACAAGTTATTTCGGAACCGTCTGAGACGCCTGAACTGTCCGATCCGTCTGAGCTGTTTGTGTCATTGGCATTCTGCGTAGTGTTGATTTGAGTGTCTTCGAGTGTGAAGTGGAACGGCTGCTGGCTGAGCGATGTTGGGGCAAGGGAAGCCGCGGCGATTCCGCGCTGGAACCAATCGGGGGCATCGGTAAGTGTTGCGTCTGGGCTGAGGGCCGCGGGCAATGAGCAAAACGAATCCAAGGGTTTGCTGTGGTGCTTGGCGCCGGGCCGGGCGGGATGCCCGAAGGCGAGAATCCACACCACGCGTTCGCCGGGTTCGAGCTTCCACCAGCCGGCCGCAGCATCGTCGAGCACGGCCCACGAGGTCACAAGCCCGAGTTGTACGAGTTTTAGCGCCAACTGCTCGCCGTAATAACCAACTTTTTCCTCGATTTCGGCTTCCTCAGGTGGAATCGGGTCGGCAGCCGGGATGTTTGTATTCGGAGATTTCTTAGCTGGATGCAAATCGTAAGGTTTGTCGATTGGGGTAATCAACGCAATGGCATTGTGTACGCCGCTGAACCTTCCATAATGCGTTTTGTAGCCGCAGAAAGCGTCTTCAAGCCCAGAGGTTATCTGGAAATGCAGACTTGAGGCGGCGTTGCAGCGTTCGACTTCGGCGGCGATGTCATCGAGCAGGGTCTTGCTGACCGGTTCGTCGGTATATATACGCACGGAATGGCGCTCCGTCATCGCCTCGTTCAGATTCATCTTGCCCCTCTGCCTGTCTTCAATGAACATTTCCATCATACCGATTGGCTAAGGATTGTGTGGTCACACGCACTTCGTAGACCCTGGAAAGTGACGAATGACACTATTTTTAGGTCTGCTCATCCTTTGGAACCGTGGGCGTAGTAACGGGCTAGGGTCTCGTTGCGGAACTCGTCGAAGTAGCCGCCGTCGATGGAGGAGCGGATGTCGTCGAGCAAGCGGATGAAGAAGCGCTCGTTGTGGATGGTGGCCAGCGTCGCGCCGTTGATTTCGTGGGCGCGAAGCATGTGGTCGACGTAGGCGCGCGAATAGTGCGTGCACGTATAGCAGTCGCAGCCAACCTCCAGCGGACCAAAGTCGTGCTTGTTGGCGGCGCGCTTGATGTTGTATCGGCCATCACGCGTGTAGATGGCACCGTTGCGGGCGCAGCGGGCGGGGGCCACGCAATCGAAGGTGTCGCCGCCGTTTTCGACGCACGCGAAGATGTCATCGACGGCTGCAATCCCCAAGACGTGTCGTGGCCGTGATTCCGGCATCTCGTCGCAGATCCATGCGCAGGTGTCGCCGATGACTCGCTTTTCGATGGCCCCGCCGATACCGACGCCGTCGAAGTCGAGCGAGGCGATCTCGGAGGCCGCGCGTCGCCGCAAATCTTCATAGTTCGCGCCCTGCACCACGCCGTATAGCGCCTGATACGGTTTGCCGACCCGCGCCTCGGTAAGCCGCTTGTGCTCGGCAACGCAGCGCTTCGCCCAGCGGAAGGTGCGTTCGACGGAGCGTTCCTGATAGCCGCGCGTATTCATCAGCGTGGTCAGCTCGTCGAAGGAGAACATGATGTCAGCGCCGATCTTGTGCTGGATTCCCATGGAGATTTCGGCTGAGAAGCGGTGTTTGGAGCCGTCGAGCGGGGACTTGAAGGTGACGCCGTCCTCGTCGACGAAGGCCTTGCGCTCGCGGCCGGGCGCGATGACGTCGTCCGATTTCATGCCGGTGACGTCCATCGCCAGTGTCTTCTTGAACCCGGCACCAAGCGAAAGTACCTGGAACCCGCCGGAGTCGGTAAAAGTCGGCCCGTCCCAGTTCTCGAAGCGTGCAAGTCCGCCGGCTTCGTCAAGCACATCTTCGCCGGGGCGTTCAAACAAGTGGAACGCGTTGGAAAGCAGGCATTGTGCGCCGAGCGATTTCATGGTCTCGGGCAGCACGCCCTTCATGGCCGCTTGTGTAGCGACGGGAACGAAAGCCGGAGTACGAATATCTCCATGTGGAGTATGTATGACCCCGGTCCGGCCGTAACGTGCACCGCCGTGCCCCAAGCCGCGCGCTGAATCCGAAAGCCGCGTACGCTGCTCGAAGTAGAACTTGCTGCGGTCGCCGGGCTTGCCGGCCTCGGCCCCGAGAGGGTGTTCCAAGAGTCCGGACGCGCTCGCGGCCAGCTGCGAAATCGTTGTCGCAGAACGGGTCTGTGCATATGCAGTGGCTTCCGAAGCGACGTCCTTCTGACCGGGGATGTGATTCTGCGTGTTCCCATGGGTAGAGGGTTCATTTTGGTTTTGGCGTTCGGAGCTTTTGTTACGAATGCTGGCTGTGTGGCCTGAAGCGGCGTCGCTCTGTTTGGGTGTGTTTGAGGTCTTGCCTGAAGCTGCGTTGCCGTGGTTTGGCGTGGGTGGCGCTGTAGTTGCTGACTCTGTTGGCTTGTCTGAAGAAATATTCATATCCGTTTCCGTTACCGCAATTCCGTAGTGTCTGCTTCGCTGCACCGTGCTGATGCCGGTGCGCGACGAAGGCCGTTATGCCTCCGATTTTAGAGGGAGCCCTAGTTCATTCATGAGGCGGATGTGCCCTGTGTATCTTGCGCCCATCCGCGGAGTTCCCACCCTGCAGTCGGTTGGCGAATGTTTGATGAGGTTCGGCGGTCTTGAGGTGAACTTTCCTGCTTACGCCCAGTTTGTATTCAGGAATTGTTCAAAAACGTCTTACAATCCTCTGACAATGGCGTTAAAAGATGCCTTTATAAGAACGTTTGAATTGATATTTTATAAAGGGATAATTAATAGTAATTATTGACAGGAAATGATCATTATTCAGTCAACAATTCCCTATAATTCCAGAGTTTTGGGCAGATTTATGCAATAGGGAAAACCGGCGAAAAAGCGATGAGAAATCACGTCAAAAGATAAAAGCACAGCAAGAAACGCGACTCGTTTCATTCGTTATTAAGCCAGTAGAAGAATTTCAGAACTTTTTTAACCTCTTTTGAGAGTTTATTTCCTTATGTAAAAATCCTGCTTTTCAAAGCTTGAAAATGCCACGTTTTGTGAGACGTTTCGCGAAAAAATCGTGGCTTGGGGAAGTTTACTTTTCGCCGCTAAACCCTGTCGTTTTCAAGAGCGTTGCGCGGGCTCAAAGCACGGAGCGCAACTCGTTTTCTACTAGACTGATAATTATTGTGTTTTACAACACATGAATGGCGATTCGCTGTTGGGTTTGAAAGCGACTGTCGTTTCGCACGTCTTTGAAAGAGGGGGTGCGGGTCGTATGCGAATGAATAAATCGCATACGGGTAGATAAGCGGCTAGAGACAAGACCGTAACGCCGGTGAGAGGATTCTTGCCGGGGCTGGTGGAGTTCCTGGTCGGGACACGTTTTCTGCGGAATTTGTGTGGTTGCGCAATCCGCAGGCGAAAGGAGAGAATAGATAATGGAAGTACATACTTCTTTACGCAAGGCTTTGGGGGTTGCGATATCCGCAGCCACTCTGCTTGCGTTTATGCCGCTTGGCGCTTCGATGGCCAATGCGGATAGCGTTCCGGATAGCTCGCATGTTGCGCTTGAGGACGACAGCACCTTCTCTGGTGCTTCGCTGACCATTCACGCGAGCGCCAACAGCTACATCAAGGGTCATAAGTTCGCGGCTGTTCGCCTCGGCACCTACGACAAGGCTGCGAAGACGACAAGCGCTGCCACCGCTTCTGATTATCATATGCTGACTGGCCTTGCCGTCGGCACGGTTGATCACAGTGGCACGGGCAGCATTTATGACGCAGTTGATTCTGCGTATAAGTCTGTTTCAGGCAATAATTCGCTGAGCACCGAGTACACCGGCAATCCTGTCGGCCAGGTCGCTGCCACGATGCTTGGTCTCACTTCTACTGATCCCGATGCTGATATTGCAGCTCAGAATACGGATACGACGTCCGGCAACAAGCCGTACACCGGCGCTCTGCGCAACTTCGCTCAGAAGCTCGGAAACAATACGGACGGTACCCTGAATTCCAAGTTCGCCGACTCCGCAACGCCTACGGCAACGGGTGCTTCGGACGGTTCCAGCACGACGGTCAGCTTCACCGGTCTGAAGCAGGGCCTCTACATCATCAAGGATATGAGCCCCGCTGATACCATTCCGGCGAATTCGCAGCTGGCCATTCCTATGATCGTTGGCACCGGCGTTTACGCGTCCGGCGATTCGACTCCTTACACTCGCTTCTCCAACAACCAGTCCGGCGTTGAGCTCGGCAATGTTGATGTGAAGGACGATGTGCTGAGCCTCACCAAGACGCTCGCGGAGAGCTCCATACCTGACGGTCAGTGGGGTCACTTCACTCTGCGGACCAACGTGCCGTTGACCACTGGTTATGCGCAGTATCCTTTCAAGATCGTTGATAACCCGACCAAGGGCTACACCGTGCCGACGGCCAGCGATCCCGACAATGCTGTGAAGGTTTATGTCAAGGAGAATGCAAGCACTGCGAACAGCAGCTCCAACAAGCTCTCGTCGGATTACTACACTGCGACCTACACGCAAAGCACCGACGAAGCTGGCGGCAAGATTGTTGTTGATTTCGGCAACAACCTTGTTGAGCACCCGACTGCATTCCCGCTTGGTTACACGATTGAAATCACTTACGGCTTGCAGAAGAACGCCCGTGAGGATACCCCGTCCAACACCGCAGACCTGACTCATCCTACGGTTCCTGGTACGACCCCTTGCGATCCGACCACTGATCCGAACTGCCATACCACCGGTGTCGTTCCTTCCAACACCGTCAAGCTGCACAGCTTCGGCTTCACGATCAAGAACGTCCTTCGCGGCCAGAGCACTCGTCTGCAGGGCTCCACCTTCACCATCGCGCCTCTTAACGCTGATGGCACTGCCGGCGCTAAGATTAACTTCACTGGCTCCAATGGCGTCTATTCGGCCGTCAACGGAACCAATCCCACGCTGAAGGTTGCCGACTCGACCGGTGATCCGGGCACCATCACTGTCACTGGTTTGCCGCTGGGCACCTATGACGTCGTTCAGACCGGCGCTGCTTCCACCCCGAACCTTCGTGGTGTGATGCTGCCTCACTTCCATGTCACCCTTGCCGCCAGCGGCCCGATCGCTGCTGATGGCACCGCTAGCGCTGCTACCGTCAGCGTCAAGCAGGATGCTTGGGGCTTGGTTGATGGCACGGTGAGCAATGCAGTCGTCACCGTCAACAACGTGGCGTCCGTTGTTCAGCTGCCTCTTACCGGTGGCATGGGCATCATCCTGGCCGTCGCTGTGGTCCTCGTTCTCGCTCTTGCATTCGGCGGAACCGTGGTCCTCAAGCGTCGTCACGAGACGACCCGTCGCCATGCGTGATTCATAGATCGCATTTGGGGAGGGACTAATTAAGCAGTAAGCAAGTTCCTCCCCAGGTGCAATCTCCGAAGGTTTCCGGTGCTCGTTGAAAGGCGTTGCGTCGGAAACCTTTAAAAAAGACTTTTTGTCGTCAAAGATCGACTAGACGAAACGTCGGAAACTTGGCTTAAACCTTCCGCAGAATTGTTATGTTGGCCTTGCATCGGTTGAGTTCATGAGGAGTGTGCAGGCATGGAGAAGAGCGTTGAAGAAACCCTTAATGCGGATTTCTATTCGTTCTTCGAGCATGATGGCCCATCGCAAAAGCACGATTTCTATGGCGTGGCA
Source organism: Bifidobacterium sp. ESL0769 (assembly GCF_029395495.1). Classification (NCBI taxonomy): domain Bacteria; kingdom Bacillati; phylum Actinomycetota; class Actinomycetes; order Bifidobacteriales; family Bifidobacteriaceae; genus Bifidobacterium; species Bifidobacterium sp. ESL0769. The sequence continues at coordinate 2,372,980 of NZ_CP113918.1, read as the reverse complement.
ATCCACGTCATCCACAATCTGCTTGCAGTGGCATTGCTGATAGCTCTGTTGTGGATTCCTGCGATACAGACATACAACATGCAACAGGAAGCGAAGGTCACGGATTCCGTCGCTAGGACGGTCGACGATTGGTCGCCTGCGCGAATAAGCAGTGAAATCAGTGCGGCGCGGCAATATAACGTAGCCATTGCTCAATCCGGGCAGAACGATTTGGGTGAGTTAAGTGATCCGTTCGGTTCGGGTGGCAAGGCTAGCGGCGACAAAGACGAAGATGCAGAGAATGAAGATTATGTTCCGCCCATACTGCGCAACAGCACGTACGAGCGGTTGCTGAATGTCGAAGACGGCATCATGGGGAGCATAACTATCCCCAAGATATCGGTGAACCTGCCAATCTACCACGGCACGTCACAGAATGTGCTTGCCAAGGGAGTTGGGCATTTGCGGGGAACGAGCCTTCCAGTGGGAGGGGCCTCGACGAATGTGGTGCTTTCAGGGCATCGCGGGCTTCCATCGGCTTTGCTGTTTACACGTCTCGACAGGATGCACAAGGGTGATGTCTTCTTTCTCAACGTTTTAAAACAAAAGATGGCATATCGGGTTGTTGGCATCCATGTCATTAACCCGTCCGATACCCATTTGTACCGGGTGGTTCCTGGCCGTGACCTGGTGACGTTGATGACCTGTACGCCGTACGGGATCAACACCAGTCGCCTGATATTGACGGCCGAGCGCACCACGGTTTCACCAGATGAGGAACATCAGCGGGATGGTCTCTTCCCAGGGGTTTTGGCATTTGTCATCGCGGTTATTTTAGGTGGGTTGTTGCTCCAGATACGGTATTACCGCCATCGTATCTACCCATGGCCATGGCATTCGGATGGAACATTCCGTAGCCAAGGTGGCGGGCGACATATTATTTGAAAATTTTTGCAATGTTAAGTCATAAAACAAACGATTGAGGATGAGGCAACATGAACAAGTCAGACCAAGGAAATCGGTCTCCGCGTGGTGGTCGTCGCCTGCTTCTTGTAGCGGGTGTTGCCTTGACTGCGGTGCTGATGGTTGTCCCGATGATTACGACGGCTGACACCGTGCAGCCCCAGTCAGGCGAGAACAACGCTCAGGCGCAGTCAAGCGTTCAGGCGAGCACGGACCAAGGCTCCGCTCAGATCAACGGCAATCAGAGTTCCGGCCAATCAGGGCAGTCGAACAGTGTGAACCCGCAGAACCCTTCGCAGACGTTGGGTGGCGGCAGTAGCGCAGGCGCGACTAATCAGGGATCTGTCGGTTCGCAAGGCGCCGCAGGCAATGAAGCTGCGCCTCAGCCGGGCACGTCGGGCACTAAGGGCGACAGTAGCAACAAGGCTGTGACCCCGCAGGACTCCGGCGTAGGCCCGCAAGGCGATGACGATGTTCATAAGCCGCAGCTGCAGGCCATGCTGAGCGACAACGATCGCGTCGACAGTGTCACCGACGAGCTGCGTATGGACTTCGTGTTACGTGTCGGCCATGGCGATGTCAGACCCGATTGCGTACCGCTGGCAAAGCCGTATAACAATGCCAACAACAGGAACACCGCCAAAAACGCGGGTCGTGACGGCACCGGTCAGTGCGGACTCCAGTTCTTCTACACTTACAGCTTTGACGGTAACCACAACGCTTCCAGCCTTCGGCGTCTTTCCTATATGAACACGCAGTTCGGCAATGCCAGTTCCAAGCCTTCCGACTACAAGGCCGCGGCTACCGAATGGGCCTGGAACGTCGATGAGTATTTCACCATCGAGAATCTCAAGACCTCGGACGATGGCAAGTATGATTATCTGACCATCTCCTTGGAAGGCGACCAGGACTACCCGGATAACCCCAGCGGTTCCAACCAGCTCGGTGGCCTTAAGTATGCGCGTGGCGTCTACGCCGTGGTGAACCCGAAGAAGGCCGTCGATCTCGGCTGGTGCTCCAACAGTCTCAACAACGGATGCTATACGAATACGCAGGCGCTTGTTCAAGACACTGCACACGTGACGAATATCGCTGCGGATTATCCGGTATACCTTTACAACACCGGTTGCCCTGGCGGCAGTTGTTCCGGGCCCATCGCCTACGTCGGCTACGACGATACCGCGAAGCTCTGGACCAGAGGCCAAGCCAATTGGGGCCTGCGTCCCGACAACGGTTTCAACGGGCAGGATTTTGTCAATAAGACCCCTGCGGGCACGGCTCCGAAGCAATCGTTCTTTACGATGTGGAACAACCCCGGGCCAAACAATGATCCTTGCGCCTATACCGCCAGCTTCTATTACGAATGGTTCGGCCTCAAGGACGGCAAGTGGGTGCCCGCGACCTCCATCACCTCGCACGCGCTAGCCTCGAACGGTCAGAATCCAACGAACCCCGGCACTTCTCCCAACAGCTATAAGTACGATCCGAATACCGGCCAGTTCAGGAGCGGTTCAGACCAGAATTACGCTTCGTACAACGATCCGGATGGCGACAACGCGGACCGTACGATCATGGGTGATGGTCCTGCCCAAAACGCGGACGGTTCCATCAACTTCGCCAAAGCCAAGGCGGACCAAGGTCTTGACGGCTACTTCAAGCTCGTCACTTGGCCTACCAGCGGTGACGGCAGCGGCAATATCTCCTCCTGCCTTTCCACTAAAAAGCAAGGCCCGAACGGACTGAGCATGCGCGAGGTCTACAACCCGCTTTACGGCGGCGGCAACGAGAACCTTGGTGTCACCCAAGACATGGCCGACAACCATCCTGACAACGCCCAGTACCTGATGAACCTCGGCTGGACCGTCGACACGGCTTACGAAGGCTATGACTACAAGGGCTTCAACCCGACCACTCCGGTCGCCACCACTCCCACGAATCCGGCTGATACTTCCGGCGGAATCGTGCCTGCGGCCAACGACCCGGCACATACTCCGAAAATCGAAAAGATGCTTGGCTACAACAACAAGGTCAGTGCAGATGACGACGAGTTGCGCGCCGACTTCGTACTGCGTGTAGCGCATGGAGACGTCGATCCTGGCTGCACGGCCATGACGAATTACTGGGATAAGGGCACGATGCTCTGGACTGTTGACGGCGTTGTGCAAGGCATTGACAAGCAGGATAACTGCGGGTTGAAGCTGAGCTATAGCTATAACGGTGCCGGCACGCAGAGGCCGCTTCACTACCTCAATACGTGGAAGAGCGACAACCAGGCCCAGAACACCAAGACCGCCCAGTCCATCGCCGCCTATTGGTGGGCGAGGGACGTCGGCGACGGCGAGTTCAACTACTACACCATCCGTGACGTAACGACGAAAGGTGCCTACGATTACCTGACGGTTTCGGTCGAAGCCGATGTCGATTATCCGAATAGTGGCGATTGGGGAACATCCAACCGACTTGGCGGCACCCCTCAGCCCCTGTATATTTACGCGAAGACACGCAATAAGTCCACGGGCAATGACGGTGCTCAGGTCGAAGTCAGCTCCAAGAACTACCCGTTGCGCACCTATCGCAGGGGATGCAACGGAAGGAACGATTCCAGCCAATGCGATGGCCCGTTCGCCTTCGTCGGTTACGATGAGACGCACCCACACCTGTGGAGCAATGGCCAGGCCAACTGGGGTCTGATAACCGATACCGGTGCACCTGCCTATTCCGGCCTGCCGAATTACGGGCAGAACAAGTCCCCGGACAATGTCACGCAGACGGCTCCGAAGGATTCGTTCTTCCTGCGTTGGGTCAACCCGGATCTCGGCAGGGCCAACAGTAATGTCTGCAGCAAGGTCACGAAGTATTACTTCCAGTGGTTCGGGCTTGTCAACGGACGCGATTGGAAGCCAGTGACGTCGCTGACGCCTCAGGCGCAATCCACGAATCAGGCTGCCGACGGTACCATTATTCCGCTGTGGGCTCCGAACGCGAAGCTCAACGAACCCGGTGGATTGATGGCCAGGAACGCCGATGGAAGCCTTGCGGCTGCCCAGAATCAGGATGGGTCGATTGATTTCGGCAAGGTGAAGGCAGACCAGCCTGAATTTGACGGTTACTACAAGTTGGTCACTTGGCCTGTCTCGACGACTTCGTCCGGCAACCCTGCCGCGGCGTCGTGCTCCGCAACCCAGGCGTTGAAGGATGTCTACAATCCGCTGATTGATCAGGCGAATGATGCCAAGGGCGTCAGCACCAACATGGCCGCCACCGACCAGTCTAACGCGCAATCGCTGATTGACAAGGGTTGGACCGTCGACACGGTATATGACAACTTCACCTACAAGTCAGGTCTCGAGTCGCCGGCGGTTTCCGTCGATGGCATCGATATTCCTCACACCAAGAAGGAAGCGAACGGCGAGCTTACCGATGGCGACAATGCCAAGGTCAAGGTCAGCGGCACCGCGAAGACCGTTGGTTATGGCACCGCGAGCGTCCAGCTATACATGAAGTTCAAGGATCCTTCGGCATCCACCTCCGGCGACATCGTTGCGGACACCACCAAGATTGGCGCACCCATTTCGGTGGTGTCACCTGGCGACACTCCCTGGAGCGTGGATATCCCGATTTCCAACTTCAAGGTTCCGGCAAACGTGGCGAAGGGTGATACCTATACCTTTGAAGCCGTGCTCACCAGTACTCAGGGTCAGGCAACCGCCGGCCCGAAGGATTGGTCCGTCGATGTTACTTCCCCTGCGCTGACCTTTGACACGACCACTTACCGCAAGGTAAGCGGCAAGCTGACGGCCCGTGATTCGCACACCGACCTCACCGGTACCAAGGTGACGGTGATTTGGGATTCGAGCGATACGTCCGGTACCTGCCGGATTCCGGTGACTGGTGATCCCACGGCCGGAGCGGCTGGCGATTGCAAGACCTCCGAGACCACGGCTGATGCTGCCGGCAATTGGTCGCTGGTTCCGCCTTCGGACGTTCACAGCGGCATCGTAAGGGCCTTTGCCACCGACCAAGCCACCAATGAATCTGCTATTGTAAAGGCCAAGGTTCCGCTCGCACCGATGGTTCGGCAGCTGCCGATAACCGGTTCCTGGTTACTGTGGTTGCTGCTGGCGATTGCTGTGCTTGCAACGGCTGATTTCGTCTACCGTCGCTACAAGAAGAATGCGCAGCTGCAAAGCGCGTCGGCTGGTCGTCACAGCATTTCCAACAGTGGCCCGAGGCACACGATCTAATGGCTTGTGGCCAGATGGCATCAGCTAGTCGCTATGTGGTAGCGGTCTGATAGCTATCTGGTAACAGCAAGAAGGTTCAATAATAAGGACGGTTACTCTGCACAAGCAGGGTGGCCGTCCTTATTTGTTGCGTTGGTTGTGTGGGGCCCATAGGGGCGCGGCTATAAGTCTGGTGGGTCCTTGCTGTTGTGTGTTTAGGTCGATGTGGACCTGGGTGATCGAAGATTCAATGGTGATGAAGCAGATAGACAGGTTGATCTGTCATCTATGATGTTTTATAACATACTGTGTCATAAACTAACGTCTCAGACGCACATAAAGGACTATATATAAGGACTTATCTACTGAGCTTAACAAGTCTATAGATCTATGCGTGAAGGCGGGCTACGCGGCTTTTTGGTAGATGGAACGATAGCAGAGGAACGATATAGCTGGGGTCGGTATTGCTCTGGAGCGGTTCTCTGAAAACAAACTGTTATATATATCTTTTCGTGGAAAGTTGTTGTTAGCAAAGCTCTTGAACAAGGTTGTGCGGGGCTATACAACGGTGTAAAGCCTGGAGGCGATCGAAGTAAACAATGGGGCAACATGAGTGGGGAAGGAAGTAAGTCCCCTGATGGCCTCAAGACTCATCAAACGTAAAGCTGCTGAAGCGCTCCGAAATGAAATGGCCAGAAACTGGCGGAAAGCACGACATTCGAAATTCGCAAAAGGCACGGCTGCAAAGGTCCGAAACGCATTGACGCCCTCCAACCCGTAAAGGTCGGAGGGCGTCAATTTCGGTGAGCAGTCGCTAGTTTCAGCGCCTGCAGGGCTTACTTGTAGATCTCTGCAGACTTGTGCTGGCCGATATTCGGCAAGTGGTCACGGGAGAAGAGCAGCAGCGGCAGAAGCAGGAACACGAGGAGCAGCAACCAGAGCCAGCCGAGATTCGAGTGATGCTCAACCCCAGCGGCAGCCGGCGCGGTTGCCACGCACTGTGCGTCGTAATCGGCGATGGACTGGACGCTGCCGAATGTACCGTCGTTGCGCATGGAGGACGGGGTCGTCGTGCTGATGGTGTTGGCCTTGCAGACCTTCTGGCCACCTTGCCTGCCCGGTGTCGTCTGTTTCTTTGAATCGTTCGCGCTTCCGTTGCTACGCAGGAAGTTGAAGCCGTTGCCATTGGGCGCCATCGTGTCCTTGCCGCTGCCGATTGCGTTACCGGCGTTCGCAGCGCGTGCATTGCCTGCGTTGTTAGCAGCGTAGTTCTGAATGGTCACATAGCGGTTGACAATCTGGCTTGAAGGGGAGGAGGGCGCCGGTGTGGTGACCTGTGCCGAGCTGGAGCTCTTTGGCGTCCACAGGGCGTAGAGCACCAAGTCCGAGTTGACGGAGTTTTCGAAGTTATAGGCGGTACCTTCGTCTGGCGTGGTGGACCAGCCCTTGAAATCGAAGCCTGCCCTTACCGGGGTAGACGGCTGTTTGACCGTGTTGCCGGCTGGAACGTTTTCCTGCGTGCCAGGCTGACCGTTGCGATGGTCGAAGTAGACCATATATTTCGTTGCGAGGTTCTCGGGTGCAGAACCGTCCGGCCCCCAATGAGCATAAAGGCTGAAGTTATGGTCAATCTCGTGTCCGAACTCGTATAACTCTCCTCCACTAGGATTCGTGTACCATCCCAAGAAAGCATGGCCTGGATTTCTTGGCTGCCTCACCGGCCTTTCGAGAGTGGTGCCGACAGGTACGCTAACGGTCCATGTGGCTTGGTTGCCACCGGGGTTGAATATGACGTCATGTTCGTTATCGCTTTGCCAGAAGGCATAGATTGTCATGTCATCAGTAATCAGGTCAGTATCGAGATAGAATTTCGGCGCATTGTTGAAAGTGCAGTGGGTGGAGCTTTGATTACTGGTTCCGGTGATGCAGGCTCTCCAGCCTCGGAAGGTGTCGCCGTTACGCATACCATCGTGCATACCCTTCAACGAACTGCCGTAGACCATCTGCCTGGCTGGGGGGTTGGGATTTCCATCGAGTGTGCCACCGCGCATGTCAATCACCACTCGTGGCGCGCGCACTATGGGAGCGAAAAGCCCATTGAAATTGCCGATTAACCGGCCACTGGCATCAGTGATGGGTGCCGAGAAGGGGATGGCGACAAGGCCGTCGCGCAGCTGGTTGTTTACTACGTTGCCGAGCTCGGAAGCAGGTAAATCGCTAGGGACATCCACATGGGGGTCGGTCAGCTTGACCGAGTCGCCGCTGATGGACACGCTGCCCGGGTCGAGGCAAGCCGGCTTCGTTTCGTTCTTGTAATAGAAGCACGCCGACCTGCCGAACGTGATGGACGGGGACTGGCGGGTGTTGGCGACGGTTCCGGAAGGAATGGTCACGTCCGGATTCGCGACGTAATCGCCGGTTTTCATCTGCTGGTCATTGGCGTCCAGCTTGGTGAGGTTCGTCAGCGTGGAAAGCGGGCTGATGTCATCGAGGCCGTTCCAGCCCAGATCGAGTGTGGTCAGGTTGGTAAGACCTGCAAGGCTTGTCACGTCACTGAGCCGGTCATCATGCATCTTGAGAATGTGAAGTTGCGTCATGTGTGCAATACCTGCGGGGATCTTGCCGTGGATACCGATGCCGATACCGCTCGCGTCGAGGTCGGTCAGATGCGGCAAAAGCGTCAGTACATCGAAATTGGTGTCTTCGTGCAGCGCTTCGTCATTGCCGACGTCGAGTTGCTGCAGGTTCGGGAACATCGTGTTGAAGTTCCTGAACGCGCCCTTGTCGTCGGGGGCTCCGGCGGTGGCGCCGCTCCTGCCGAACAGATTCCTGTTGAGATTGAGGCTGGTGAGATTTGAAAGGCCTGCGAGCTGGGAGGCGTCCCAGAAGGAGGATTCCTCGAGGTTCAGCGAAGTCAGAGCAGGCATGTTTGCTGAAGTCCAGGTCGAAAGCTTGGCGTTGTTGACGTCACCAGGAACGTTATTGCCGATATAGGCGAGATTGACCGTGGTGAGATTGGCCAGGTGCGACATGGGGGAGTAGTCGGTAACGGCCGAGAACCCATGGTCTACGCGGCTTGCGGCGGTGAATGTACGAAGGTTGGTGAACAGCTGGATGCCACGGATGTCGCTGATCTGGGTTGCTCCGCCGAGTCCGTACGCGCCGAGGCCACTGCCGTCGATCTTGTTCACTCTGCCGGCCCAAGCCGCCGTTACGACAGAGTTATCGAATTTATTGCCTGGATTATTGCTGTTCGACGAGTTGCTGTCGAATGGATACGCCCTGGCCAGGTAGGCGCGGAAAGCTGCGTCGGGGAAGCAGTCTTTGAAGGTGCTTGTGCCCTCGGTGCAGGCGTAGGGCGTCTCACCCTGAGCGCTTGGCGCGGCTGGTGCTGCAGGTGCAGACGTCCGCGTTTCTGGCGTCGTGGGCTCCTGCCGCAGGGTTTGCTGGCCGGGGGCCGGCTTTTGCGTGGCACTTTGGCCCGCTGCCGGTTCTTTCGGCGCAGATGTGGTTGGAGTGTCGGCCATGGCTATTGCAGGCGACAACGTTAATGCCATTGCGGCAACGGCTGCTGTTATACCAGTCAGAAGTCGCGCCGGACTGTTCAACTTCGAATTCCGCATAATTTCTAGCTCTCTACTACCATTTTTGTTATGAATGATAGTAATTATTCTATCATGACGTAGTGCAATTAGAACGTTAGACGTAACCTGAAAAAATGGCTTTTACTGCGTAATTATCGATAAATAATCGTTTGAATTCTTCGTCTGTTTTTATGGTTTGATGCAGCAAAAATCCGTGAGATAAGCGGGAATATAACACAAAAGAATAACTCTGATTATGCGCAGTGAAGGTGTCTTCTCGAATCCGGTTTTATGGTTTGATATCTCATAGAATTTTGCTTTCGGCAGAAAACTTGGCATGAATAACCAAGAAAAAGCGCTCGGAATCGGTTTATGGCAACGGTTATTATGTCTAACTGATGCCGATTTAGTGGACATAACGGTGATGTTTCGTAGTGCTGGGATTATTCTTTCAAGAAATGTTCAGGAAACATCCAGACCGGGTGTCTTTACTCATTATTAAGGCTCAGGGGTGGCTTTCGTGACGGATGTCGCCGATGGCATACCCGTTGGAGGAAATAAGGAGCAGCAATGGCTGAAGACAATAAAGACGAGTGGAGCAGCGGTCAGCCTGCACGTCCCAATCAAGACAATATGAATATAACGCCGGATTTGCCGGACTTTCCCGGCAGCGCTCACACGGATGAAGCGGCGGGGAACGGCAATGACGCGGCTGCATCGGGCGAGAACCAGACGGATGCCACGCAACCGACGCAGCCCGTGCAAGATACGCAGGGCTTCAATAGCGAACCGGACGCGGATTCCAGCAGCTCATCCGGCAGTGCCTCCAATGGCACGTCGACGGAAGTGTTCTCGACCGGGTACCGGCCTGACACCACCAATTCAACGGATGTCGCCTCCGCAAACACCCCTTCGGACAATCCCTACGAGACTTCCGACCTGGTGAATTTCGGCAACGCGAGCAACCCTAACAGCGATGCCAGTGCGTACCGTCCGGCGCCGGAATATGGCGCCTATGGTCCGCTGCCTGACCACATCGGCAATAATGACAACGGCGGTAACTTCGGCAATGGAAACGCGCCGTTCGGTGCGGGTAATGCCTCTTCCTCGAACGTCCCGGGCGCCAACGGCCCGAGCATGCCGTGGAACGGTATTTTCGGCAGCGCCGGCCAGAACCCGAACGTCGGCCAGAACGGTGGCAACGACGGCAACAGCCAGAACGGCAACGGCGGTCCCTACAACGGTGGTCCCGGCAGGCCCGATGGCCCCAATGGCGGCAACTTCGGCGGGCCGAATGTGCAGGGCGGCGGCTATGGAAACGGTTACGCGGAACCCAAGTCGCACAACAATATCATCACTGCCGTCGTCGCGGCCGTGGTGACCGCGGCGCTGTGTTTGGGAATCGGCTACCTCGGGATTTCCAAGGGATGGGTCACGATTCCGGCCTCCAGCACCATGTCCGGCATCACTTCCAACAAATCCGGATCCGGCTCCGCCACCGTCAAGGGCGGCCAGGCCCCGGACTGGGCCGCCGTCTCCTCGCAGGTCTCCAATTCCGTGGTCTCCATTACCACGCAGGTCAGCCAGGGCATAGCCAAGGGCTCCGGCGCGATTATTGACGACAAGGGCCACGTCGTCACCAACAACCACGTTGTATCCGGCGGATCCAACATCCAGGTCACGCTTTCCAACGGCCAGATGTATAAGGCCGATGTCGTCGGCTCAGACAACACCACCGATCTCGCCGTAATCCAATTGGAAGGCGCTCCGAGCGGTCTTAAGCCGGTGCAATTCGCAGATTCCAGCAAGCTTGCGGTCGGCGAGAACGTGATGGCAGTCGGCAACCCGCTGGGTTACGACGACACTGCCACCACCGGCATTGTCTCGGCGTTGAATCGCCCGGTCTCCGTGATGGACGACAACAATTCCGAAATCGTGACCAACGCGGTGCAGATTGACGCGGCCATCAACCCCGGCAACTCAGGCGGCCCGACCTTCAACGTGGCCGGCCAGGTCATCGGCATCAATTCCTCGATTGCCTCCGCTTCTTCGTCGTCCGGCCAGTCCGGCTCCATCGGCATCGGCTTCGCAATCCCGTCGAACCTCGTCAAGCGCGTGGCCGACCAGATCGTCTCGAAGGGCTCCGTCGATCACGCCATGCTCGGCGTGACCATCAAGTCCGCGAACGCCGAATCCGACGGCATCACCCGCGGCGGCGCGCAGATTACCTCGCCTACCGGCGGCGGCTCGGCCGTCGTCAAGGGCAGCCCGGCAGACAAGGCCGGCCTCAAGGCCAACGACACCGTGGTGGCCTTCAACGGTCAGGCGGTCGGCAGCAGCTCCGCATTGCTCGGCTACGTCCGCGCGGCGAGCCTTGGCGACAAGGTGAAGCTCACCATTGTGCGCGACCACAAGACCATGGACGTCGACGTCACCCTCGACCAGAAGGAAAGCAGCGTCAAGGGCAGCAACCGTTCAGAAAACCAGAAGCAGAACAGCAATGGCCAGAACGGTCAGGGCCAAAACGGCCAAGGCGGCAACAGCAACGGAGACGGCGGCGGTCTCTTCGATCCCTTCGGTTTCTGGTAAAGCGAGGCTGTTGATCGGCATATGCATTCGGCCTGCCGGCTGATGTGCAGTGCCGGAGTTTGTGATTGGTTCCGGGTTATTCCGCATTTTTGGGATAGCCTGGAACCATTCGTATTTTGTGGGCGATGAGGCGCATTTAACTTAGAAATAATAAGATATTTATTATTCATATGTCGTATTTTGAATATATAATTCAGCCGCTGCTTAAAGGTAATGCAACCTTTGGCAAAATTGGGGAATTTAGAAAGACTGAATTTATTTTGTCGCGCTTTAAATTTGTGCATATTTTAATTAGTGTGGTCAGCGGTGTCATCGTGTTGGGAATGTTCGCTCCTTCTGCGGTCTGTGCTCCGAATACGATTGGGAACAATGGCGAGGAAGCGTCGGTGTCGTCGCCGTCCAATCCGTCGTCTGGCAGTGAAACGTCCCAGGTTTCTTCGCAGCAGGTTTCGTCGCAGACGGGAGGCCGGATCGTCGTTGATTCCCAGAATGCGCAACAGCAAGGTTCGGGTTCCGCCGCCAGCAGTCAACTGATTCGCGGTTCGCTGAGCAACAAGTCGGCGGTTTCGCAGCAGAACGGCGGTTCATCGGTATCGAATCCTGACATTACCCGCAGCGGCAACTCCTCGGCCAAACAAGCCGATGGCGGCTCCAAGGCAGGCGTGCCATTGGTCAGAGACGGCACTATCGTTTCCCATGACGTCGCCACCGCTGCCGACAACATCACCGTCAGCAGGCTCAGCCTCGACAGCATGCACACCGGGCAGGCGCCCTTCGACTCCGACGACAACCCTGGCGATGATTCCAGCGCCAGCAATGCCATCGTCCGCTCTTTTGACAAAGTCACCTACGATTACAATTACACGCTCACCCCGCAGTCCCCGATGGACTATTATCGCGACGCTCGTGTGCGTTTCGACGTCCACATCCCGGTCGATAAGAACAAGGCGGTTCTGGACACCGATGACATGAGCTGGATCGACCAGAATCCGCAATATCCCAGCACCCATACGGACAATCCCGACGGCTCGCAGGACTACGTCTTCTGGCGCCACACCACCGCCTCCCGGCCGGGCACCTACGTCGCGCCGGGCACCGCCACGGTGACCATCGTCCTTAAGATCAACGTCATGCTCAACGGCCAGACGCTTGCACCGAGCGTCAACGCGCGTTCCGAATATACCGGTGACACCGTCGGCAAAACCGATACGCCGCGCACGCTGACCATCAGCGCCAAGACGAGCCTTGATATTCGTATTGGCAATTTCGCCGGTGATTCCACCGTCACCCAGGCCTCGCCCATCAGGAAATTCGATTTTGACAAGCCCGATGCGGCAGGTCAGCTCAACTACGGTCTGGGCAAGAAGCGCGGCTACATCACCGGCATGCCTTGGGCCGTCGATCTGCGCTGGCCCAACGCCGATATCGTCCGCGGCAAGGGGATGAAAGGATTGGAAGCCCCGCAAGGGCCGATCACCTTCAACCTGAGCACCACCGACAAGTGGAACAAGGACAACGGAGACGTCGCCGATGCCGGAGCGGACGTGCAATCCAGATTTTGGGGCCTGGCACCGGTGACGACGCCGACCATGAGCCATGCGGACGCGGCCGCGCAACAGGCGACGCCGTCGACGCCGGGCAGAGAACTCAACAACGACACACAGAACTATGTGCCGCGCTCGGACAACTATAAAATCGCCGGTGGCTTCCGCTCCCATACCGACAGCAGGGACCACAACAGGACCTATGACAACGGCGACTACCAGGTCACCCAGGAGATCGGTGCCGACTACACCGCCTACCATTTCACGCTCAGCGGTTACGCCATCGGCCCGTTTTGGCCAAAGCAGGGGAGCTCTCCCCAAGCCGGCTCGTCATGCAGCGATGAGTTCATGGGCAACAATTGCAACGTCCAGAATATCGGCGAGATTTCCACTGGTTATCTCTATCTTTTCCATCCAGTAAACAAGAGCGACAGCCAACTCCAGGCGGCCTATGGATCCGGCGTCACCGTGACCCTTACCGCCGACGAAGGCGGCATGAGCTACACCGATGTCAGCGGCGTGGCTTCCAATACCTCCGGCTCTGATCGCAGCAATCAGGCGGTCAACGACCACAATACCGACGGCAGCACGGTCAATAACGACAACTGGCGGCCGGACAGGTTCAGCCTCGTCGTGCCGGGTTCCGTCGCGCCGTTCTATGCCTATGCCTGCTCTACCGATCGTGCCTATGAGGAGAACGGCCTCGATTGTGCAGGGTGGACGGGCGACGACAACCGCAAAGACACTGATGTGGCCACGCCGGGCGATCCCATCCGTATTTCGGCCACATACGTATTCCAGCAACCCGATGCGAAACTGCCTGTCGGGCACATGATGCTTATCAAGATCGATCCAACGGTCATCGATCTGGCGGATGAAAACCATCTCGATGCCGGAGGTTCCGGCGGTTCGGGAGCGGATACGGGGAAAACCGGGTTCTTCCACAGTTGGAATGATCCCGATCCCTTCTTCAACCGGGCCACTTCGGTCAAAGCCAAATACGCGGTCAAGCCGAATGGTTCGGGATGGGCTAACGATACTGAGGAACGTACCGCCGTGCTCGGCGATCTTAGGTATTACAATTCCAAAGCCGAGGCCCAGAGTCACGGCACTATCGTCGGCGTCCTGCTCGCTTCCAACCAGCCGGCATACAGCCGTAGCGCAGGCATCGAGACCAAATTCAGTATGGGCAATATCCGTGCGACGGTTCGCAGGGACGCTCCGGACGGCTCGGTAGCTCAGCTCAGCGCCATCAGCTATATGTATACGCGTCAACAGATGAAGACCGCGAAGGGCCTGTCCTTTTCCGTCGAAGGTCAGGACTCCGATTGGAACGATTGGGCCATGACTCAAAACCCCATGGATTGGTATTTCAACGACCATCTGCAGGGTGCCGTCGATACCGATATATTCCAGCGGAAGCCATATGTAAAGCCGTCGTACACCGCCGCTGGCTATCAGGCAGGCTCCGGCACCCACGAACGTCAGTGGGGCGATGCGCTTTATGTGGCGGGCGAGCAGCCGGCGGTCGACATCTCCGTCGCACAGAAAACTGGCGGGCATCCCAAAGACGAGTTCGATCTCGACAATCGGCAGCGTACCGTGGATTGGAAGATTGGCGCCAGAATCCGCAGTATCAGCGGAAGAGGCACCAGCAACGCCATTGTCACCGCCACCTTGCCGGTTGGCCTGCATTACCTGGCGAATTCATCCAAGCTCGACGGTATATACACGGAGCATACGCCTGACGCCGGTACGGTGATCGGCGGCACGGACTTCGAGCCGACCGTTACCAATAACCCCAATGGCACCACCACCCTCGTCTGGCATGTTCCGGATATTCCGCGGGACAGCCGTGACCGGACCATCCATTTCAGCACCACCATCGGCAATGAGGATGACTCCAGCCAGGACGCGAAAAACAATGACCACTTTACGGTCAGTGCGTCCATCTCCTCTGACGGCTACCGTGTCGCGCCGAACACCGAAAAGGGGACTCTGAGTTCGGCGAGCATGGGCGTCTCCAAGCTCCGGGAGGCAGGACTCGCCACGCGAGCGAAGACGCTGATTAACGAAATCGGCCGTCCGTTCGTCTACCGCTCGATGTTCGGCAATTATTCGCAGAGCGGCAAAGCCAACCCCTTCTCCGTGGAGATTATGCCGCACCATGGCGGCAACGATAGCCTATCCACCTTCCATGGCACCTACCAGATCCAGAGTGTGCGCATCAAGGCGCAAGGCAGCGCTTCGCTGAGCGGCTTGGTGGTGCGCTATTCCACCGATACGAGCCTGCAGGGAGCAGGCGTGAGCCCGGAAGACATCACTCGTACGCAGATCGATACGCATGCGGATGTTTGGAAGACGGCTGATGCCGTTCCCGACGGTGCCGACGACTTGGTCCGCATCGATTTCAGCAGGTCGCTTAGCATGCCTTCCAGCGGTGTTACGGCTATGGCGTTTGAGCTTCCGACGTTGCCTGCCGGCTCCAGTCTGCTCATTGATACCACGTTGAAGCCCCAAAGCAACAAGGCGGGAGATTTTTACGAACAGCAGTGGGCCGATGGCGCCAACAATGTCATCGCGCTGACCCAGACCTGCAACCGCATCGTCAGCGGCACGGTGTGGTATGACTCCAACAGGAATGGCCTCAACGATCCCGGCGAGCCCGTCGTCCCCAACGCCTCGGTGAAGTTGGTTGATGGTTCGGGCCATATCGTGACGGATACGGGTGGCCATCCGCTGCAGGGCGTGACCGACAGCCATGGAAACTATAGGTTCGACGATGTCTCATCGGGGTCAGGGTATCGCGTGCTCGTCAATGGGCCGAGGGGCCTGACGCCCACCACTGCTCATGTTGGTGGCGACAGGACCATCAACAGCAAGGCCGACGAGCACGGCTCCATCGCCATCGCCGGCATACCGTCATTGGCGAGAATGGTCAGCCCGACTTACGAAGATGACTATGAGAACGAAGGGCTCGTCGGCCCCTTGGATGCCGGAGAAACCGGATTCGTCATCGTCAAGAGGCTTCTGGGCCGTGATTGGCTGCCTGGCGAGCAATACCGGTTCAATATCGCTCCCATCGGCGGCGCGCCGGCCACGGGCGAGGGGCAAGCGGTGCCTTCCAGCGTCCGCGTGGGAGGCTCGGGCAGTGCTGCTGGGCGGAAGACGGTACTCGTCGACGCTTCCAAGTTCACGCTCCCAACGACGGCTCACTACACGTTCAGATACAAGATCACGGAGGACAGTACGGATCATCATGCGCGTGTCACTCCGGCTCCGGGCACTCCCGTCGAGTATGTGCTGACGATTGTGACCTACGATGATTACGTCGATTTCACCCGTCATGTCACTGCGACGTTGAGCGATGCCAGTGGCGTCAGCGTCCGTACCGCGGTTTTCATCAACAAGTACACGCCGGCTTCGTCTGGGCCGGGTATCGGCGGCCATGCGCCCAGTGTGCCTGGGCCTGGTTCCGGCAACGGCAACGGGCATGCGCCTAGCGTGCCTGGGCCTGGTTCCGGTTCCGGCAATGGCGGCACGCACGGACTTGGCTCCGGCAACGGTAATGGTGGCGGATTCATACCGTCTAAGCCGGTGCTCGGCAGTGTCAATGGGCCGGTTTCGCTGAATCCGGTTCGCAGAAACGGTGCCTCTGCCCGGTTGAGGCCGGTGAAGAAGGCGCTGGCGAAGACCGGAACCGAGACGTTTGTGATTGTACCGGTTGCCTTGCTGACTGCGGCTTTGGGAATTCTGATTATCTGGCTCAAGAGGTTGCGATACAACGCATGACAACGAAAATCCAGTGATGTGCTTGGGCCGTTGGCTTCGGCTTGCGGCCCTGCGACCCGCACGAGTTTTTGGGACTGATTGTCGGCATGGTTCCGCTATACTGTGTTCCATTATCTTTACGCCGTGTATCGGGGGTTTGCGCCGCCGGTGGGTTAACAAGGCGTGACCAACTTGCTTGGTCGCGCAACTTGTGCGTCCGGGCAGTACACGCGCAAGGAGAATCATGCGGATTATTCGCAGAATCGGCGACATCTGCCGGCAAGTACCAATGCTTCCCATCACCATCGTGGCTGCGATTTTCGTGGCTTTATTTTGGAATTATCGGCCTTGGTTTAACGGCATCGGGGCGCTTGATATTGGCAATTTCGTTGCCGCTCCGCCCGACGCCGGGACATGGCATATCGGGCCGTTCGCGTTCAATCCATCTGTCGGCCAGCTCATTGTGGTGCTGCTCGTTGCCTATTCGGTTTTCGATTCGGTTCGCGGCATGATCGCCTCGCTCAAAGCCGGGCACGTGGGCATCGACGTGCTGGCGATCTTGGCGTTGCTTTCGACATTGGGTGTTCAGGAGTACTGGGCCAGTTGGGCCGTGGTGCTGATGATCTGGTCGGGCGAAGCCATCGAAGAATTCGCGCAGACCAGGGCCGAAAGCAATCTGAGCGCCCTGATCGCCGCCGCTCCGCAGATGGCCCATATCTCCGATTTGCCGGGAATCGGTGCGGCTTTGAACGATGAGGGTGGAGTTCGAAGCCGCACTTCTAAAACGAACGAGGACGCCGATACCCGAAAAGCTCATCTTACGGCATTATTTGCCGATAACAACAAGCGTTTGGCCGATGGTTTCCGCGCGACTTTGGCTGCCGCGTTGCCGCAAGTGGACGTGCGCGATTTGGAAAATAACGTCTGCAGAATTGACGCGAAGGATTGCAGTTGTGAACTTGCGTCCGTAGCCAAGGATGAGGCTGGAAGTTCACAGACTGGTTCTCAGGGCCGACATTCGCAGATTCCTGGTTCTCTGGCTCGGCATACGTTCATCGGAGGTTCGCTCGCGCGCAATTCGCAAGCAGTGAAGATTATGGAATCGCAGGCCGCGCAGGATGCGCATTTCCGCACTGTTCCTGTCGATCAGGTCGCGCTGGGCGACGTGCTGGTGGTCTTGCCCGGCGAAACGATTCCCGTCGACGGCAAGCTTCTGAGCGGCACGGCAACGCTCGATCTAAGCACCATCAACGGCGAACCGTTGCCTCGCACCGTCTTTGCGGGCGCTCGCGTGATGTCCGGGGCGATTAACGGTTCGACGATGATCGTAATCCGCGCCACGCAGCTGGCCAAGGATTCGCAGTACCAGCAGACGATGCAGCTGGTCGATTCCGCACGTTCCTCGCGTGCGCCCGTGGTCAAAACCGCCGACGTGCTCGCGGTGCCGTTTACCATCATTTCGTTGGTCATCGGCATTGTTGCGTGGATTGCTTCCGGCACTCCGGAACGCTTCGCGCAGGTGCTGGTACTCGCCACGCCCTGCCCGTTGCTCATCGCCGCGCCGGTAGCGTATATGGCCGGAACCGGGAGGCTTGCGAAGGCAGGAATCCTGACGAAAACACAGGAGGTTCTCGAAAACCTCGGCAAGGTTTCGCATATCTTCTTCGATAAGACGGGAACGCTCACGGTGACGAAGCCGCAGGTCGTGCGCGTTGACGTGCCCGAAGCTGCGCGTAAGCGGTTGCCGGTCGTGTTCGATTTCGATGTGAAAAAGCCGGGGTCAAATTCCGTGCAATATATAAAGGACATCATTGTCGAGCTCGCCGCGGTGGTGGAGACCTATTCGGTGCATATCCTCGCGCAGGGCATCGTGGCCGCCGGAGCCGCCGCGTCGAAGAAGTTGCACAACGGCCGCACGGCTTTTCCGGTGGTCAAGGGCGTGCACGAGGATGCCGGCAACGGCGTGCAGGGGATGGTCGAAGGCCATACGGTTCGCGTCGGGCGACTGAGTTTTGTGATGAGCGCGAGTGGTGATAACAGCGTCGACCGGCCTGAAACCAAGACGGCCATGGATTCGTCGGTTTCCCAAAATTCAATTTCTGTATTGTCTTCGGATGAGGCCTTTCCGACTTCGCAATTCAAGCCGCGTTCGGCCGATGAAATGGTAGCGTATGTTTCGGTCGACGGGATTCTCGCGGCCCGTATCGTGCTGCGTGACGTGCCGCGCGATAATGCTCGCGAATCGTTGCAACGTCTGCGTTCCATGGGCATCGGCAAGGTGACGATGTTGACCGGGGACTCCCGCAGTTCCGCCGACGTGATCGCCGACGAGGTCGGTATCGACGATGTTCGAGCCGATTTGCTCCCGCAAGACAAGGTATCCGCGGTCGAGGCGGCCTCGCAAGAAGCGCTGCAACAGCCGTCGAAGATCGAAGCGTTCCTCGACCGGCTTTCCGGCCAGCCCAAGCCGCGTCCGATTTCGGTGATGGTCGGCGACGGCGTCAACGATGCGCCCGTTCTGGCCGCGGCGGATATTGGCATCGCCATGACCGACGGCACTTCCACTGCCGCCTCGCAAACGGCCCAAGTGGTCATCATGAACGACGACATCGCCGACGTGCCCAAGGCCGTGGACATCGCCCGCCAGACCAAGCGCACGATGCTGCAGGCCGTAGTAACCGGTCTCGGCCTCGCGCTGGTCTGCATGGTTGCCGCCGCGTTCAATTTCATTCCCGTGGTCGTCGGCGCTTTCACGCAGGAGGCCATCGACGTCGTCTCGATTCTCTGGGCGCTGACCGCGCTGCGCGAGCGTGGGTGATGAATGCGACTCTTTGTTGGCCGTATGCCTGAATCGATGTAAAAGATATTATTTTGTGTTCAAGGGTTTTATGCTAGGCGATTAGTTGAATAGAGGAACCCTATGGGTGTTATTGTGTTTTAATACTTATTATTGATTAATGATGATATGGTAGCTAGTATGCAAAGTGTTCAAAAAAGCCATGGCGGCAAGATTGCATTGATTGTTGTTGCGTGTGTGCTTGCTGTTGCCGTAGTAATTGGGGGAATCGTGGTCAAGCGTCATAACGATCAAGAGCGGTGGATGCACGACGTTGTGTATAGCAAAGAAGCCGACAAGGTTTTTAGAGACACGTTGGTAACTCAATATGATTCAAAAGCTTTTTCTAAAGACGGCGTCATCCAGTCTTATAAAGTTGACGACAAGAGCATTAAACATAGTCCTATGGGAGGAATATTAGGGGTCCTTATTATTAATGACAATCCGGACCTATATGTGTATTTTTCTCTTGATAAAAATATTGAAACTGGTGCGTTGAAGGGCGGCGGGGGAGGTAACTCGGCTGCACTCGGAAAACTTTTGAAGAATGAACAAAAAGGTACAAGTGGACCGTCCGTTTCGTAATAACTGATTTTAGCTGGAATCGAGGGTATGCATGGCTTTCACTGATGAAGATAGGGTCTCGATTGCGAATGATGAGTATAACGACTATACGCTTGGTAGCGAGGTAAAGACGGATAGTGGCGCTCGAGTTGGCTATGTGGCAGAAGTGCATTATGACCAATCAACAGGGGAAAACTCGTACATTATCGTTGACACTGATCCAACTGCCAAGGGTTACAAACCGAGTGACGTAAAACATGTCACCGTTCTCTACCAAGGGTCATCTACTAATTTCACAGGGGATACCGGAAATGCTTTGAACGATTGGATCCAGAATGATGTCCCCCTGGCGGTTGGGTCTATATTTGGCGGAAAACCTACGCCGCAGATGAAGTCTGGTGCGGCGACTTTGCAGCGAGTGCTATCGGAATATAAGAACGCCGATGTGGATGTATACGGCCATTCGTTGGGCTCATCGGTAGGGCAGTATGCGATTGCCTCTATTGATCCAAAGGATGTTGATAGGATAAGTGGCGCTTGGTTTTATGAAGGTCCCAATTCATGGAATTTCCTGACTCCTGAACAGAGAAAAGTGGCTGATGAGCTGACTGCCAAGGGTTTGATACACAACTATATCGATCGCAAAGACCTTGTGCCGATTGGATATGGTAATAATGCCAGACACATCGGCGATTTAGGGATTGTTGATTCCGAAGATGTTGGGGATATTTCAAATCAGCATATGTGGAAAGGCTATCGCTATTATAAGGATGGACGGCTGAAACTTGTAAGCTTCCTTGATGAAGCTTCGGAACTGGCCGACAAGGAACTTGGCGCTGTCGACGATGAGCGCAAGGCGCTTGCGAAAAATAATGGCGGCAAACTCACCGGCGCGGAAACGATTTATTTGGACGAACAGGAAGCTGGCGCAATCGTCAACGGTATTCATCCCCTGACGCAAAACGAATTACAGGGGATGCAGGGATGGTGCAACGCAGCGTGCGCCAAAGCCGGTGAGGAATGGCAGGGAACGTTGCATGATGCCACCGTTGTCGGGCAAAATCTTTCTGCAGGAGAGGTAATGGACGCCTTGGCAGCGGGCAGCGCGACCGAAGAGCGTATTGCCAGCAATCCCCAAGCGCAGTATCAGGCTGAACTCAACGGTTTCGTCGGGCAGGTGAGTGTCTTCGACGACCTTGCCAGGAAAATTAATCAAGCGGCACAAACTCTGGTATCAACCGATCAGCAACTTGCGTTGCAGCTGAGGGCCATCGGGCGATGAGCAGGGCGGAAGATGAACAGCGGGAACGGGAGATTCGCAGCCGTGCGGTTGAGCTGCGGGATGCCAGGGATCGCGAATATGAACAGTATCGGCAGCGAGACAAGCAACTGGATAGTGCCGAAGATGAGGTTCGTCGTGCCCAGTGGGATTTCAATGAGCAGCTACAGGATTTGGGCACTCGGGTTGTTGCGTTGTTGAAGCAGGGAGACGGTGATTCTGGCGATGCCATCGAAAAGGCCGTGACGGTGATTGAACAGAATCGTCAAAGCGGCGAAGCCGTGATCAACGAAAAACTTCGTTATATCGATGACGCCCGTGAACAGCTTGCCCAGTCTCATCGCGAATGTGAGCGGGCTTTTGAACGCGGAGAAGAAGATAACCGTAAACGAGCGAGAGGGAACAATGGCTAATTTCTGGGATCAGGCTACTGCTGAGGCCGATCGGCTCTGGAATGGGGTGAAAAAAGATTGTGAACAGGCTGTTGCGGATGCGCAGGCGATGCTCAATAGATGCCTCAAGCAAGCACAGACGGGTATTATCAAGGACGTTGTGGCTCCATGGCATACAAGTCTCGCCTCGATTAACGTCAACCAGAACGAACGCGACAAGAATGCGTTTCTTCGCTCGGTTGCCGATGATTGGAGCAGTTATGCCGATAATATTGATGTCGGCGCTCAAGGTGAGTGGGCGACTCGGACCAAGCAAACAATGCAGGATGAAGCTACGAAAGTTCGCCCAGAATGAGCGGAATTATGGCGGATTCGCGCGGCCGTAAGGGGCATGCCGGCAAGATCGCATTGATTGTTGTAGCGTGTGTGCTTGCCGTTGCCGTAGCGATCGGTGGGATTGTGGTCAAATATCATCACGATCAAGAGCAGTGGATGCGCAGCGTTGTGTATAGCAAAGAAGCTGACAAGATTTACAGGGAAGGAATTAAATTCTTTGATCCGAAAGCACTTACCGAAGACGGCATTATCCGTTCCTACAAAGTTGATGATGCCAGCATTGGTCATGATCCGATGGGCGGGATTGCGCTTGAACTTGTTGTGAACGATGACCCGGATATGGAGGTCGATGTCAAGCTTGATAAGAACGGTGGTACGGGGCCTTTGGAGGGAGGGGCTACGAGCGTATCGCTGAAGCTTCAAGACTTGTTGGATAAGGCCTATCCGCATCTGCATGATGGCAATGCTGGCTGAATGCAAGCGCTTCTTATGCCATCGTTTTGGTCATATGTTATTAATCCATAGGGAAGGTAGAAGATATGCGTCGTCGTGGCAAAACCGCGTTGATTGTTGTGGCGTGTGTGCTTGCCGTTGCTGTGGCGATCGGTGGGATTGCGGCCAAATATCATCACGATCAAGAGCAGTGGATGCGCAGTATTGTGTATAGCAAAGAAGCTGACAAGATATACAGGGATATTTTTAAGTATGATGATCCAAGCGCTTTTACCGAGAAGGGGAAAATTCGTACATATCAAATCGACGACAAAAGTATTCGACATAATCCTATGGGTGGCATCAATCTCACGCTTTATGTAAATCGCAGAAATGATTTGTGTGTATATGTCACGCTGAATAAAAACGGGAGTTCCGGGCCTTTGGGGGATAGTGTGGGTGGTTATTCCAAGGGATATTCGGATTTAATCGGTGCTAAATCGTAAAACCGTTAGAGAAATGTGTTGATGGCTCATACCGATAAACGGTGTAGGGAAATCGCAAATAATGGGTACAACGATTATGTACTAAAGCAAGAAGCGACGAATAGGAAACATCGTGAAATCCATATCGGCTATGTTGTTGCGGTAAGTCATAATTCTTCGACTGCGTTGATAGGGAATAACTGACAGAGCTTTGTCGTCTTTATACTAGTCGCGCAAAAATAGAGTAATCGGTTTCGTAATTTACTGTTATTTATTTTGTGATTTATTCTTTTCGACATGTCATTTATATTTTTTTGAACTAAATAAAACGCTGCAATAGAGCCATTTTATAAGTTTCATATCAAGAAATTTGCTGCTCGGCTTGCAATTTTCAAAAAACGACATATAGTGTTATTTACGTAACCGGTTACGTAAAGGGAAACCGGCGGAAAACCAACGAAGAGATATCGAAAGCTCTACGAGGAGGTAGGTATCAATGGATTTCTCCAAAGTCGTGGGCGCATTGGACCAAGGTTTCAATTGGTTCATCAGCTTGGGCGGTGCGGCGATGATGTTCATCATCATCACTTTGCTGTCGCTCGCATTTGGCGTCAAACTCAGCAGGGCGTTCGAGGGCGGTCTGCGTATGGCAATGGCCCTGACCGGCATGAGCGCTGTGATTTCATTGCTGACCACAGCATTCGGCCCGGCGTTGAAGGCATTTGTCTCCTTCACCGGTCTGCACCTGTCAATCAGTGATTTGGGTTGGGCGCCGATTGCAGTGATTACGTGGAGTTCGCTGTATACGCTGTATTTCGCGTTCATCTGCATCATCACCAATTTGGTGATGTTGGCGCTCAAGGCCACGAATACGCTGAACGTCGATCTGTTCAACATCTGGAACGTATCGATTCTCGGTCTGCTCATCAACTGGAGCTCGGGTGGCAATTTCTTCCTGATGTCGATATTCGTGGTCTTCATCTATGCACTGATGCTGTTCAATGCCGACGCAATGAAGCCGACTATCAACGACCTGCTTGGTTATGATGAAACGAATATCACCACCACCGCGCACCCCGAGCTGTTGGTCACGCCTATTGTGGTGCTGCTCGACAGGCTGATCAGCAAGATCTTCCCCTTCATCGACAAGTTTGATTTCGATGCGGAAACGCTTAACAAGAAAATCGGTTTCCTTGGCAGCAAGGGTGCGATTGGTGCGTATCTTGGCGTGTTCGTCGGTCTGCTCGGCCGTCAGGATGCCCCGCATATCTTCACGCTGGCGTTCACCGCAGGTGTGGCTCTCGAACTTTTCGGCATCGTGGGTGATTGGTTTGCCCCGGCCATTGAACCGCTTTCGGAAGGCATCACCTCCTTCATGGAGCGCAGGATGCACGGCCGCAAGCTCTACGTCGCCATTGACTGGCCGATTCTCGCCTCCCGCGCTGAAATCTGGGCCGTGGCAAACATCCTGGCACCAATCCTCCTGATTATTGCCATGGTGCTTCCGGGCAACAACGTGCTTCCGCTGGGTGGCATCATCCTCACCGTCCTCGCCCCGGCGCTGCTTATCGGCACTCGTGGCAAGGTTGTGCGCATGACGCTGATCGGCACCATCATGATCCCGATCTTCCTGTGGGCTGCGACGCTGATTGCGCCGTTCCTTACGCAGACCTCGAAGGCTATGAGCGTCTTCCCTGCTGGTCTCGGCAAGAACGAGATGTTCAGCGCCGTCGATTCCGACCCTATCGAAAAGATGCTTGCGTTGCTCTTCGGCAATGCGGCGAAGACGCTTGATTGGAAGTTGATTCTTTGCTCCGTGCTCGCGTTGGTCGCTTATGTCGGGCTATTCATGTGGTATGTGCATACGTTGCGTAAGGAAGCAAAGCTGCGTGGTGAGAACAATACTCCGACAGTTGCGGTGACTGCTCATATGGCTTCCAAAGCCGTTGAAGAAGATGAAGCAGATGTGGCTGCTCAGTCCAATGAATCCACTGGTTCAGTTGAAAAGGATGAATCGTCTCAAAAGAGCAAAAGAACTGTTGGCGCTCGCGTTGCGATGACATCAATGGTTCCGTCCTTGTTGGCTTGGATAAAGGATTCTGGTTCGGGCTCTTTACGTAATCGTTTACGTTCATTTATCCCGCGTGAACCTGTCGCAGTCGGATGACCTAAAACTTGGAATACGGCCGCGACTCTGACAAATCTTGAATTTTGGCCGTATTCCCCGTTGGATGCTTGCCAAATCATGACTCCGGTTTAGTGTGAAGATACCTGACCCTATCCGATACCTGACTAGAAGGCAATGATGGCAACGATAAAAGACATCGCGCAAATGAGCGGAGTGTCCACCGCAACCGTATCGCGCATCATCAATCAGAAAGGGGGAGCGAGTGAGAAGACCATAAAAAAGGTCAATGCCGTAATCAGCAGACTTGGCTATGAACCTGATTTCGTTGCAAAAACATTGTCGCAGAAGGCTTCGGACCTTATCGCTTTGCTCGTTCCCAATCTGACCAATCCCTTTTTTGCGGAATTGGTCAGCAGTATCGAGAAGGCGGCGGATGCACACGGCTATCGCGTGTATCTGTGCAACAGCGAAGACGACCGAGACAAAGTCGAATATTACCTGAAGTTCATGTGCAATATTCGAGTTCGGGGAGCGATTATCAATTCGCTTTACGTTGATGAGGATGATCTTGAGGTTCTCAGCAGCCGCGGGATTGTGCCGTTGACGATCGATAGGGCATGTTTTTCGCATCCTTATGCAGCAATGGCGGTCAACAACGTAAGCGGTTCCTACCAAGCAACCAAGTATCTGATTCAGGAAGGCCACAGTTCGAGACTGGTCTTCATCTCGGGGCCGCAAGGAGAAAAAAGCTCTGAGGACCGATATGAAGGTTATCTGAAGGCCATCAACAAATGCAGTGCCACACATGTGGCCAAGCTTTACAGCGACTTTTCGGTCTCCGAAGGCTACCGGACAGCCAGTGACCTGTTCAAAGTTCGCAGGGATATCGACGGGATTGTGTGTTCTGACGATGCCATCGCCTTGGGGGTACTGAGAGCGGTCGCGGACGCGGGCTTGCGGGTTCCTGAAGATATACGAGTAATCGGTTACGACAACATCGAAATGAGCAGGTATTCGGTTCCGCGTCTGAGCACGGTCAACCAACTTCCCGAAAACATTGGGGATCTGGTGTTGGACATGTTCGAGAAAAGCGTTGAAGCCGGAAACAAACCTCAAAAAAACGTGATTGAGCCGCACCTTGTCATACGTGACACTTCTCAGACAAGGAGCGCATAAAGGAGTGTTATAAATGTGTGAGATAGGTCCCTCGTTGATGTGCGCGGATCTGGGTAATCTGGAGCGCGATGTCAAGCAACTTGATGCCGCAGGAGTTGATTTCTACCACATCGACATCATGGATGGTTCGTTTGTCCCCAACTTCACGCTCGGCCCCGATTTGGTGAAAAGTGTGCGTGGCATGACGGAGAAGCCGTTGGATATGCATCTGATGGTCGATAAGCCCGAGCGCTACATTTCCATGTTTGCCGATGCGGGTGCCGATAGAGTCGCCGTGCACGCTGAGTCCACGAACAATCTGCAAGGTACGCTTACTGCGATCCGCCAGGCTGGCATGGAAGCCGGTGTGGCGATCAGCCCAGCCACGCCTCTGGAAGCTCTGGATTATGTCTATGACGTCACCGATTACGTCATCATCATGACCGTCAATCCAGGGTTCGCTGGGCAGAAATTCATCGATCCGATGTACGATAAGATCGGTGATCTGTCCAGCCGAATTGCGAAACGTGGTCTTGTCATTCCCATTGAGGTGGATGGCAATATCGGTGCAGAGACAATCCCGGAATGCGTGCGCCGCGGAGCCACAAGGTTCATCGGCGGGACCAGTGCGATTTTCCGCAAGGGGTCTACGCTGGCCGACAATGTGAAGGCGACCCGTGCATTGTTTGGCAAGGCCATGGCCGGTTCGCGCTGATAAACCGAGAATTCTATAAGCCTCAAATTGGCTTGTTGGTTGCACGGTTCTGCAATCCAAATCCGGCTTTTCAAAAATTCAGTAGCCGATAGTTTCATAATCAAATAATCGAATAAAAAACACAACAAATTCCATCACAGGTGCATGTTTTTCGACCAAAAAACGTGTACCTCGGCGAAAGCTATACCTTTTTTCGGCATAAACGTTCGTTAAAAGGTTACGTAACCGGTTACTGCATAATCTTGCAGGCGATGGAGCACAAGAAGGAATACAGCAATGAACATGAAATACGATGTGGTGGTTCTTGGCAGCATGCACCTTGATATCAAGGCGTTCACCAAAACATATCCCAAGCACGGAGACACCGCGACCGCCAAAAGCATCACGATGATTCCTGGCGGCAAAGGCGCGAATCAGGCTGTTTCAGCAGCCAAACTCGGTGGGAAAGTAGCTATGCTCGGCAGTGTTGGTGATGACGGTGCTGGAAAGCAAATTCTGGACGATTTGGCTTCGTGGAATGTCGATACCAAATTCGTCAAGCAGACCAAGGAGCTGGGGACAGGAACGTTCATCGTCGAAATCGACGACAGCTCCGAGAACACGATGCTCGGCACGATGGGCGCGGATAACGCCACCACCGAGGAGGATATCAAGACCGCGATAAGCCAGATTGACGCTCCTGTCCTAGATCTGCAGCTGGAGACTTGCAAGGAATCGGTGATGGCCGCGCTCAAAGAGGGCAGGAGAAAGGGCATGTATATCATCCTCGATCCCGCACCGGCCGACAACTACTTCCCCGAAGCGATGCAATATGCTGACTGTGTGACTCCCAATCAGCAGGAAACCGAGAAGATTACCGGCATCAAGGTTAACAATCGCGTCGATGCCATCAAAGCCGCAAAGGCAATTGTCGAACTCGGTCCGAAAACCGCCATCGTCAAAATGGGCGGCAACGGCAGTGTCGTTTATCATGACGGCCAAATATACGAAATCGATGCGGTAAAGGTCAATGCGGTCGACAGCGTATGCGCGGGCGATGTGTTTGCAGGTGCTCTGGCGGTTCATTATTCACAACACAATGATTTCCTTGCCGCCGTGAACTTTGCCAACCGAGCTGCAGCGGTAAAGGTCAGCCGTGTCGGCAACCACGCTGCTTTCCCGACGCTCGCCGAAATGAAGTAACCGGTTAACTAGAATTAAGCAGAGGTTCTCTTCGCCGGGCCGTCCTACCGGGGAATGCCTGACGAAGAGAACAAGCCGGCCGGGTTTGACGCTTGGGCCGGGTACGTCATAAATAACAAACGCATATTTGGTTGGGAATTCGAATATTCGTCAAACGCTGGTATAGGCGTGACGGTAGGCTAATAACGGCGGAATAACGCGTATCTCGGGAGGTTAGTATGCCTGGAATTGTTCTGATTGGTACCCAATGGGGAGACGAAGGCAAAGGTAAGGCCACCGACCTCATTGGCACGAAGGTCGATTATGTCGCTCGCTTCAACGGCGGCAACAATGCGGGCCACACGGTGGTGGTCGGCGACGAAACCTATGCGCTGCACCTGCTGCCTAGTGGCGTCGTGAACCCTCACGTCACGCCGGTTATCGGCAACGGCGTGGTGGTCGATCCCGAAGTGCTGTTTGAGGAGATCGATGGGCTGCAGAAGCGTGGTGTCGATTGCTCGCACTTGAAAGTTAGCGAATCAGCGCAAATCATCGCTTCCTACCATCGCGTCATCGACAAGGTGACCGAGCGCTTCCTCGGCAAGCACAAGATCGGCACCACCGGCCGTGGCATCGGCCCGGCCTACGCCGACAAGATCAACCGCGTCGGCATTCGCGTGCACGACCTCTTCGACGCCGAGCGTCTGCGTGACAAGGTCGAGGCGAGCCTGCACCAGAAGAATGAGATGCTCGTGAAGCTCTACAACCGCCGTCCGATCGACGTTGACGAGACCACCGACGAGCTGCTGAAACTCGGCGAACGCCTGAAGCCCTATGTTGCCAATACGTCATTACTTTTGAATAACGCACTTGATGAAGGCAAGACCGTGCTTTTCGAAGGCGGTCAGGCCACCATGCTCGACGTTGACCACGGTACTTATCCGTTTGTGACATCCTCGAACCCGACCGCCGGCGGCGCCTGCACCGGCACCGGCGTCGGCCCGACGAGGATCGACCGCGTCATCGGCGTGGCCAAGGCCTACGTCACCCGCGTGGGCGAAGGCCCGTTCCCAACCGAGCTCAACGACGACTCCGGCGAATGGCTGCGCACGCAGGGCCACGAGTTCGGCGTGACCACCGGCCGTCCGCGTCGCTGCGGCTGGTTCGACGCCGTCGTCACCCGTTACGCCACGCAGGTCAACGGTTTGACCGACATCGTGCTCACCAAGCTTGACGTCTTGACCGGCTTGAACGAGATTCCGATTTGCGTCGCCTACGACGTCGACAACGGCGACGGCACCCACACGCGTTACGACGACATGCCCATCGACCAGGCTGCGTTCGCCAAGGCCACCCCGGTCTACGAGACCATGCCCGGCTGGACCGAGGACATCTCCAAGGTGCACAAGTTCGAGGACCTGCCGGCCAACACCCAGGCCTATGTCAAGCGTCTCGAGGAGATCTCCAACTGCCGCATCTCCGCCATTGGCACCGGCCCGCAGCGCGACCACATCATCGAGGTGCGCTCGCTCGTCGACTGAGCGTTGGAAGCCTCCCCATTGCTGAACGCATGCTATTGATGTCAGCGTAAGAAAAGTGCACTTTACGATTGCTAAGGTGCACTTTTCTGGCATTGGCGTCGAATTAATGCACATTGGAAGCGTTAGGGTGCACTTTTCTGACAGCAACGTAAAAATAGTGCACCGTAGGGGCGCTAACTTGCACGTTTTATACGGTACCGTTGAATTGATGCTCTGATGAGTGACATAGTGCACTTTCGACGGTAGCGTTCCAATAGTGCACCTAAGGACTGCTAACTTGCACGTTTTATACGGTGACGTCAAGATAATGCACTTTGGGCATGCTAACTTGCACTTTTTTGACGCTAGCATCGGGGAGGTGCGCAAGGGAACGACGGTTTTGTTGAGCGACAGTGCAGGAAGGGTTCGGTAGCAATGGCAACAGTAGGCATATCGCGGCGCAGCCAGTGGATTGTGGCGGCGCGTGCGGTGATCTGTGGCCTGATTGCCGGGGTGCTGGTTACCTGCTACCGTCAGGGCATCGAATGGGGCACGCAGTTCGCGCGCTGGATGTATCCCCAAATCCGTAGCAATCCGTGGCTTCTCGCGCCTTGGGCGCTCGCAGCAGTAGCAGTCGGTTTCTTCGTCGCTTGGCTGGTCAAACTCGAACCGATGGCATCCGGCAGCGGCATCCCGCAGGTCGAAGGCGTGGTGAGGCTGGGCCTTAAAATGCGGGCGGGAATCGTTCTGATTGTTCGCTTCGCCGGTGGTCTACTCTGCGGGATGTTCGGCCTTTCGCTTGGCCGTGAAGGCCCGTCGATTCAGATCGGTGCCGCGGCCAGCCAGGGTGTGGCGCAGGGGATGAGGAAACTGCGACATAAAGGTAAATCCGTCGCGGATTCGGTCAATTCAAATGGTTCCGGTCGCGTGGATGTTAAAGCCGGTATGGAGGCGAATGAGAAGCCAAGCAAAGTCTCGAACGTAAATCTGCGCATGAATAGAGCCAAGGACACGAGCGTAAATGCGGGCACGAATACGAGCAGGACCACGAACGCTGATGATGAGTTTGCTAGTGCTGGTTCGTCTCGTCAGCGCGTAGACGGCCACGAAGGCGCGGGCGGCAGCAAAACCGCCGAAACGAACATCCTCATCACCGCCGGTGCCGCAGCAGGGCTTTCGTCCGCGTTCAACGCCCCGCTTTCCGGCATGATGTTCGCGCTTGAAGAAGTACACCACAACTTTTCCCCGGCCATCCTGCTTTCGGCGGCCGCAGCTTCGATAAGCGCTGATTTCGTCTCGAAATACTGGTTCGGCCTGAAACCGGTGCTCGATTTCGCGCGTCTTTCGCAGCTGAGTCTGCCGCAGTATTGGTGGATGATTCCGCTCGGCCTCATCGCCGGCCTGATCGGCGTGGCGATGAACAAGCTGCTGCTCGGTTTCCAGACGCTATACAACAAACTGCCGTGGCAAATCCGTCCGATGATCTCCTTGGCCATCGCGCTGCCGGTCGGTATCTTCCTGCCGCAAGTCTTGGGAGGCGGCGAAAGCCTGATTGGTTTCGCAGAACGTGCCACTAACGGCATCGCATTCCTGACAATCCTGTTAATCGTCAAAATGCTCTTCACTTCCACGAGCTTCGGCAGCGGTGTTCCCGGCGGTATTTTCATGCCGATTCTTGCGGTCGGTACGTTAACTGGTTCCATTTTCGGGGTCGCTCTTCACACGGTGACCATCAACGGAAACCCGCTCGTTTCAACGAAAATCATTCCGCTGTTCGCCGTCTGCGCGATGGCGGGAGCGCTGACGGCCTCCGTCAAAGCCCCGATGACTTCAATTCTGCTCACCGTGGAGATGAGCGGCACCCTGATGCACATGCTCCCGGTCGCCGCGTGCAGCTTCATCGCCCTCTTGGTCTCGGATCTGACAAACACCGAGCCGATCTACGACGCCCTTCTGGATCGCTATATAGCGGGCCATCCTGAACAAGTTTCTAAAACCGCTGGTCTATAAACCCCGGAACGCATGTTCCCCTGGTCGTGTGGCCGGGGGAACATGGAATTTATGTACCGTCTTGCGGTGAATACTTGACATAGTAAATCAACCCACAATTTGGCCTATAACCCCGAAAACGGATTCTAAAACCAAATATTCTGGCCTATAACTCGATTTTAAGGAGGCCGGGGTACACCTCGGCCCCGGTGTTCGTTTCCGAGCATCGGGGCCAGCGGCATTAGTAGCGGGATGTAACAGGCACCCCATCCGTTGCAGCCTCGCTGAGTAAAAGCTTTAATGGCCGGCTGAAATCTCAGCGAGTTACCCTGCCGCAACTGATACCGACATCATATCACAGGCGGTAATATTCCTTTTATCGGATAGAATGAAACCGTCGCTAAGCCCTTTACCCGGGTGGAAACGACCGTGCGGCCTTCCGGCCGTATCGACCCCGCCGCGCTCGTCGTGGCGCGGCATAAGCAGCAAGGACATGTTATGTCCCATAACAGAAAAGGCTCTAACGGCCCTGAGGCTATCCAGGCCATCGTGGCGTTGGTCGTCGTTTTGGCGGCCAACGCGGATAACGCGGTGGTTGACGTGCTGCTCGCGATCGTTGTCGGTTGCGGGTTGGTGGTCATCTGGAGGTGTCGCAGGCGTTAGTTAGGGCCGGCCCGGCGCGGGGCCGACCCGTGCCGGGCACTTCCTTCTTACTGTCCTTGTTCCTTGTTTCCCGGTTCGGGGGTTATCGGCCAGATGGGCGGTGTGCGGCTGCAGTTCTCTTGGAGCGCTCGGTTGTCGTTGATGCGTCATAGTAAGCCCACTCGCCGCTGAGTATAAAAAATGCCACCCTAGGGTGTCCGTAACGAAACGATAAGAACCGTTTCTTTTATTGTTACGATAAGTCTGGTGGCTTGAGCAATTCTTTTATATCACTGAAGGTAAGACAACATGTCTGGATTGATGTAAAAAGCGGGTTATAGGCCAAAAAGCGCGGAAGCCGGGTCCCGTACCAACGCTGGCTCCCCGGCTTCTGCTTCCGTACCTTCTCGAAGGCTGGCATTACGCCACAGACCATAATTTTAAAAAACAGCGCTGTCAGGCGGGTTGCATATTCAAGGCCGATGGATTCTGCGAATAGAAAGTCCGGATGGAGTCCTTGCTGATAATCGTCTTGGAACGTGCCGTCGGCGGCAAACCGCCGCGGGCCGTCTTCCAGGGCGCCTCGCTATGGGTTTTCCGGCTGAGCTCGTTGCCGCTCATCCGGTCGAATTGCGCTATGATGAAGCCGGTTTGCCGGCGCTCTGTTGCGGTCAGGTTCCCCGAATTGCCGGGGAAATCCTTGGCGGTGATGCTGAAGTATCCGCGGTGCTGCCTAAAGAGGTCGGGCGCGGCGGGACCGTTGGCCCACGCCTCGAAATCGGATTCGAATAACGGCTTTCCGGAAGATGCCAACGAATACGCCTGGGAATAAAAGGCCAGTTTTTGGAGCTTCATCGTGGTCTCGCGCCCGCAGCGTTCGAGGATATGCTTCGCCACATCAACGATGTCTGCCACGTCCATCACCTCCTACAGTTTTGAGATACACAGCCTATTTTAAGATAAATGTATGACCGCTGTTTTCACGGCTGATTTTCTGGACACGCGACCGGATTGTGTTGTCGTCAAAGTTATGGTTTCATAAGTTGTGAATGCAGCGCTCAACGTGTTGGATCTATCGAGGCTTCGGGTGCCGTGCCAGCGTAGCGAAACGGCTCCCTTCAAATTTCTGGATGCAAAGGTTGCAACCCTACAAAATTTGGCCTATAACCCTTATAACCCTAAATTGTCGATATATAAGGATTGTTCTCATTGGTTGCAAATCAACCTACCGAGGTATCGTAAATTTCATGAGACCTGTACGACCGACGTTGAAGGCATTGAACCAGTTGCGTTTGCTACCTGATGATTTGTTTCTCGCTGGCACCCCCTGGAAGCTTCTGAAGGAAAACATACGTAGAGGGGAGTTGAATCCCTTTTATGGAATCGATTTGTCGTCCTTGCGGCACCGTCTGCTGCTCAAGGCGAATTCGATTGTGGATAGTGGATTCAATAGTGATAGATATCAGGCGGCTAGTAGATCGGCAGGTCGCCAAGTATATGAAGTGAGGGATCACGCTTCGGGCTGCCGTGGAGCCATGGTACTTGATGATGACGGGAATCCATGGCTAGTCTATGCGGGTCTGCACGATTGGTCTGATGCAAAAGTTGCTGCGGAGCTTAAGAAGTCAAGGTCCCAGTATTGGATGCCTACCGATGAGGATATGGGAATTCGTCGTGCTGAGGATGCATGGCTGTCTTCGAGGCAAGAGGCGGTGGATATTCTGGATTCTTTGGTCCGTACTATCCACGACGCTCTTCAATCGCCAAATGAGGTTAGTGAATTTGCCGTGTCTGGAGCCAGCGGGGAGGCTAAGGAACTTGTACAGGTCGAGGTGATTTCTTTTAAAGGGCAGGATCTTCCCATAGAACAGGCTGGTACCACTGATGCGTTTCTTAATATTTCCATCCAAGGGAAGGGCTATGACTATGAGTCTCGTCAACGGTTGAAACGTGCGGTGTCTTATCTGAAGCCTAAAGACATTAAGTCTGATATTGTGCGCGAGGATGGCTCCGTGTATATGGAAGTGATACTTAGCGAAGCGGTTGTGACGCAGCTTTTCGCTTCTGTTTGTTTGTCGCCGCCAGCGACACGAGTCAAGCAATTGCCTCCCATTGATTGTGATGCGCAACCGGTTCTCCATTACATCGATACGACAAGTTTTGATCAAGGTATGATTTCTGGTAAGGCGGCGCTTTCTCTCTGTGGAGTTTGGTTTATTCCTCGTGAGGATGAGTCCTCGGGGAAGCCGATTTGTCGTGATTGCGAGAAAATCAGACCTATATTTGCTGGGTTGCACCCGTCAAAAGGATGAAGTTAAACAGAGTCCGTCAACTAACGGTTTTTGAAACCGACAAGTGACGGACTCTGTTGGTCCGCTTTACAAATCGGCAAACATATCAGCAATATGTGCCGATTGCTGCTTGGTGAGGCCTGAAGCGGCATTGGCGATGCGACGGTCCTGTTCGTCCTGCGTGGTCGTGGCGGCTTCGGCGTATTCGGCCATGGCCTGTTCGTGACGTTTGATGTAGTCGGCGAGATCATGGCTTGAGATTTTGAAATGAGTACCTTTCTTGTCGGCCTTAAGCAGGCGCTTGTCGATGAGATGACGTACGTAAGGGCGGCTCACGCCCAGGACTTTCGCCGCATCCTCGGGAGACATATCCTTCTCGGCGACAAAGATGGAAGCCTCTCCGGCCAGCATTTCGCGCAATGCAACGGCGACTGGCGAATCGGCGCGCATGTGAGACAGAGCTTCTTTGAGGTCTTCGATGTCCTGTTGTTCCATTTCGTTGGTTGCAACGTGTTCGAGTACTTTTGTCATCTTTCCCAACATTCCTGTGTAGAGGATAGTTGCATCACCGCTAACTGTAATAACTGCAATAAATGCAACAACTGAAATAACTATAACACAGGAAATTGCTCTCCGAGCGGATTCTTGAATTATCGGTCGAAAAATATTCGGGTTAAAGTCGGAATTTCGGGTTGTCAGGCCAGCGGTTTTTGGAAAAACGATGCGCCTTTTCCTCTAATAAGAGCAAATGCTCAACTTGCATATTCTTTCTCCTTGTGATGTGTCTTCGTTGACTTCTCATCCAGTGAGAACACTTCTTTTATTGTGGCGTTCTGGGGAACTGCCGATGCAGTAATTTCGACGGGGCTATGACCCATGCCTCATCGTTTTCTGTTGAGAGCTTTAAAAATGCGTTATCTATTTTGACCTATAACCCATAACCCCCGTATTCTAGCCTATAACCCAACTTTCCTTGGTAAGTGATAAAAAAGAGCCGCCTTACGACGGCTCTCAACAAGTTGATGACTAATAGAAATCAGCCTGTGATCTCAGCCCAATTACCTGAAAAATTTAATGACGGCGATGATGGCGGTCTATTAGGCAATTGGTCGAATAGCTTCAATCACTGAAGCCCAAGTATACCAAAACGTACTACACAGTTCCCTGTTTTTCTTTCAGCATGTTCCTGTTTTTACGCTTTCCCCCTACTGCCTATGGCTCGTTTTGGCCTATAACCTCTTATTTCCGGACCTCGAGCTAGGCCTCCAAGCTACCGGGAGCGACTATTTGCGAAACAATCCATGCTTTGGGTCTATAACCCCATAACCACGGAAGAAAAATGAGGACCGCCCCTAAGCCATGTGCATGGCATCAGGACGGTCGTAACGCTATCGGAATACCGAAAAAGTGGATATGTGCGTCAAACGGGGGTTATAGGCCTATAACCCGATATCCCGGTGTTCAGGCGTTTTTCTTCCGGAACAACAACGCGGAGAGCTTGTTCTTCCCGCTCACCATTTTTACAGCGTCCTCGTAAGCCTTTCGCATCTCAGGGTCTTTCAGATTATTGGGATCTATGACCTTGTTGAGACTCGGGGCGATTTTACTGCTGCTCGTCTTGTTCATTGTTTGTTGGTCAAGCCAGAACATTCAAGTAAGCGGAACATTCCGGAATGGCAGTCATCGCCTTCTCTCTGCTATCTTCTCTGATTTTACTTCAGGCTACTTTTTACTTCAGACATGGAAGTCGATGAGGATAAAAACATATTCTGGCTTATAACCCCGAAACGCATGTTCCCCCGGTCGCATGACCGGGGGAACATGGAATTTATGCACCGTCTTGCGGTGAATACTTGACATAGTAGCATCAACCCCAAGGCCTTCCAGACGAGCCGTCCGACAGGAGGGGCGTTTGAGGGTGCCTGACCGGTGTGGCGGGCTATTCGTTAGTCAAGATTCCCCTCTATGACTCTTAGCGAGCCTTTACCGATGTAGTGATTGGCAAGGACTTTGAATTGGTTGACGGTTTTGATGGCGTTGAGAACGAGTTCAGGGCTGTATGTGCCTCTTATGTCGTGTATGTTGCGCCGTGTTGTCACCTGTCCGCTGCCTGATAGTTTTATGCCGTATCTTTTCAGGATCTGGTTTACGCGGCTCAGGAAGTCTTTGGTGGCGGCGGGGATATCAAAACTTGCTGTCCCTTCCATCTCGTTTGCTGCTTGAGTCAGCAAGCTCTCAGCGCTTTCGTAATGGCTGAAACATAACCAGATGTTGTCTTCGATGACTGTTTGTTTAAACATCGTGTGCTTTCTTGATAATTTACGTAGTGGGTTGTAAGCCTCATATTCTGGCTTATAACCCTTCGAAACGAGTTAACAGTTTTACGTTGCAAGGTAATTGTATGACGATTAGCGGGCTTGTCAATTCGGCATTAAGCTGTAGTTGTTATTGGTTGGGGCGCGGAATGGGAACATCTCCGACTTTTCGTCCGCACCCCGTAATTTGTCAATTGTAAGTGACTCTGAAAATTAAAAATATAAACAAGCTGCTAATTTGGCTCGTCGTTATTGTTTTCTGGCTTTCAGCGTATTGATTATTTGTTCCAACCTAATATTTAATGAGTCCAGTAGCGCAATTAGAGGTCTGTGTCGATACTGAATACAGGGCTTCGATTCGAGGTCGTCTAAATGGTTTACGTCCTTGGCATTTTTGTGATTTCCATTTTTAGAATTCAGAATGGATTTTATTAATTCTTCTTGATTAGTCAAACGATTATTTATTTGTTCAATTTCTGGCGCAGCAGTGCTATTCAGATTTTCTATAAGGATTTTCTGCAATTTCTTTTCAGAGTATTCGAGATATTCTTTGGTGACAGGTGTTCCGTGTTCTTTACGAAACTCATTGAATTTCTGAAGATAAGTTATGGTCAGTAATGCAAAAAATGTGCCCATTCCACTTGCTACGCCGGGGTTCCATACGGTTCCAGCGAACAAGCTTATAAGCCACATGAAGCCGAATAAGCAAAATCCTGCAATTGGATAGAAAGATAGTTGCCCTAGCCATTGGGGAGTGTCTGGATGTTTTTTATCCCGTTTCGCAAACATGTATCCGGTTACAATCATTTCAGAGATGGTCATTGTTATGAATCCAACTAGGAAAAATGAATAATCTCCATACGATTTTGAGGTTGATTGTTCGCAAGCATAGTTGTGCCATAGACTTCCAGGAATCATGGGATGGCAGTCAAAGTATGTTGTAGGATGCTTATCGGCACTATATGTTTCATTCAAAATTAATATTATTATGAGAATAGAAAACATCGCATATCCGCAATGCAACATCCATGATTTTAGTTCTTTGTTTTTGTGAGATGTCACAATTCCATTGATTCCAATAAAGCCGATTACGCTTACTGCCCACCCGCAATACCAACACATGCATTCATCGCTCGTGAGCCAACCCGGTAAGAATGCTGTCTCGGAAAATTTATTTTGAGCTACTGCCAGTATGAAGAGACTTATAGCGAAAATTGGGGAATAGCCTACAATGCTACGCCAATGTCTTCCGAATTTCTTCCATTTTTCTTTCCTGTTTTCTATAAGGAATAAAATCACGCAGAATGAAATAAATATAAAACTTATAATACTCATGATTAGACTAGTGTGCGTAGAAGCATAGCTGGTGAATTGATTATCAAACTTATTAATCCATTGATTGTTCATACGTAAAATGTTAATCAGCAAATAACTAATTAAGTTTTTCCTTTAATAAATTTTCTTAGATATAAGTAGATGACATTTCACTTTTATTGTTATTCTGAAGTTTTCGATTTGTTCTACTTGCGATTATGGGTAGCTGACTCATAATTGGTTGCTCGTGATCTTGTACCATCCGTTTTCATCAGGTGGTGATGACTTGGTCGGGGAAAGTTGTGGATTGGTACGAAAACCGAGTAGGTGTCTTCTTCGCGTTCGCGGACTGGACTGACTTAGCCGCGGCGACGTAAGTGGAAGCCATTTCATTTCCAAAGGTTCTGGTCCTGCCAGTCGGGCGGGAATCCCATTTGAGTGATGGGGATGTGGGGGTTGTCGCCCATGAGCTTGATGAACTTGTCCTGCCAGGCGGATGTTCCTTCGATCTGTTTGAGCAGATAATTCTCCACGGTGAGGAATGCCGCAGGCCCCTGTCGGTCGCGCAGGAAGTCCCACGCGTGGCCCCACCAGTCGCCCCGGTATGTCTGTGCGGGGGAGCGGTCTGGCAGTTTTGGCGCTATCAGGTTTGATCTGGAGTTCCATAGGCGGTCGTGGTGGGCTGTCATGTTCCTTACGCATCTGATGGTCTCGAGCCATTGGTCGAGGCGTTTCACGTCGCCTCTTGTTGATGTCTGGGGGTTCGAACTGGGGATGCCCAGTCTGCATGCCAGTTCGTTTTTGATGTGTTTCGGAGCCCCTTGATATAAGAAAAGCTTCAACGCGCCATAGTCGAGGCAGCCGGCGAGCATCCAGTATGGTGGCAGGGGATTGCTGTATGTCTTTCTGAAATGTCTGATGTAGGGTAGTTGTGAGCGTGAGTAGGAGTGGAGGAAGCTTGCGAGAGCGGCGGGCCAGGCTTTTGGGCCATAGTCGGGCAGGTTCGGTAGTCCCGCTTTCTCCATGTAGCCGAAGGTCCGTGGAACAGGGCCAGTTTGGTGCCGAGAAAACTTCTCAGAAAAGCTTCTATGGTGATGATGCCGTCAAATACCACGACCCTTAGCTCTTGGTCGAAGACGTAGCGTTCCCAGATGTCGTTGAAGTTGGTATTTTGGCGGAATGGCAACTTACGTTTGCTTGGGTTGCCGTCTGTGGGTGTTAGGAATGGGTACCAGTAGCCTTTGAGCCGGTAGTAGCCTACTCGTTGTATACGGTTGGCCAGGTCGTCGGGTGCTATGCCTTGCAGTCCGTTGTCCAATAGCTGCGAAGCTAGCTGTTCTGCGGTCATGGCCTCGTGCGGAGGGTAGGGGATGAGTGGTCGTTCAGCCACGGTGCTGTCCTTTTTCGCGTATGAAAATGCCACCCTAGGATGTCCCCTTACGAGGTACTGGTGGCTTTTAACAACTACAGATTATCGAAAAGTCAAACGACGACACGCGTTTTTGCCAAAAATTCACATATGTTTTCAGCAGGAAAATCTCGACCTATAACCCACAACCGGGTTATCTGGTCGATAACCGCGTTTCTCGATATTTTTTAATTTCGGTTGGTATTCTGGTGACGTTTCCGCAATCGTCAGCTGGCAGCCGGAAGCAACGGGGAGTTCATTTTATATCGTCTGCCTTGTACGGGTAACGGAACAGCGAATATATGGTTGTGTCGTCGTGTAGGTCTTGAAGTTTGCCTGTGTTAATGGCATTTGCCTTGAGTTCGGCTTTCTTGATGAACGCCTCGAAGAGTGTGACCAAAGACTGGAATGTCCGTTCCACCCCGTAGTTAGGGCTGAAATATTGTTGTCGATTGCGGTTGATTCTTGTCGTCAATGTGTTCGTTTCGTTTATAGCGTGCTCAATCATGGCGGCGCTGTCGACGATGTTGAGGAAGCAGATCAAGACGGCGGCTGTGTTGTTGACGACCAGCTGGTTGAGGCTCTGGCGGAACGCTGCTGGTTTGTTGCCTTTGCGCTTGGTAGATTTGTCACACATGCGTAGAGTCAGGTGGATGAGTTCTTGGTCTCCGTGCCCGGTTTCGATGTATTTGGGTGTTTCTTGTTTCATATTCGCCAGAAGACAATTGCCATGGGAGACGGCGTTGCGGACTTGTCTGACAGTGCCCAATAGGTGGATGATGGGGTCTTCGATCTTTGCGGCAAGAAGGTATTTCCGGTATAGTTCCTGCTGGTCCATGAAAGTCAGTAGCTCCCATAGTGTCCAGATGGTGTATTCATGCCCATATTTGATCTTTAAACCGTCGGTGTAAGGGGAGCTGTGTTCGAATCGTGGTTCGGAGGAGCCGTACATCAGCTTCATGCATTTGGATTCGTAGTCGTTCCCCCTGTTCTGCATGAGCAGGTTGTTGAAGCGGATTTTCATGGCGTGCTCGATTGCTGAGCAGAAGTCCCACATGGCTCGGCTGAGTGTGGAATCTATGGCGTACAGTTCTTGCAGGTAGGCGAATTCCAGTCCCTGGTATTGGTAGGGAGTTTGTGAGTTGTCTTTTTGGTAGTTCTGTTCATATGCTTTGAGTTTGAAGAAGTATATGTTTTGTGTGAGGAACCTTGCCGCTTGCTGTTCAGTGGCGATGGTGAATTGAATCCCATGCGATTTCATCGTCTGGATTTGCTCGTTGACTGTTGCGGTTTTCTTTTGCATTCACATCCTTTGTGAAAAAACTTGAGACCAGCTCCTTGCGGAAGATGGTCTCAAGAACGTCGAAACAAGTCAACAGTTTTTACGTTTCAAAGTAATTATATTAAAATTTGGCAGGCGTGTCAAATTTGGTGGAACCGGGGTTATGCGGTGATTTTTGAAAGAATGTGTGGCCTATGGCGTTTGGAGCTCGCCGGGCTGGTGTGGTGAGCTTTTCTGTTGCCTTTGAGCAGCTTGTGCGCCTTGAACTCTTCGCGTACGGCCTTCTCCTCCAGATCGCATAGGCTGATGCCGATCATATATCGCGACAGGTTGTCGTGCATGCGCACGCTCTCATCGCCCCATGCCTGTCTGGCCTTTGCCATGTGCGCTCCCCCTCGTTTCGTCGCGTTGCTGGTTGGTTCTCAGTCTGTCACCGCCCGGGGGAACTACGGTGTCGTCTTTTTGCCTGTTCGGGGCTGTTGCTTGGCTGTATCGTTTTGTGGTGTTCGGCGTGTCTAATTATTTTGTCGGGGAGTTTTTCGAAAAAATTTTCTGAATTTTCTTAAAACGTTATACATAAGCGGGGTGCAGGGAGGCAGTAGGGCGGAGGGTTACGAAGCTAGCGGCTGTGGTGACAACATCGGAAGTGTTG
Organism: Bifidobacterium sp. ESL0769; assembly: GCF_029395495.1. Lineage (NCBI taxonomy): Bacteria > Bacillati > Actinomycetota > Actinomycetes > Bifidobacteriales > Bifidobacteriaceae > Bifidobacterium > Bifidobacterium sp. ESL0769. Next base: position 2,331,431 of record NZ_CP113918.1, on the reverse strand, counting down.
CAATGCAAAGCGTCCAGCATGAAAAGATGATCTGGAGAACGGTGTTGCCATTGTTTTGCAAATCAATGATGATTGTCTGAATATAACAATCCGGAAAGTCGTTTTAAACGTTTGAAGAAGAGAATTGTGTTTTATTAATTAGGCAAAAATTGGATGCTCGTGTCGCGGTCGTGTTACAGTTTTGCATGTCTGAAGTGTAATTCCGCGTCGAGGTGGTTTGCGGTGCGGGAGTTTCCGTTTATATAAGAGAGAAGAAGGATGATGTCTCGTTTTACTGAGTGGTTGCGCAGTGTGCGTAACGTTGCCTCGCATCGCGGGGGGGGGGGCGTTAGAGCCCTAGTTTGCCTTTTGGTTGGTGTGGCGATGGTGCTGCCCACCACGGCCACGGCGGTCGAGCCCGAAAGCGGCGAGGCCTCCCAGCAATCACAGTCCCAGTCTTCTTCGACTCAACAAAGTCAGGCAGCGTCGCCTGAACAGTCGCAATCGACCCAATCTCAGCAGTCACAGAAGAAGCAAAAGTCCGCTGAATCTTCGGAACCTGTCAAGCAGGGCAAGAGTAGTATTTCCGCGAAGAGCGGTCTGCAACCGCGTGGTGGCGGCATGGTGGTGGGTCCGCAGAGCGTTTGTATGATCGGTTATAGCACGATTGCGCAGTGCTTTCAGGACGCATGGGGAGATTCGGCGCGCACTGTGCTGTCGGCTATGCCGGCGTCGGTAAGACCGACGAAATCGGTCTGGAACTCGGCCCAAGGCAAATATGTAACGGAGAATGATCCGGACGGCACGTTCACCCAGCAGAGGGCGGACAGCATCACATCGCTTGATTTCGCTCAGGAGCCGCCTACGGCTTTGGATGGCGTGCGGTATATGCGGAACTTGCAGACGCTTTCTACTAATTCCTCGAGGGAGGCTTCTTTCACCGACTTGTCGCCGTTGTCCGGGCTGACCAATCTACGCAGTTTGTCGATTGGCCAGGGCAAGGTCGCCGACTTGTCGCCGTTGTCCGGGCTGACCAATCTTCAGAGCTTGTCTTGTGTTCATAATCGAATTAGTGATTTTTCACCGTTGCGTGGCTTAACGAGGCTGACAAGTTTTTCAGGCAGCCGGCAGGAAGTCGATAAGACTGCGGTTGATGATGGCGTGCATGTGACGATATCGACTATGGGCCTGAAAGACATTGGCGGTTCGATTATTGGGGATCCGGGGCACGGGACCATCACTCCGAGTCCGGGCGGCGTATATGATGCGTCTGCCCATGTGGTGCGTTGGCCGACGGGCACCGCGAACACGAGTTTTGTTTTCGACGGCACGCTTCCTCCTGGCGTTACCGGCGTCGAGCCTCATGGTACGGTGAAGCGTCGGGTATGCAGCCTGGGATCGAGTACGGTTGGGCAATGTTTCCCGGACGTCAATCTCGCGCGTGGAATCACAGGAGAAAATAATGCTATGGATCCTGGGGGCAGTTATACCACTTCTAGTGCGTTTACCCAGCGAATGCGTGATTACTTGCTTGCGAACATTTATTTCGGCATGTATGGCGGCAACGGAGTCAGAAGTATTGATGGCATGGAAAACCTTACCAAGACCACCATGGTGAGTGTAGGTACCAACTGGGCAATCACCGATTACAGTCCTTTGTCGGGTATGGCAGCATTGAGACGTCTGAGTTGGGACGGCACATCCACTTCCAATTCTGATGTGGGGCAATTTTCCACAGCGTTGTCCGATCTGCACGATTTGACGGCTCTTTCTTTTACTAGCAATCATGTTTCTGATTTTTCGTCGTTCCGGAATCTATCTCATCTGACAAGTTTCGGTGGAAGCGCTCAGGATGTTAAGGAGACGGCGTATGACGATGGCCAGTATGTGACGATGTCGACGGCCGATGTGAAGAACATTGACGGCACGATTATCGGGGATCCGGGGCATGGGACTATAACGCCGAGCGCAGGCGGCACGTATGATGCCAGTGCTCATGTGGTGCGCTGGCCTTCCGGCACTACTAATCCCAAGTTCGATTTCACGGGAACGCTTCCCGGCGGCGTGACCGGTACTGCACCTTCTGGAACAGTGAAGGGTAATCCCATTATCCATGCGTACAATGTCTCGTATGATGCCGGCTTGGGCACGTGGACGGGCAAACCGGGCCAGTCGGGCCCGTACACTGCCGGTGACACGGTCCCTGCTCTGTCCTCGTCGGATATATCAGGTATCTCCGGTCCGGACCATTATCATCGGGATGGCTGGGAGTACCGCAAGACTGACAGCACGGACGACTGGACTGCGTTCACATTCGACAGCACGCCGATGCCGGCCTACAATATCACGGTGCGTCCGAAGTGGGTCGTCAATTCAAGCGATGTCACGTTCGATCTGAACGGTGGAACGTGGGATGGCGCGGCGCAGGGCGCGGTGCCGGCGGCGTATGACTCTACGCCCTCCGAGCCGGCGAACCTTGCGCATCTGAAGGCCCCGGCGCACAAGCAGCGCAGTGGCTGGCAGTACCGGAAGACGGACAGCACGGACGATTGGGCTGCGTTCGCGTTCGGATCAACGCACATGCCGGATTATGCGATTACCATCCGGCCGACTTGGGAGGCTATCCCACGGCATGTGACTTATGACAATGGCGGCGGCACGTGGACTTCGATGCCTGGCTCGCCGGTTGCGGTGGGTGAGGACGAGACCGTTTCGGCGCCCCCGCTGACCGGTTTGAACGCTCCGAGCAACAAGCATCAGGACACGGCGACGAGTGGCTGGGAGTATCGCAAGACGGACAGTACGGAAAATTGGGCCGAGTTCAAGTTCGGTGTGACGCATGTGCCGGCCTTTGACATTACGGTGCGGCCGAAGTGGGTGACCGACCAGTACAACGTGTCCTATGCGACCGGCGATGGGGCTTCGTGGTCTTCGATGCCTTCGGGTTCGACGGCGTATGACTATGGTTCGACGATTCCGACGGAGCCCCCGACGACGGGTATGACGGCTCCGGCTCACAAGCATCGTGACGGCTGGGAGTACAAGGCCTCGACCGGCGGCTGGAACACGTTCAAGTTCGGTGCTCCTGGCACTGGCACGGAGATTCCCGCCTCGAACATCACGATCCGCCCGAAGTGGGTGCTGAACACCAATTCGCTCTCCTACGTTCTGAACGGCGGCAGCGGTGGGAGCCTGCCTGCTGCGGATCCGTCGGTGGCGTATGGCACGGCTTTGACGGCGCCGGCCGCTTCGGCCCTGCCCGATGCTCCTACGGGCCATGAGTTCGACAAGTGGCAGCACAAGACCGGTTCGGGCAACTGGACCGACGGGTTCCCCGCGACGATGCCCGACGATGACGTGCAGATTCGTCCGGCTTGGAAGGCGAAACATTACAATCTGACGTTCGACCTGGGCGGTGCGCCCGGCACGGCGCCGAACGGCGAGTCGGTGGCGTACGGCACGTCCGATGCCACGGATCCCGGTGACCCGACGTGGACGGGCCATACGTTCCATGGCTGGAAGGACGCGTCGAGCAATACGTGGACGTTCGCTGGCCCCGGTGTCTCGTCTCCTTCGCTGATGCCGGCGAATGATGTGGTGCTGACGGCTCAGTGGACGCTGAACACGAATTCGGTGACGTTCAAGGACCGCGGCTCGACGGTCGCGACCCGGACGAATGTCGGTTACGGCACGCTGGTGACGCCTCCGACGGATCCGACGCGTACCGGTTACACGTTCAAGGGCTGGCGCGAATCGGGTGCCAGCGCGGACTGGGTGTTCTCTGGCCCTTCGGCCGATACGATGCCCGACCGCGCCGTGACGCTCGAGGCACGTTGGGAGGTCAAGAGCTACGACGTGTCTTACAATCTCGACGGTGGTTCGTGGCCTTCGGGCACGGGCTACACCCCGGTGACCGGTTCGAAGGATTTCGGCACGACGCTTCCCGCGCCGACTGCCGTGCAGCGTCCGACGAAGACGGGCTACACGTTCGACAGCTGGTCGTATACGGTCAATGGTGGCACGTCTCAGACAGGCTGGCCGAACGCCGTGCAGGCCGGTGCGATGGTGATTACCGCTCATTGGCGGATCAACCACTACAACGTCACTTACAATCTGGGTTCCGGTGGTGCCTGGCAGGGCGGCTATACGCCCGTTGACGGCTCGCAGGAATATGGTACGACGCTTCCCGCACCGGCTACGAACCAGCTCCCGACGCGTCCCGGCCATGCGTTCAACGGCTGGGAGTACACCGTTGACGGCGGCAGCGCGCAGACGGGATGGCCGTCTGCCGTGAAGGCCGGCGCGATGGTGATTACCGCCAAGTGGCGCACCAACAGCTACGGCGTAACCTACGACTTGGGTTCCGGTGGTGCCTGGCAGGGCGGCTATGTGCCTGTTTCTGGCACGCAGCCCTTCGGCACGACGCTTCCCGCTCCCACGACGGGGCAGGAGCCGACGCGTCCGGGTTATACGTTCCGTGGCTGGGAATACACGGTCAACGGTGGCACCCCGGTTTCGGGCTGGCCCGCGAGCGTGCAGGCCGGTGCCATGGTGGTCACCGCTTTGTGGGACACCGTAAGCTACGACGTCTCGTATGATCTGGGTTCCGGCGGCGCTTGGCAGGGCGGTTATGTCCCTGTGTCAGGCTCGCAGCCTTTCGGTACGGCTTTGCCAACGCCCACTGGGGCGCAGGAGCCGACGCGTTCGGGTTATACGTTCCAGGGCTGGCAGTACACGGTCGGCGGCGGCAGCGCACATGCCGGCTGGCCGACGACTGTGCAGGCTGGTGACACGGCCATCAAGGCCATTTGGACCACCAACAGCTACAACGTGACCTACGATCTTGGCACGGGCGGCGACTGGCGGGGCGGCTACACGCCTGTGTCCGGCTCGCAGCCTTTCGGTACGGCTTTGCCGACACCCACCGGGGCGCAGGAACCGACGCGTACGGGTTATACGTTCCGCGGCTGGCAGTACACGGTCGGCGGCGGCAGCGCTCAGTCCGGCTGGCCGGCGAGCGTGCAGGCCGGAACCATGGTGGTTACGGCCCTCTGGGATCCCGTGAGCTACAACGTCTCGTACAATCTCGGCGCGGGCGGCGCTTGGCGGGGCGGCTATGTGCCTGTCTCGGGCTCGCAGCCCTTCGGCACGACGTTGCCGACGCCTACTGGTGCGCAGGAACCGGCGCGTTCGGGCCACTCGTTCTCCGGCTGGCAGTACACGGTCGGCGGCGGCAGCGCTCAGTCCGGCTGGCCGTCCAGCGTTCAGGCGGGCGACATGGTCGTCACGGCCCTGTGGGACACGGTCAACTACAACGTCTCCTACGACCTCGGTACCGGCGGTAGGTGGCCTTCGAGCTACACGCCGGTGGAGGGTTCGACGGCGTTCGGCACGACTCTTCCCGCCCCCGGCAGCGACCCGACGCGTGCGGGCTATACGTTCCAGGGCTGGCAGTACACGGTCGGCGGCGGTTCCGCGCAGCCTGGCTGGCCGACAGACGTGAAGGCCGGCGACATGGTCATCACCGCCCTGTGGCGGGCCAAGCACTACAACGTGTCCTACGTTCTCGGCAGCGGCGCGTCCTGGCAGGGCGGTTATACGCCCGTTGACGGCTCGCAGGAATACGGCACGACGCTCACCGCGCCCACGACGCTGCAAGAGCCGGCACGTCCCGGCTACGCGTTCGGTGGCTGGTCGTATACGGTCGATGGCGGCGCGTCTCAGGCGGGTTGGCCTTCCGATGTTAAGGCTGGCAACATGGTCATTACCGCGTCGTGGACCCGCAACAGCTACAACGTCTCGTATGCTTTGGGCGACGGCAGCTGGCCCTCGAGTTACACGCCGGTGGAGGGTTCGCAGCCTTACGGCACGACGCTCACGGAGCCGACTACGGCCCAGCGTCCGACCCGCACCGGCTACTCGTTCGACGGCTGGTCGTACACGGTAGACGGCGGCGCGTCCCAAACGGGTTGGCCGAGCGATGTGAAGGCCGGTGGCATGGTGATCACCGCTCATTGGCGGATTAACCAGTACGACGTGTCCTACGACCTCGGTTCAGGCGGCTCGTGGTCCGGCGGCTATACCCCGGTGTCCGGTTCGAAGGATTTCGGCACTGCGCTTCCTGCCCCAGGCAGCGACCCGACGCGTCCTGGCTTCACGTTCGACCATTGGGAATACACGGTCGCGGGTGGTACCGCGCAAACGGGCTGGCCGTTCGATGTGAAGGCCGGCAATATGGTCATCACGGCCAAGTGGACGCGTAACAACTACAACGTCTCGTACGCTTTGGGCGGCGGCAGCTGGCCCGGTAGCTATACACCTGTGTCCGGCTCGAAGACCTACGGCACGACGCTTACGGAGCCGACTGCGGTCCAGCGTCCGACGCGCACCGGTTTCGCGTTCGATCACTGGTCGTACACGGTCGGTGGCGGCCCGTCCCAAACGGGTTGGCCGAGCGATGTGAAGGCCGGCGACATGGTTATCACCGCGTCGTGGACGCGCAACAGCTACAACGTTTCGTATGCCCTCGACGGCGGCGCCTGGCCCGGCAGTTATACCGCGGTGTCCGGTTCGCAGCCTTACGGCACGACGCTCACGGAGCCGACTACGGTTCAGCGTCCGACCCGTGCGGGCTACACGTTCGACAGCTGGTCGTACACGGTAAACGGTGGTACGCCTCAGGCCGGCTGGCCTGCGGATGTGAAGGCCGGTGCGATGGTGATTACTGCTCATTGGCGGATCAACCAGTACAACGTGTCCTACGATCTTGGCACGGGCGGCAGGTGGCCTTCGGGCACGGGCTACACCCCGGTGACCGGTTCGAATAATTTCGGCACGAGCCTTCCCGCCCCGAGCGCGGCCCAGCAGCCCACCCGTCACGGCTATGACTTCGACGGCTGGTCGTACACGGTCGGCGGCAGCGCCCCGGTTTCGGGTTGGCCTGCGGATGTGAAGGCCGGTGCGATGGTCATCACCGCGGCCTGGCGTGCGCACACGCATGCGGTCGCCTACGAGGCCAACGGCGGCACAGGCGGCAGCCTGCCCGCCACGGATCCCGCGGTGCCTTACGACACCGCGCTCACCGAGCCGACGGCCCTGCAGCGTCCGACGCCTCCTTCCGGCAAGTCGTTCGCCGGCTGGCGCTACGCCAAGACCGGCACAACGGACTGGGATACGTGGGTGTATGGCGTGAACACGACGCCCGACTACGACATCACGATCCAGCCGGTGTGGAGCGCGAACCCGTACAACGTCTCCTACGACGCGAACGGCGGTGTGGGCGGCAGCCTGCCGGCCACGGGCCCGATGACCTATGGCTCTGCGCTGACGGCGCCGACGGTGAACCTGCCTGAGCCTCCGACCGGTTACTCGTTCGACAAGTGGCAGTACAAGGTCGGTTCGGGCAGCTGGATCGACGGTTTCCCGTCCGACGTGAAGGCGGGCGACATGGTCATCCGCATGACGTGGAAGATCAACCACTACACGGTGCATTACGACCGTAACAATGGTTCCGCACTGCCCGCCGACGCGCATCCGGAGTACGGCACGGCCCTGACTGCGCCGTCGAATCCGAACCGCACGGGCCATACGTTCGCCTCCTGGCGCTTCCAGGTTGCGGGCGGGGCATGGCAGCCGGGCTTCCCGGCCACGGTGCCCGCCGGCGACACGGTCATCCAGCCGACTTGGACCACGAACCCGTACAACGTCTCCTACGACGCGAATGGCGGTGTGGGCGGAGGCTTGCCTGCCACGGCGTCGATACTCTACGGCACTGCTTTGCACGCGCCTACCGTCAACCTTCCGGCGGCCCCGGCTGGTCACTCGTTTGACAAGTGGCAGTACAAGGTCGGTTCGGGCAGCTGGATCGACGGTTTCCCGGCCGATGTGAAGGCCGGCGACATGACCATCCGGATGACGTGGAAGACCAACTGGTACCGCGTGACTTTCGATCTGGATCACGGCACGGGCTCGGCCCCTGCGCAGACCATCGAATACAACCACCACGCCACCGCGCCGGGCAACAACCCGACGAGGGAACACTACCGGTTCGACTTCTGGACGCTCGACGGCTCGCACGCCTATGATTTCGATGCCACTCCGGTGACCGGCCCGTGCACGCTCAAGGCGCACTGGACGCGGATCACGCACACCATCACGTTCAACGTGGAAGGCGGCATCACCATCGCGCCGCGCACCATCGCCGACGGCGACCAGCTGGGCACGCTGCCCACGCCGACGCGGACCCACTTCCGTTTCGACGGCTGGTTCGTGGAGAGCATGGTCCGTAGCTTGGTTCCGTATGATCCGACGGCCCCGGTGACCGGCGACATCACCGTCATCGCACGCTGGACCCGCATCGAGCCTGACAACCCCGGATGGCTCGTCACCCGGCCCGGCCAGGAATGGCTCGGCACGCAACCTGGTCACGAGTGGTTGGGTACGCAACCCGGCCATGAGTGGCTTGGTACGCAACCTGGGCACGAGTGGCTTGACACGCAGCCCGGTCACGAGTGGCTGCAGACCCCGGAAGGTCAGCACTGGTCGGCGACCCCTGAAGGTCACGCGTGGGTTTCTACGCCGCAGGGCCATCAGTGGCTCGAGACTCCACAGGGCCACGCCTGGCTGCAGACGCCCGAGGGCTCGGCTTGGCTGGGCACTTCCGAGGGGCACGCCTGGATCTCCTCTCCTGAAGGTCATGGCTGGCTGAACACCCCGGAGGGCCACGCCTGGCTCGGGACCCCCGCAGGAGGCGCTTGGCTCGGCACCACCACTGGCGGCCATGCCTGGCTCGCGACGGCCGAAGGCCAGCACTGGCTTTCGACTCCCGCCGGAGCCGCCTGGCTCGCCACGGCCGCAGGCCATGCTTGGCTCGCTACTCCTGCGGGCGCGGCTTGGCTGAAGACCCCGGCCGGTCAGAACTGGCTCAAGACTCTGGCCGGGCAGGCCTGGCTTGCCACGCCCGAGGGCCGGAAGTGGCTCGCCTCCCAGGCGAAACCGCAGCCGAAGGTCAAGTCTGTGGCGGCCACGGGTTCGGATACTGCGGTGCCGTTGGGCCTGATGGTGTCCGCCCTGATCATGGCGCTTGGTTTGCAGCTCATCCGCAGGCGCCGCCGCGACTAGGTGATTAAATACTGGCCGCGTCTCACACACCCAACCTAGGCGCGGCCTCAGCTGGCAATTGCATCTTGCCGGCTCTTCTAGGGCCGGGCGCTGTCCGAAGGAACCGGGGTTCTGCCCTTTGCATTCCCTAAGACAGCGCCCGGCTTTCTTTATTTCTGCGCTGGCTGTTGTTTCGTGTTATTGACGCTATATGGCCGAAAAGTGCACTTTACGATTGCTAAGGTGCACCTTTTCGGCATTGGTGTCAAATTAATGCACGTTGGAGATGCTGAGGTGCACTTTTCTGGTATCAGCGTCAAATTAGTGCACTCTGGAAGCAATAAGGTGCACTTTTAATCCTCTTTGGTTTTCAGGCGAGCGAACTTCCGGATTTTAAAATAAGATAACTACGAGTAAGATACCTATAGTTATCTTACTTATACTTCTTTTATAGTAGACTTGTAATCATTCAAGTTGTGAATCGTTGCTTGTTAATAACGAGCAATAAGCGGAGTAATCGAGGTGGCGGATGTTTATCGGGCGAAAACAGGAATTGCAGGATTTGGAAGCGCTCTATGCTCGTAAGGATTACGAGATGGTAGTCATTTATGGGCGTCGACGTGTGGGCAAAACCTCGCTAATCGACGAGTTCGTGCGAGGCAAACAGGTCCTGTATGTCACTGCGTTGCAACAAAGTTCAAAACTTAATCTGGAGCTTTTTTCGCAGGAAGTCTACCGTTGTTTTGGCATTCCTGAGGGCACACCGGGGTTTGCTGATTGGCGTTCTGCGCTGAACTACGTCGTTGCCCGTGCGCGGGAGGTAAAAGCTGGTACGCGCAAACCGTTCATTTTCGTTTTTGATGAGTTTCCGTATGCCGCGCAAGCTGAGCCTGCTCTGCCGTCACTGCTGCAAATCGCCATTGATCATGGGTTCAAAAACACGCCGGTAATGATCATTCTTTCTGGCAGTAACCAAGGCTTCATGGAAAGCGAGGTACTTGGTTCCAAGAGCCCGTTGTTCGGCAGAAGGACTGCGCAGATCAAGCTGCAGCCGTTTGACTATTATGACGCCGCGCAATTCTTGCCGAAGGCCACCGCAACGGAAAAGGTCGAGTATTATGCTACGTTCGGGGGAACGCCATATTATCTTGAACGGATTGACTCAGCGAAAAGTTATCGCGAGAATGTCATTGATCTTGTTTATTCCAAGCTGGGTATGCTCAGCGAGGAGCCGATGATGCTTTTGCGCGAAGAGATGCGGGAACCGGCGATTTACTATTCGGCGATGCAGGCCATCGCCGCAGGTAGCAATACCCCAAAATTGATTGCCGAGCGTGCCGGTTTGGAAGTCTCCGCAATTGGAAAATATCTGAAATCACTAATGGGTTTGGGATTGGTGAAGCGGCTGGTGCCGTTCGGCGAGAACCCGATTAAAACAAGGAAAAGCCTGTATGTCGTCGGTGACCCGTTCTTCGCGTATTGGTTCCGTTTCGTGGCCCCAAAGGCGTCCATCATCGAGACCGGCGGTGGTGCGGCTTTGGCAAAATCCAGCGCGTTCGGCGAGGTGTTCGCTACTTATGTTGGCGGACAGTTCGAGGATGTCTGTCGCCAGTGGCTTGTCAGAAAGAACGTAGCTGAGGAGTTACCGTTCGTCGCAACCGGGTTCGGCAAGTGGTGGGGTAATGATCCCGCTGCGCACGAGCAGACCGACATCGACGTGGTGGCCGCGAACGACGATGAAAAGCGCATCATTATAGGCGAATGCAAATGGCGGAACTCTTTCAACGAGACCGAAGCGATTGACAAGCTGAAAGCCCGGGCCGGTCTGGTCAAAGGCTTCCCCGTTGATCGAACAGGATTCATACTTTTCAGCAAAAACAGGGTCAGTAAACCCACATTGGAACATTACAGGAATGATGAGCGTATGAGCCTCATTGCAGCTGATGATTTATATTGCTGAACTTCATCCAGAGGTGATGGTTTTCATTGCTCTGGTAAATTCTCAGGTTATTCTGGTCTGAATTGATTTACTCTTGCGCAAGATGCGACGCTGGAAAGCGACAAACGTTGCGAGCAAGATAGCCGCGGCGCCGGTCCGTAGCGAAACTGCATCATCGAGGTACGCTCGCTCGTCGGCTGAGCGCTGAAGGCCTGTTGCTGAGCGCATGCGATTGATGTCAGCGTAAGAAAAGTGCACTTTACGATTGCTAAGGTGCACCTTTTCGGCATTAGCGTCAAATTAATGCACATTGGAAGCGTTAAGGTGCACTTTTCTGACGGCAGCGTAAAAATAGTGCACATTAGGGTCGCTAACTTGCACTTTTTATACGGTGCCGTCGAAATGAGTGGTACTTTGGTGCACGAGCACCCGGTCGCCATCTGCAGTTTTATCGGCCTGCTGGTCTCTGACCTCACTTATACCGAGCCCATCGACGACGCTCTTCTCGAGCGTTATGTCAAATCTCATCCGCTGGAAGCAATGTTGTAAACCGCTGAATTGATTGCGATTCCAAGCATCAATCGACAGTAAATCTATTACAAAATAATTAGACATACTCTAAAATAATACACAATTTAGTCTTTCGCGATTGATAACCTAATTATGTGTCTTGCAACTGAATCTGAACTATGACGTTTGGAGATGGGAAGAAGAGAATGGCAAAGAAACAATATACGCTCGTCGCGTCGTTTGCGGCGGCTTGCATGATGTTCGCAGGTGTCGGTGTAGGTGTTGCGAACGCTGGCGAAACTCCGAGCGCCCCGGGTGCTCCTGCTGCCGCGCAGAGTGCTCAGACCGCTACTGATGCGTCTTCGACTAGTGCTCAGCAGAGTTCAGCGGCTAAGTCTGCTCGAGCTGCAGAACCTAAGGCTTCTGAGCAGCAACAGACCTCGACGGTTGGTTCTCAGTCTGTTCAGGCACAGGCTGATGAGCCCTCAACTCAGGCGTCTCAGTCTGTTAAAGACGGAGCTACACCAAAGTCGGCGCCAACTCCAAACGTTCAGGGTGTGGAACCTAGAATCGGTGGCGGAGTATCGTGTGCCGATTCCGTCAAAATCACCAACGTCAAAGTCAGCGATATCGGCGCGCATACCGCCAATGTCTCGTTTGATTATCAATATATGAATGGCGGCGCTTGCGAGGGTGGATTGCCGCTGCACGAGCCTTCTCAGCCGGCTGACGGCGAGCACCCGGCTACGACTCCAATGCTTCAATTCAGCCATATCACGAGCATCGTACCTAAGTGGAATAAGGGCAGCAGCTTTGTTGATGGTTGGAACTTTGGTTTCTTCCCTCCGGATATCGAAGGTGGGGTCAACGACACCGATCTGACATCAAGCAGTTACCAACAAGTCTATGGCGTTCACGCAGATGAGCCCTATTACGATGCTGTCGGCAACAGCGGCAGCGAGGTGACATCGCTGGTGAGCGGCGTGGGATACTACCGCTGGGGTGACAACTCCATGTACAAGACGGAAGATCATGTCAATATCGCGCTGATGGGTCTGCAACCGAATACACATTATGAGAACAAGAACGTCAATGCCAACGGCAAGGATCTGTCTCTGGCTCCGGCCTCTCAGATGGTTGCAGAGCATGCCACAGAACTGGCAAATCAAGGTAAACTGAACCAGCGCGTCAACACCGACATCACGCAAATGGTGGTCGGAGTCAACTGCGGCCCTGCCGGTATGAGCGGTTCTGGTGCGGCATTGATTCCTGCTTTTACCACCAAAGCTGAGCCAACAGCTCCTGCCAGTGGCGACTTGAACAACGGCAATCAGGGAAGCCTTGTGACGCCGTCGAATCCGGTCGCTGGCTCGCCTTCCCGCATCTACATCAACAATCTCGGGCAAGGCTGCAAGGCCAGCGTCGACGGTAAGGATACGCCTTCCTGCTTCTGGTCCGGTTATATTTATTCCAACCCGACTCAGCTTACTGATCCGTCCGGTGCTCCGTATCTCGAGGTGAAGAAAGACGCCAGCGGATACTATGTCGAGCCGCTTTTGCCAGCGGAGAAGACCGGTTTGCACAAGATTGCACTGTTTGACGAGAATGGCAACCTTGCGGGTTGGACGGCAGTGAACATTGCCGCGAAGTCGCAGGCTTCCGGTGGACAGCAGGGTGCCCAGAATGCGAATCAGAATCAGAATAACCAGAAGCAGCAATCTGGCAATGGCGGCAAGCTTCCTGAAACGGGTGCCTCTGTCGCGATGGTGTTGATTGCTGCCGTCGTGGCGCTCGTCGCTGCAGCCGGAATCGTGGCGCTGCGTCGTCGCCGGGCTTGATTCGCTCCGTGGCTCGATTCGCGATTGTGTAGTGAGGTTTTGAGCCTGAACGCGAATGCCTTTGAGTCTGAACCTGAACGTTTCTAAACTTCTAAAGTTTGCGCGATAAAAGTTCAGGCAACGGCTAAAACGCAGAATAGAGAGGCCGGGTAATCGGTTACGAACGTTGGTATAACATCAACGTCCCGTCAGCCGGTTACTCGGCCTCTTCGTTGTTGTAGACGTTCTTTTGTCACTGCTCTACTGACCGTTTTTCTGCTTGTTGGCTAGCGGAAGTGCTGGGAGCGGCGCTGAGATTGCGTGAGCGTCGTGTTTATCGCATGTTTGGTAGTGGATGCGTTAGACGCGATATCGGGCAGCTACTGGTCTCATTTCTGCAAAACCCTCCGCCGGAAGACGACGAACGCAGTGAGCAGGACGGCTGCGGAACCGATCAGAGCAGCGAGGGCTATCATGATGCGCCGGAAAAGTCCGCCGGTGAAGGGCAGAGCGTTCGTGGAAGGCGGAGCGCCGCCGAGGAACGCTTCAGGCGAGATGACGCTGAGCCGACTGCCTCCGCCTCCGCCTCCGCCTCCCGAGGCGTTATTCCTCCAGACGTCGTCAATATAAAGGTGCGAGCTGGTGTCGTAAGCGTTGGCGCTGTCGAGAGCGGTGCTTTCGGGCAAATCGAGGCTCCAACTGTGGGCCGTGGTCCCGTCGAAAGTCGCCGTGTTATCCATGGTCGCGATGCCGCAGACGTAGTTGCTGGGATTGGTGTTCGCGGCCTTGACGCAGGTTTTGACCGAATTGTCGCTGCCTTGGGTGAGCGGGGTGAGCATGAGCGGCCCGTCGATAGAACCGTTTTGGTACTGCGTATAGACCCAGATATACGGTCTGGTGCCGATGTCGAGATTGGCGGTGGACCATTTGTTGTTGATGCCGGCAAGCCAGAACGAAAAGGGGAAATAGCTGAGATGATAGTTGGGTATTCCAAAGTCCTGGACGCAGCCGGACGGGATGTTGTTGTTGTCGTTGCTCCACCTGGCTTTCGACGGAGGTGCCGTGCCGTTGGGCCCGGAAGTATTGGCGTAACAGGCGCGCACGCGTACGGTGACCACTTGGCCGCCAACGGTGTCGCCGGTGCCGGACGCGAGACCGGCAACGGAGAGTTCGCCGTCCGAGGTGAGCGAGGCACTGGTGACTTTCAATCCCTTGCTTGAGTTGCCGCTGACGGTAGGTGTGCCGATGACGTTGAAAGGCTGTGCGGTACCGGTTACGATGACGTGGTTGCTTGACGGGTCACGATGTACTTCCGTGATGACGGGTGCTTTCGCTTCGTGCCAGACGGCGTAAAGCGTGAGGGTTTTGCCTGCGTCCGTGCTTAAGAAATAAGTCGGCGCATGGTTGCCGGGGTTATAGGCGGGGTCGGGCTGGGTGGCCGTCGGGCTGGTGGCCCAGCCGGCGAACATATCGTGTGGGCCTTTGGTGGGGATGACGTCAGCGGGGATGGTGAACTGGGTGAGGCTGTGGTTGTCCGGGTCGCCGAAGCCGGACATGTCGGATGGGGCGCCTGTGCCGCCGTTGGCGTTGAAGGTGACCTTGAGATAAGGCAGTATGCCGCTTTTCTGTGTGAAAGCGGTTACAATGTTGCCGGTCGAGGGGTCGGTCATGGTGGTGACCGCTTTGATGACGTAGGGGGCGCCCATGTTGGGCTGGAGGTCAGCCATTGGCCTACTCGTGTAATTCCATGTGCCGGGCCCGGTTTCGGTGGACCAAGGGCCTTGGCCCGTGGTGATGGTGGTCGTGCTGCCGGTGAGCGCGTTGGCTGCAGGTCCGCCAGCTGGTCCGGCGGCTGCAGTGGTGTTCGATACGGTCACGTCGACGGTCGGGTTTGCGCCGACGGGAGCGTGGACGGTCGGCGAGTAAGGATCGATCACGGGTGAGGGCGCCTTGACCCACTGGGCGTATAGCGTGATGGTTCTTGTGGGGTTGGAATCGCCTTGGGCCACGGTGATGGTGTCGTTCGGTTGGTAGGATTGGCAGCCGCCCGAAGTGCCGCCGTTCGCGCAGGTGTTCCAGCCGGCGAAGATGTTTTGTGACTTGTTGAGGGTGATCACGTTGCCTCGCGGCACGGTGATGGCCGCGGCTGCGGTGGTGGTGTCGTAGGAGACCGGGGTGAAGTTCGTGGCACCGCCGTTCGCATTGATCGCAAGCTGCACGCCGGTCGGCGTAAAGCGTGAGTCCCAAAACGAACCGGCAGGGTTGCTGGAAGCCGCACGCGTTTGCAAGGCGCTCAGATCGCCGACAGAACCAATCTGGGTTGCGTTGTTGTCGAGGCTCGACATTTCCTTCCAGTTGATGGTGTTATTGACGTTTGAAAAAGCGGTGTTGCTCAGTCGTGTGTTCGTTCCCAGCTTCAGGCGGCGCAATCCGTTCGGCAGAAGATTGGTCATTGAAGATATGGCCCGGCTGGTATTGAAGCTCGAAATATCAAGCGTCATGAGGTTGGTGCACCCGTCGAACATATAGGCCATATCGTTCACGAGGGGGGTGGTGAAGTTGGGTTGAACCCATGAGGTGAGGGAAGAGCAGTCATTGAACATGTAGCTCATGTCGGTCACTTTGGTGGTGACGAAACTTGAAAGATCGACCGAAGCGAGTTTATTGCAGCTTTGGAACATGGCATTCATGTTGTTGACGTTGCCGGTGTTGAAGTTGGAGAGATTCAGGTCGGTAAGCGAGGAACAGCCGGCGAACATGTGGGCCATGCTCTTTACGGCGCGGGTGTCGAATTTGTGCAGGTCGAGCGAGGACAGGAGTGAGCAGCCATTGAACATGTCTGACATGCTGGTGACGTTGCGCGTCGTGAAATTGTTTGAGAACTTGATTGAAGTGAGGGCATTGTCGGCGTCGAACATGTTGGACATGTCTTCTGCATTCGCGGTGTTGAAGCCGGAAAGGTCCAGTTGGGCCAGCCCGGTGCAGAAGTAGAACATGCTGGCCATGCCCGTGGTCTGGCTGGTGTCCCAGCTGGTAATTCCGTTGATGGTGGTAAGCGAGGTGCAGCTGTCAAACAGTCCGGCCGCTGCGGATTCGGCCAGATGCAGGGAGCCGCCCGTGGTGTCGACACTGGTGAGGTTATACATATCGGTGAACATGGGATTCAGGTCGATATTGCTTTTGAACAAGGTGAGGTTGCCCTCAACTTTGACCCCGACAATGGTGCCGCGCCGTGAATTCCAGGGAATGCTGCTTTGTCTGTTAGAGATATCAGGGCTTGTGCCGCCGGTAAGATGTAATACGCAATCGCTGGTGACCTGCCATTGAACGGTGCTGCTGTCCTGGCCGCTCACGCCTGTGGCTCCACTGTAGGGCGTACCCCAGTTGGCCCAGCTTGTCGCCCTGCAAGTGGCTTGGGGCCCTACCTGCGGTTGGGATGTCTCCTCTTGCGGCCCGATTTGGCTTGAGGCCTTTACGCGGTTGTTGTTTCTGGAGTCGCGGAAGTTGGTTTGTGCCGTTGCGGACGGAGTATTCGAGCCGTTTGTAAACGTTGTGCTGTCGGTTCCGCTATCGGCGCTCGCAAAAACCGCGCAGGAGACCATGGCTGCGCAGACCGTTGTGGCGATGATACACAGTGCGGATGCGAACGAAGGCTTTTTCATCGGAAATCACCCAACCGACACGTCTGAGGCAGCGCATAAAAAGCCCACGAAGCCCTCGTCCTGTTTTCGAGGACGGAGGTTTGCAATGGGCTCTGTAATGCGTATCGGCGATTTACCATAGGCCAAGTAGCTTCCACCAAAGGGTGCCGATTCCGGCGTAGATAAGGAGATTGACGAGGCTGACGATGAAGCCGACCTTCCACCATTCCTTCTGGCTGACGTAACCGGTTGAATAATAGATTGACGCGGTGCCAGTGCCGTAATGCGTCATGCCCGGCGAGATGCAGGTCAACAGTCCCAGCAGCATGGTGGCAACGATCGGCGGGACGCCAAGCGAGACCAGAATGACCGCGAACGGGATGAAGAACGTCTGCACGTGGACGAGCACGCTGGTCAGCAGGTAATGCACGTAGAGATAAAGCAGCACGATGACTGCGATGGCGAGCCATGCGGGGATGCCGGCGACGCTGGAAGTCAAGACGCGCTTGATCCAGCCGACCACGCCGGTTTTGTTGAGATATTCGGTCACGCCGATTAGAGGGGCCAACCAGAGCAGGATGTTCCAGCCTTGCTTTTCGGCGAAGACGTCGTCGAGATCGATGATTTTCAAAATCAGCAGGGCGGTGAGGCCAAGCATCGCAATCAGGGTGTTGTCGAGCTTGGTGATGGTCGAAGTGCCCCAGAGCACGACGACGAGGACGAAGACGGCAATCATCAGGTATTCGTTCAATGCCATCTTCGGCATCTTTTTGAGTTCGGCCTGTGCGGTTTGGTGCACGACGGTCAGGTCGGCGCTTTGATCCTGCGGATGATGGATGGCCAGGATGACGATCGGTACGATGATGGCCGCGAGCAGCGTCGGGACGCTGGCGTAGGCGAACCATTGGAACCACGAGATCTTGATGCCAAAGGTGCTGGCGGCCATGCTGGCGACCAGCGGGTTGGTGGCCATCGAGGTCAGGAAGAGCCCGCCGATAATCAAGTTGAGATGGAAAGTAGCCAAAGTGAGGAACGAGCTTACCGAACGCTTGCTCGGGTCTTTGGGTTCGTTCAGCGCCTCGACCAACGACTGGTTGATGGGGAAGAGGATGCCGGCGCCACGTGCGTTGGTGTTCGGAATGACCGGAGCCAGGACCAAATCGCAGACGGCCATGACGTAGGCCAGTGCCAGCGGGCTGCGGCCGAAGTGGGCGATGAGCCAGTAGGCCATGCGCGCGCCGAGGTTCGTTTTGCGGAAGCCGATGGCCATAAAGAAGGCGAAAAGCACGAGCCAGACCGGGGCGGAACCGAAGAACGAGATCAGCGTGGTGGCGGGCATCGTGAAGGTGACGCCCAAAAGCGTCATCATCGTCAGCGAAAGTATGGAAAGCGGGGCCACGTTGAACACGCACCCGGCGAGGAAGAAGAGCACGATGGCGAAGCTGTGCCAGCCCGTGGTCTGCACGTGCGCGGGCGCAGGCGTGAACCACATGAAAATGAGGCCAATGCAGCACAGGAGGAACAGGGCTAGGGGAATTTTCTTCTTGGTGAGTACCGAAGACATAAGGCTGCTCACGGTCCTTTCAGGTCATGGCTTTGTCATTCTCTTTTAAGCTTTCCGTAACTTGCCGCGCGCGCCATGAAGCGTACGAAATCCACTGTTGTTCCAACCGTACATGATGGAGTTTTGTATTGCATTGGATGACTTGAGGCGTTCTGCCTAAAGGATTTTTGAGAACCTGCCATTTTTGGGTGTCGTGTCGGGGAAACGAAGATTTCCGCCGTCGATTGTTGCGTTATTCGCTAAAGAAACTAGCAAAAATCCCCGATTTCGTCTTCGCTGATAAAGAAATGTGAGGTTGTAAAAATTCCGTTGCATTCGTGGCTCAATTGGTTTTGTGGGCAAGTTAATTGAGGCGAAGATATTGCGCCAAAAAGTTGCAACTCCAAAAAAGTGTCAATAAATACATTTTTATCTCCAAAAAAATGTAAATTTCTGCACTTTTTTGGAGATAATTGGGAATCGGCACTGCAGCACGAGCTGGGTATACTCAGGAATTGGATTGTGCACGCGATGAAAGCGCGTGAAGGCTACCTTAAGAAGGAGGGATTGCGATGAAGTTTTCCGATTTATCGAAGGAAGAGCAGTGGGAGTTGGCTGCTTACGGCGAGGAAATCAATGATGAGATGGATGCGCGTGTCTCTCCTGCGCCGGGAGACCCCACGATGGATTCGCGTTGGGATCCTTCGCGCGAGTTGAAGCGGCTTAATTATCAGCGTCATGCCATCGAGCGCGAAATCGACCATACAGTCCAGTGTTGAAAAGAGATTAAATTATCTGAACAGACTGAATCGGGTATTGAGACTTGCCGCTTTTGACATTGATGTTTTGTTTCCTCATGCTTTTGGGATAGCAGACATTGGTCCCTTTGACATAGGACGATTCGTTGTTGCTCTCTCCTAACCCGATGAACCAGACGGTATTGCCCATCAGCCAAGCCAACGCGGCAATGGTTGAGTCGGTGATTTTGCATGAGGTCCAGTTGGAGTGGTCCAATGCGGTTGGCAACACTAGGCTTTTCGCAAAAACTGAACTGAAGTTCTTTGGCGAAAAATGCAGGAGTCTCCATGTGGATTTTTTCGATAACATGCAATCGTAGAAATACTCGGCTTCGGTGGTATTTTTTACCTCCTTGCCAGGGCGGTCGCACCATGCCCCGCAGAGATGTTTGAAATTCTCTTTCGACCAAAAGATGTCGAGAGCGAATCCGTTGGCGCAATTGACGATGGTATGACAATTAAGCAGTTGGGTGTAAGTTTGGGCGGCAACTTGGAATTTGGGGAATAAAAGCTGCTTGTGTTTGCTCTCCAAGCTTCCCGATGATACTCCACTCACTGCGCCTCCTTTGGTACGACGAATCCCGGGTATGTCTTTCGCGCGGAATACCCGGGATTCGTATGAAGAATCGTTTTCCCGTCTTCTGCATGACACCCTTGGGGTTCTAAGACCCTGAAGGTTGGTATATGAGCTCAGCGCAGTGCCGTCACACTACCTGTATCACCCGCTCCCCGGGGCTAGGCTTCCTGTTCACGCAAACACGATCTTGCATGATAAGACCGTGGGTCGCCTGCGGCAGATTCGGTTCTTCAATTTCAAGACTTCAGCTTCTGCTTCGCATCCGGACGGGAAGAGAAACAAAGCACAAAGCCTTATAGGCAACTATACGCGTATCGATAACATATTGTGTGACGCAGATCTGGCCTGTTTGCGCTCATCTTGGGAATTGCAACGAAATGTTTAAACGGTTGTTTCGAAAAGCTTGAATGGATACCGACTTGCGAATCTCGCGATTTGAAGTCGAGATGCGTTGAAAAAAATATGCGCAGCTTTTCTTCCGCTCATCTAGCGCGAACTTGTGCTTTTCGACGGTGGAGAGACTCGTAGAATCTGCTGAAAATTACTGGCGTTCGCGGACAGCTAATGTGACTGTCGAAATACTCGTGAGCTTGCTGCCCATACGTACCTCTACACGCCATGTTTGCAACGTTTTACCGATGTTTTCCGGAGTGGCGGTGGCGGTCAATGTGCCGGAAGTCACTGGGCGGAAATGGTGCGTGCTGATATCCACGCCAACGGCGGTATGGGAGGCGTCAAGCCGCGCCATAGCGCCCAAACTCGCGGCTTCCTCGGCCAAAACGGCATTGACTCCGCCGTGCAGGATACCGAAAGGCTGTAGAACGTTTTCTGTAACCGGCAATGTTAAGATGACCTTTGACCGCGAGATTTCCTGTTGTTTGATGCCCAGATAATTCGCAAGTGACATAATATCGAACCTCGCATTCATCTCGATAACTTCATACCTTTACGTTGTACGGCCAAATGTAGCGCTAACGAGCGCATGCTCGGTTGTGTCAGCCGTATGGAGCTGCGACATGACGTATCCAGAAGGAGCCACCATGACAACTAGCAAGGACGTTGATAGTCAGTATGACCGGCATCAGCGCACTTTCGAGACCGTCAAAACATATGATGAAATACTGTTCGACCGCCTCGACCATATAGCTAAAATTACCATCAATCGGCCCGAGAAGCGAAACGCTTTCACGCCGAAGACCATCGAGGAGCTGATCGACGCCTTCACCGTCTGCCGTGACGACGCGACAATCGGCGTCATCATCTTCACCGGCGCGGGCGACCTCGCCTTCTCGTCTGGCGGCGACCAAGGCGTGCGCGGCAACGGCGGCTACGTCGGCAGCGACCACGTCGCGCGCCTGAACGTGCTCGACCTGCAGCACCTCATTCGCATCATCCCCAAGCCCGTCATTGCGATGGTCAAGGGCTGGTCGGTTGGCGGCGGCAACGTGCTGCAGCTGGTCTGCGACCTGACCATTGCGGCCGACAATGCCAAGTTCGGCCAGACCGGCCCCAAGGTCGGCAGCTTCGACGCGGGCTACGGCTCGGGCCTGCTCGCCGACGTCATCGGCCAAAAGCGCGCAAAGGAAGTCTGGTTCCTAGGCCACTTCTACACCGCCGAAGAGGCGCTGCAGATGGGCTGGATCAACAAGGTCGTGCCGCTCGCCGACATCGAAAAGGAAACGCTCAAGTGGTGCGACGAGCTGCTGACCAAGTCGCCCATGGCCCTGCGCTTCATCAAAGCCTCCATGAACGCCGCGACCGACGGGCTCGCCGGTCTGCAGCAGTTCGGCGGCGACGCCACGATGCTCTTCTACACCACCGACGAGGCTAAGGAAGGTCGCGATGCGTTCAACCAGAAGCGCAAGCCCAACTTCGACCAGTTCCCGAAATTCCCGTGATCGCGGGCCGTTGCGCATATCGCGGGGCCTGCACTCGCGTGCGCGTAACGGTTGCTTGACTGGGCTAGTCGCAACAGATCGGGGGAAATCTGTTATGGATAATTGGGTGCTGAAACGCGCGATACTGACGCCGGAGCGTACGGCGGTTTACGACGGCGAGACGCGCTATACGTTCGGCGAAGTATTCGACGAGGCACAGCGGTTGGGCGCGGTGCTCGATAGGTTCGGCGCGTTCAAAACGCAAAACGTCGCGATGGTTTCCAACAACAACGTTCGCGGTTATCTGCTGGCGGTCACCTTGCTGCTATACGGCAAGACGGTGGTGTGGCTCAACAAGCGTCTGACCAATGACGAGCTCGCCGGCCAGATGCGCGACGCCGGTGCGGCCTGCTGCCTCAAGGACGACAGTCTGCCTGAAAATCTGCTGGGTGGCATTCGTGTGAATAGTTCGAATAAGAAAGCGGCCCACCTAACCAAGAGCGTTGGTGATGCTGACGTTTCGGGGGATGACGGATTTCGTATTGTCGGTTTCGATGAGATATTTGCCAAAGCTGATGATTTTAAACTCGGCGGCACTGGCACGGATTTGGCCGGTTCGCAAAAGACTTCCCGCAATCCCGTTTCCGTTTATCGTTCTTTTGCGTCTGAACCTGCATCCTCATCCCCGTCAGAAGTCTCGGCCGTGAAGAATTCCTTCAGCGATAACGGCGTGGACCCCATAGTTTCGGCTCCGTCGATTCCGCGCGAATTCGACGACGACCAGGTGGTGAGCATCATGTTCACTTCCGGCTCGACCGGCGCGCCGAAAGGCATCCAGCAGACCGTGCGTAATCACTTCACCTCGGCGACGAGCGTGGCGTTGAACCTCGGCACGAGCCCGACCGACGAGTGGCTTTGCGCAGTTCCGATTTTCCACATCAGCGGTTATTCCATCATTCTGCGCGGTCTCATTTTTGACGTCGCCGTGCGTCTGATGGACCACTTCGAGGCTTCCGAAATGGAACGGATCCTCACTAACGAGCCAATCTCCTGGGTTTCCGTCGTGCCGACGATGCTCAAAGAGCTGGTGCCCGAGCATGAGAAGCGCATTGCGGTGGTTGCGGGTTCGGCAGATGGCTCCAATCCCGGTTTGCCGGATTCGAGTTCTGGTTCAGGCGTATCGGCCACCGGCACCGGTTCCGACATTTCCTCTGACAGTGACGCTCCCGTACCGTTGCCTGCCAACTTCGGCTATTCGCCAGCGTTTAAGGGCTTTATTCTAGGTGGCGAAAAGTCCGACCTCAAACTGCTGAAACGCTGCCATGCGCTTGGCATGATCGTCGTGCGTTCGTACGGCATGACCGAAACTTGCTCGCAAATCGTCGGCACCAGTACAGGCGACGGCGCTCGCAAACTGCTGGCAAGTGGCAAGCCGTACTTCACCACGTCGCTGAAACTCGCGGACGAAACCGATGAAATCCTCATCAAAACCGACGCACTCACGCCTGGCTACCTCAACCGGCCAGGCATCTTCGAAGCCAAGAAAACCGCTGATGGCTGGTACCGGACCGGCGACGTCGGCCATATCGATGACGACGGCTACCTTTACGTCGACGGCAGGCTCGACAACATGATGATTTCCGGCGGCGAGCACGTCTTTCCCGAGGAGGTCGAGCGCGTCTACGCCGAGTGCCCGGGCATCGATGGAATCGCCGTCACTGCCGAGCCCGATGAAAAGTGGGGCGAAGTCCCTGTCGCCTACGTGGTGTGCAAAGAGGCTGGCACTGGAACATCACAGGGTGTTGGTGCCGGTACGGGCAGTGGCGCTGGTGCTGGCACCGGAAAACCCCCGGCAAGTAGGCAGGGCAAGCCGAAAGGCTCCAAGATGGAAGTCTCCGCTTCCTTGACCGCTCAATGGCGCGAGTTCGGTCGGGGCAACCTTGCGCATTACAAAGTCCCGAAGCGCTTCTACCGGGTCGATTCCCTGCCGTGCACGAGCACGGGCAAGGTTCGTCGCTTCCTGCTTGGTAAAAGCTGAAGCCGAAGGCGGTCTATATCGGGGAATGCTGGCTGACCGTTGCAGAGGTCAGTTGCGCGTTATCTTTCTGCTGTCAATCCAATCGTCGTTCATCCAATCGTTGCCACTGTGAGTGTTTCTGCCAGATTCGACGTGAATTCTGCTATCACGCACAGCTTCGGTTGTAAGGCATTGTGCCTATAGGTCGTCGCCGTAGAACCAGCGTCGGAAGCGGAGGCGGCGGCCCTTACTGGAGTTGGGAGCGAAGTTTAGGGTGCGCTGGTGGGCGTTGAGCATGCGGGAGCGGCACCAGTCGGCGAACCCGTCCGGATCGGCGAGGGCGCGGGTGTCGACGAGTACGCAGTCGTCCACGTTGCCGAGCCGGTAGCCTCTGCCGTTGAATATCGTAGTGTTGATTTTGCCTGCGGCGGAAGGGCCGATGACGATGGCGTGTGGTGTGCGGCGCACGCATTCAACCTCGTCCCATGGCACGCTGACGGTGTATGTCTTGCCGGATACCCATCGAATTAGTTCCAATCCTCTGTTGGAGGCGGTGAGCCGGCATGGTGTCTCCCAGCCGGGCCCGTAAAGCTGCGCGCCCGTCACTCTGCGCCACTGCAAGCGGTGCAACATTGCGTTGGATGTAACCGCCGGGAACCAAGTGTGCCATTGCCTGTACAAGCCAAACATCATTGCCATATGCCGGATTCCGCGCGAGAAAAAAATGATCAGGAAAGCCGATAAAAGGATAAATGTGACAGCGCCAAAGAAGATGGGATGTTTTTGCTGATATATCACGCCGTCTAGGATGCTGATAATTTCTCCGGCGGAGCAAATCGCGAAAAATGTGATGCTGAAGAACTGAAGTTTGCGACCGTAAGCGTTGGCGGCATCGACGAATTCTTCCATGACTGGTACCGTGAGTATGAAGTCATAGTGCTGCTCGTCAGAGGCAAGTTTGGCGAATGGCTGGGCCATCTGTCCATTCATGTATTGCTGTTCCATAAAATCACCAATCCTCTGGGAACCAACTGTCGGCTTCCTCCTGTCCTAGCATGCCAACAATGACTGTTCCAACGGCAATCCCTCCCGGACCTGCGAATGAGCCGAGTATAGCTCCTGCAGCGGCACCGCCATCGCCGACGATAGTGACAACGAGGTCCTTTGCAGCACGTTTGCCTCCGGCCTGTAACGCTCCTGAAATGCCACCGGTCTTGTAGCCCTCATGACCTGTGTGGATAATGTCGTAGACATTGTAGACAGCGATAGCTCGGCCCAGGAATTTTCCGCTTAGTGTGCGCTCGCCATATTCGGGCGTCTCCTTTTAAAAGTAACTGTAATTATTCTAATTTAATAATAACAGCGTATCCAAGTCGATGATGGGAATGGGGGCATTGATATAGCGGATGTTTGTTTCTCGCGCTTTTTGTTACGTAATGTTGTCCATATAGTGGACGTTGTGGCGGTGGTCGCACTCGGACTCGCCTATAGTAATCCACTAAACGGGTCACGAACCCGAAAGAACTTGGTAAATGTTGAAAGGAGGACGCCATGAAGAACGGATTGATGAATCTTAACGAGCAGTCTGCGCGAATTATTAGCCCGTCTTCGTTGGCGGCCTGATTTTTCACATTCAGCTTGAGCCCCGCCAATGAAGGCAGGGCAAGCAAGCAAATCGTTCAGTCGAACGAAAAATGATATGAACAATATCTAGCGTATAGCTTTCTGAGCCCTGCATTCAAGCGCAGGGCTTCTTTTTGTTATTACGCCCCAAAAGGTCACCGTGGTAATGCCGCAAGTTCGTGCACGAACACAACTGAAATACTCGATAACTCAACAAAGCAAAACTCAAACCGACTACACGACCAGGAATTCAAACTGTATCAAAGGATTTCGGATCGGCCAGCCTGCGAAACGCAAGACGCAAAAAGTGCCAGACGTAACGCAGGCCTCGGGCGGGGAGAGCGACAAAGAGCGACGAGAGAACGAATGAAGCAGTAATCGGTGCGGAAAAGACAAACGTGCCGGAGGAGAACATCATGACATCAGTCGACACAGCGACTGTAAACGGCAGTGGCAGTGCCAGCGGCAACGTTGGAGCCACCGCACGCAAGGCAAAACTTCAGGAGATGGCACACGATTCGGTGGGCACCGTCATTGCCGCCTCTATGGTCGGCACGGCCATTGAATTCTACGATTTCTACGCTTACGGCACCGCTTCGGCCAACTATTTCCCGAAGATTTTCTTCTCGGACAAGACCAACCCCACCGTGGCGCTTCTGGTCAGCCTACTGACTTTCGCCATCGCGTTCATCGCCCGTCCGCTCGGCTCGCTGATCTTCGGCCATTATGGCGACAAGATGGGCCGCAAGACCACGCTGGTCGTCAGTCTGATGACCATGGGCCTCTCCACCTTCCTCATCGGATGCCTGCCGACGTATAGCCAGTGGGGCCTGCTCGCGGTTGTCGTGCTCTGCCTTTGCCGCTTCATTCAGGGCATCGGCCTAGGCGGGGAATGGTCCGGCGCAGCCCTGGTCGCCACGGAAAACGCCCCGGCTAACAAGCGCGCACTCTACGGTTCCTTCCCGGAGCTCGGCGCACCGATCGGTTTCTTCCTCTCCAACGGCACCTACTTCGTGCTTGAGTCCTTCTGTACCCCGGCGCAGATGCTCGCCTGGGGCTGGCGCGTACCGTTCCTGCTTTCCATCGTCCTCGTCGTGGTCGGCCTCGTCGTGCGCGTCCATATGGAGGAGACCCCGATCTTCCGCCTCGCCCAGGAGCAGAAGAAGACCGTCAAGTCGCCGCTGAAGGAAGTCTTCCGCACCAGCTGGCGTCAGGTCCTGCAAGCCACGTTCATTGTCGCGGTCACCTACACGCTCTTCTACACTTTGGCCACCTGGTCGCTCGCTTGGGGCACCAAGACTAGGCGTGAAGGCGGCGGCGGACTCGGCTTCACTAACCGCGAGTATCTGCTGATGCTCATGGCCGGCATCTGCGTCTTCGCCCTGTTCATCGTGCTCTCCTGCGTCTACGCCGACAAGCTCGGCCGTCGCCGTGTGCTGATGTTCTCCGCGGTCGCGCTGGTCGTCTTCTCCTTCGTCTTCCCGTATCTGCTGATGGGTCACCGCAACTTTGTGGAGATCATGGTCTTCTTGTGCGTCGGCTTCGCCCTGATGGGCATCGCGTTCGGCCCGGTCGGCGCAATCCTGCCTGAGCTCTTCAGCGCCAACGTCCGTTACTCCGGCTCCGGCCTGGGCTACAACCTCGCCGCCATCGTCGGCGCGGCTTTCGTCCCGACCGTCGCCACCTGGCTCTCGTCGCACTGGGGTGTTCGTTCCGTCGGTCTCTATATGGCCGTGATGGCGCTGTGCTGCTTGGTCGCCCTGCTCACCTGCAAGGAAACCAAAGACACCGACTTCACCGCGTGATCGCGTTGGGCTGTCGCCATGCGGCTTGGTTTCGTCGGATCGGTGGCAGTCCTTATATATACATGCAGTTAGGTGATGGATAGTCATTTGCCCCAAGTAGTTTTATAACTGAATATTTATAATTAAAAAGTAATTAAAAATTTGAAAATGGCTGTTGATTCGGGATTTGTCCCGTCTCATTTTGTAAGAAATACCTGTTCGATTATTGGACAACGGCGCGGTTTGCACTGTGACCGGCGTTACAATGAACGAACAACGGGACAAAATCCCTTTTCGATCAAGAGCCAATTTCTACGCTGTGGCAGGCAGATTGCCTAGTCCGGCACAATAAATAATAAATTATGCAAGGAGTGCATATTATGGCAGCACAAATCTGGTACGAAGACGACGCTGATCTCTCCGTTCTCGACGGCAAGAAGGTCTGCATCATCGGTTACGGCTCGCAAGGTCACGCTCACGCGCTGAACCTGCGCGACTCCGGTGTGGACGTCGTCGTCGGCCTGCGGCCTACCTCCAAGTCCGTTGAGTACGCCAAGGAGCAGGGCCTGGAAGTCAAGCCCGTCGCTGACGCGGTCAAGGAAGCGGACATCATCATGTTCCTGGCTCCTGATCAGTATCAAGGTCAGATTTACAAGGACGAGGTCGAGCCCAATATGAAGCCTGATGCGGCGCTCGCCTTCGCGCACGGTTTCAACATTCGTTACGGCTACATCAAGCCGGGCAAGGGCCACATGACCTTCATGGTCGCTCCGAAGGGCCCGGGCCACATCGTCCGTCGTGAGTACGTCGCCGGCCGCGGTGTGCCGGTGGTCGTCGCCTGCGAAAACGACGACAAGGGCGACGGCTGGGCCATCACCCTCGCCTACGCCAAGGCTCTGGGCGCCCTGCGCGCCGGCGCCATCAAGACCACCTTCAAGGAAGAGACCGAGACCGACCTCTTCGGTGAGCAGGACGTGCTCATGGGCGGCGTCAACCACCTGGTCGAGACCGGTTTCGAGGTCCTCACCGATGCCGGCTACCAGCCGGAGATTGCCTACTTCGAGGTCTGCCACGAGCTGAAGATGCTCGTCGACCTGATGAACGAGGGCGGCCTGAACAAGGCTCGTTGGTCCTGCTCCGACACCGCTCAGTATGGCGACTTCACTTCGACCGTCATCGACGAGCATACCCGCCACAACATGGAGCATCAGCTCCAGCGCATTCAGGACGGCTCCTTCGCCAAGGAGTTTATGGACGACCAGGCCAAGGGTGCCCCGCGCTTCAAGGAGCTGCAGCAGAAGTACAGCCACGAACGCATCGAGACCGTCGGCCCGAAGCTTCGTTCGATGTTCTCTTGGCTCAAGGGCAAGTCGGCCGACGCCGACGAGAACGAGTCCTTCAACGGCGACATCGCCCGTACCCAGGTTCAGAAGTGAGCTTGCTGAAGGTTCTTGCCAGCTAGTCTGAGAATTTCGGTTAGTTTTCAGGATTTAAAGGTTGTCATCGGGTTTTCTGCCCGATGGCAGCCTTTTTTTGATGTGCGTATTGCGACAGTTAATACATTTTTCACGACTTAATTATTCTGAATAAAGCGGAGTTAATTAAATTTCAGGAGAAACACCAATAAAGTAGAAATAATTTCTTACTAGTGATAATATATTTTTACTAGGAGCTGTTTCACTACAAAGGAGTTGAGATGAGCACAGGTCCATTATTGGTTGTTCTGCTTATCGCCATCGCCGTGATAGTGCTGTTGATCGTCAAAGTCAAGATGCATCCGTCTCTGGCTTTGCTGATTGCCGCATTCTTCGTGGCGTTTGTGACGAAAGTGCCATTGGGCAAAATCACTGATACGATTCAAAACGGTGTGGGGGATACACTGGGATTCCTCACACTGATTATCGGCTTCGGCGCTGTCCTTGGCAAGCTGCTTGAAGTGTCGGGCGGGGCCCAGCGCCTTGCGTCGACGATGCTTAGGGTCTTCGGCAAAAAGCACGCCACCATCATCATGGCTTTGCTGGGGTTGATTTGCGGTATTCCGGTATTCGTCGAAGTAGGTTTCGTCCTCTTGGTCCCGCTGGTGTTTGTGGTGGCGAAGGAAGCGAAGATTTCCCGTTTGAAGGTCGGCATCCCGCTGGCCACCTCGCTGATGGTGGTTCATTGCATTCTGCCTCCGCACCCCGCTGCGACGGCCATCGCTGGCACCTTGCACGCCGATATCGGCACCGTCATTTTGCTCGGTCTCTGCGTCGCTATTCCGTCGGTATTGGTTGGAGCTGTTCTTTTCGCGCATTTCGCGATTCCCGAGAAGGATGATCCCAATGAGAAACTCGAAGAGGATCCGTCCGCTAATTTCGTGGAGAAGGATGAGAAGGATCTTCCCGGCTTCGGCATCACGCTTTTCACCATTCTTCTGCCGCTGCTCATCATGGTGACGCGCACGATCTGCGAGCGTGTGCTTCCTGCCGACATGCTGGCCATGAAGTGGATCAACGTCATCGGCAACCCGATCACGGCGTTGATGCTTTCGCTGCTGTTCGCCTATTTCTCGCTCGGTCTTCATCGTGGCATGAATATCGAAAAGCTGCAGACCCTTACGGATAGCTCGTTCGGCCCTATCGGCGGCATTCTGCTGATTATCGGCGCCGGCGGTGCGTTCAATGCGGTGCTCACCGCTTCCGGCGTGGCCCCGAGCCTCGCGAAGGTGCTTTCCGGCCTGCCCGTCAGCCCGATTATCCTGGCTTGGCTCATCGCGCTGATCCTGCATTTCGCCGTGGGTTCCGCCACGGTCGCGATGATGAGCGCTGCGGGAATCGTGCTGCCGATGCTGACCGCCACACCGGGATTGTCCCCGGCGATTATGGCGCTCGCCATCGGAGCTGGTGCCATCGGCCTCACCCACGTTACGGATTCGCTGTTCTGGATGGTCAAGGAATATCTGCATATCACGGTTCCGCAGGCCTATAAGACATTGACCGTAGGCACCACCATCACATCCATCGTGGCGCTGTGCATGACCCTGCTGCTGAGCCTGTTCGTCTGAGCACGCAACGCAACACCTATATATAACCTATATATATCTATATTTCGAACGTTAATTAATCCGTTGCGTATCGATGGGGTACCCGGCGGAAGTAAAGGAAACAAAGGAGTCGAAATGACAAAAGAAGTATTGGGAAAGCCAATCAGCCAGTGGGTTGACGAATTTCCGTTGATTGATACGCTGATGAAGGAAGAGGAGACGACCTGGTTCAACGACCGTCTTCAGCCCACCGAGCAAGGCATGAAGCAGGTCGGGCTGAGCGTCAAAGACGTTGATGACGCCGCGGCGAGGCTCAAGCGTTTCGCACCGCTGATCGAAGAGCTGTTCCCGTCCACCAAGCCGACGGAAGGGATTATCGAATCCCCGCTCGTCGCCGTTCCCGACCAGCGCCACGCCCTTTCGAAGCGTTATGGGCAGGAACTGCCGGGCCAACTGTGGGCGAAGCTCGACAGCGAGCTTCCCATCAGCGGTTCCATCAAGGCCCGTGGCGGCATCTACGAGGTGCTGAAGCACGCCGAGGATTTGGCCATGGATGCCGGTCTTCTCACTTATGATGACGATTATCGCAAGCTGGGAACTCCCGGAATGCGCAAGTTCTTCAGCCAATACAAGATCGCCGTGGGCTCGACGGGCAATCTCGGCCTGTCCATCGGCATTATGAGCGCGGCGCTTGGCTTCGATGCCAGCGTGCACATGTCGGCGGACGCCCGCCAGTGGAAGAAGGACAAGCTTCGCGCCAACGGCGTGCACGTCTTCGAGTATGAGCAGGATTATTCGGTGGCTGTGGCGGCCGGCAGAAAAGAAGCCGAAGCCGATCCGATGGCCTACTTCATCGACGACGAGAATTCCTCCACGCTCTTCCTGGGCTATGCGGTGGCGGGCCGTCGTCTCGCGGGCCAACTGCAGGCTTGCGGCGTCGAAGTCGACGAGGACAACCCGCTGTTCGTCTATCTGCCTTGCGGCGTCGGCGGCAGCCCGGGCGGTGTCGCGTTCGGCATGAAGACCGTGTTCGGCGACAATGTCCATTGCATCCTCGCGGAGCCGACGCATTGCCCGTCAATGCTCATCGGCACCTACACCAAGGAATACAACAACGTCTGCGTGCAGGACTTCGGCATCGACAATGTCACCGCGGCCGACGGGCTGGCTTGCGGCCGTCCCTCGCAGTTCGTCTGCAAGGCCATGGAGCATCTTATCGATGGATTCCTGACCATCGACGATGATGAGCTCTACCGCATTGAAGCCCAGCTCCATAATTCGTGCGATATCGATATCGAGCCTTCTGCAGCCGCCGGTTTCGTGGGCCCGTGGCGCGTGCTTGCCGGCAAGGAATACCGTGATCGCATGGGCCTTGACGACACCAAGATGGCGCACGCCACCCACGTTTCGTGGTGCACGGGCGGCTCGATGGTTCCTCGCGACGAGATGGCATCGTATATCGAAAAGGGGAATGGCCTACTGTAAAGCCGGAATTTTGAAGTGAGGTTTTCGTCAGGCGTGTGTGTGGTGTTTGCCGTGCCGCGCCTGACGATTTTTATATCCCTTTTGCGCAAACGGGATACGGCTGCTGTATAGGAGGAAGTCCGATGGATGAGCAGAATCCTTTGGAATCAGATGCATACCATGGTTACGAATATGATGGGGGTATGGCAACAAAACGATTTTCTCGCGCTCGCAATGCGGAAGAGGAAAAACTTGATACGCAATTGCTCCAGCAATTCGTTCCGCTGGTCGAATTCCTCGGCAAAGTGCTCGGGCCGAGAAGCGAAGTAGTGCTTCACGATGCTTCCAAGGCCGACAAATCCGTTATCGCAATTGCCAACAATCAGGTTTCCGGCCGTCAAGTAGGCGCGCCCGCGACCGATTTCATGCTCAGACTATTGCAGGAAGGTAATGCGAACGGCAAGGATTATGTCGTCGGCTACCAAGGAAGAACGGCGCTGAGCAAAAACGCTTTGATATCGTCCACGTATCTTATTCGGCGAAAGAAGCGGATTATCGGCGCTCTATGCATCAATACCGATCAGACCCCCTTCCTCAGGCTGGAACGAGCGCTGGAAGAGGTGGGCGCGTCCTATTCATTTGCCGCCCAAGGCGAGACGCCTCAGTCGCATGAGGAAGAAAATCTCATCACCTCGATTGAGGACGTCGCCACCGAAGTGATTGCCGATGCCAGCGCCAAGGCCGGTACGGACGTCGAATCTTTCGGCTTGGACCAGCGTCTTGCCGTGATTTCGCAGTTGAATGACCAGGGCTATTTCAATTTCAAAGGCTCGGTCGCCAAAGTCGCCAAGCAGCTGGGCATCTCAGTATCGACGACATACCGTTATCTGCATATGATCGACGATCAGCAATGAGTTTTCTTGTGTTGACAAACCGATATTCCGTTTGTTAAGCCGTAAATTCAGCAGGGTTGTCATCGGGTTTCTGCCCCGGTGGCAGCCCTTTTGATGATAAGTTAACAGTATTTATTGATACCTGTTGATGAGCTGTTGCAGATTGTTGAATAGGCTGCTGATGGCCGTAGCTGACTGTTAATAGGTCACCGATAGGCCGCTGGTGGGCTGTCAATCGGCTGCCAATAACCAGACAGTTTCGTTGCATGGAACTCGCATTGCATTGTATGACGTCATGATAATGTGACGTACTTCACAATGAATAAAAATGGTAAAAACGTAATTATCGTCTTGATGTAATGCAGAAACGTTCTGCTGTATGACGAAAGGCCACGGCGGGGCAAATTCGCATCAAACCTTATGCGTGAAAACAGGCGTCATCTCGCGCATTACTAGACAAAACGCGAACGCGATATTGCGATACGCTACTTAGACATTACAAAAAAGAAAGCAATTTTGTACCAGCGCGAGAAGGCACTACGAGTGCCGACAAGAGGCAATGCGCAATGTTCTAAGGATAACAGCCATGACCACACGTAACGATTTCAACAAACAGGGTAACGTCACAAGCAAGCAAAGTGACTTTGCGGGCAACCACAATGACTTTCACAATGACTTTACGCTTAGGCGCAATGGCGTCACCGATCGGCAGATTGCCGGCAAGCGCGATAATTCCGAGATCAAGTCGGGCGGCTTTGCGGTGGAGCGCGATAACGCGGCAAGCAAGGGTGACAGTCGTCCGGCCAAGCGCGGCGTCTTCGCGCGCAAGCACAAGGACTTCGCAAGCAGCTACAAGTTCGTCGACAGCACTAAGAGCTCCGCGAACAAGCAGGGCCTTCTTTCCCGGCTCGGTTCTTGGAAACGCATCGCGGTCTTGGCATTCGTCTTCATCTGGGTCGCGCTCGCCTGCTTCGCCACGTTCAAGGCGTTCAACACCACGACCATCGTGACGGAAAATCCGCAAACGGTTTCCGCGACCTACGAGCAAAAGCAGCCTGATGCCGACAAGCCTGCCACCGCGGTTCCTGCTGTGGATTCGGCTTCTGTAACGGTGTAGGTTCCCAGTGGTCGTGCCGATTGTGCGTTAATCCGCGACTTTCGGAATTCGCAACGAAAGGCGATGTTATTGATTATCGAGCAGCCAGTCGAGCAGGTTCACCTGCTTGATGCCGTCGTGGTCGCCGTTGCCGATGCGGTCCAGAGTCAGCAAGGTTTTGGGATGGTTGTCGTCGATGTTTTTCAGCGGTGCGAGTTCACGGTCGAGAGTCGCGCTGTCCAACACGGTCTGCGAAACCCGGAAATAATGAACTCCGTCGGCATCGGTGGCGCAAAAATCAATTTCCTTGGTGCCGATTTTTCCGATGGAAACGGTGCGGTAACGCCGCAAAAGTTCAAGGTAGACCACGTTTTCGATGCGATGGCCGGTGTCGCCGCCAGATTTGCCGAGGAACCAGAATCTGAATCCGGGGTCGCCCAGGTAGTATTTCTCAAGTGTTTTCATATAGGCTTTGCCCTTGATGTCGTATCGCTCGGCACTGAAGAGTAGATAGTTTTCGCAAAGTGCCGCTATATATTCGCGGACGGTGTTGGGGGAGATGCCCTTATGTTCCTGTTTCATCGTGTCCGCGATCCCTTTGACCGAGGTGATATTGCCAACGTTGTCGGCCAGGAACGCAGCTACTTCGTTGAAAGCGGGCATATTGATTTTCGGGTGTCGCACCGCGATGTCTTTAACGAGAATGGTGTTGAACACACCGCTGAGGTAATCGGCAATGCTTTGTTCGTCGTCGAGGTAGGTGGTGTATGGCAGGCCGCCGTAGGTGAGGTAACGTTCGAACGATTGATCGACGGTTTCCGATTGTGGCCGGGTCGTTCGATACTCAGCGAACGAAAGCGGGAACATGTTGAGTTCGACGTAACGGCCGGTCAGCAGTGTCGCAAGCTCGCTGGAAAGCAGCTTCGCGTTCGATCCGGTGATGTAGATGTCGGTATCGTTGCGGATATACAGTGCGTCCACAGTTTTCTCGAAGTGCTCGACGTGCTGGATTTCATCCAAAAAGATATAGTTCTGACCGTGTTGCAGACGCTTGACAATGTAGTCGTAAAGCGGCTTGGCTTCAGTTGGGTAGCTCTCATCGAGACTTTCGAAGTTGATGGCGATGATGTTTTTGGGGTTGACGCCTTCCTTGGCGAGGCGGCCGCGGAAGATCTCGAGTATCTTTGACTTGCCGCTGCGCCGCATTCCCGTTACGACTTTGATGGGTTCCTTATCGCGCCAGCGTTCCAGCCAATCCAAATAATAAGGACGATCAATCATTTTCAACTCCAAACCTGTCAGTCTGTTGACAACTTTAGCATGAAATTAAAAGTTCTGTCAGTCTACTGACAAGATTGATAGAAAATTGAAAGTTCTGTCAGTCTACTGACAACTTTTGCGGGAAAGTTCGGAAATTGTCAGCCTGTTGACAGAATCTTGGATTCTCGCAGGTGCTTTGAGAGCATGACGGATGAGATGGGTGCGTAAGTTTGCACCAACGGCGGGCTGTGATCAGATTCGCAGAAACAGTGTTGTTTATACTGCTGGGGACTCGAGTGGAATTATATTGTGACTAATATTGTCTATTGTCAATAAAGGGAGTGGACGGCCCGCTGCCGGGAAGTGATTGGAAGGACAATAAACACAATGCAGGAAGATAATAACCCATACGGTGGCGGCACGTCGCCGCAGCCCAATACACCATACAACGGCCAGCCGGTATACCCGTGGCAGCAGTCGGCGGATTCCGCGCCGCAGCAGATGAACCCGACGCAACAGAACACAAACCCGACGCAAGCTCAGCAGCCGGCGAATTTTGCGGATTCGCAGCAATCGCAGCGCATGCCGTGGCAGCAGCCAATAAATTCGGTACTTCAGCAGTCGGATTCCGCACTGCAGCGCTCGTCGGAGCCAGAATCGCAACAGCAGAATGCAAACCCGGCGCAAGTACCGCAGTCGGCGGATTCCGAGGCATCGCAGCAATCGTCGGGTTCCGCGTGGCAGCAGGTAGATTCGGCTTCAGAGCAGTCGCACGGTTCGTCGGCGCAGCAGCCAACCAATCCCGCACGATCGCAGCAATCTGAGGCTCCGTCATGGCAGCAGTCGGGCACGGCTCCTCAGAATTTGCAGGGTTCGTGGCAGCAGCCGGTAAATTCGGCACCGCAGCAAGCAGCCGGCATACCGACGCCGCAGCCGGCGGGATCTGTGTATCAGCAGCCAATGGATATGTCGTCTCAGCCTCCGACCGCTCCTGTCTCTGCGCCCCCAATGGGCACGTCGTCTCAGCCGCCGATGGGC
The DNA here is from genome assembly GCF_029395495.1 of Bifidobacterium sp. ESL0769. Lineage (NCBI taxonomy): Bacteria > Bacillati > Actinomycetota > Actinomycetes > Bifidobacteriales > Bifidobacteriaceae > Bifidobacterium > Bifidobacterium sp. ESL0769. Next base: position 2,295,455 of record NZ_CP113918.1, on the reverse strand, counting down.
ATGTCGCCGCAGCAACCGTTTGGGCCGGCGCCGCAGCGTCCGCGTATGGCCATCGTCTCGCTGATCCTGGGCATCGTCGCCATCGTCCTGTTCTGGATTCCGATTGTCGGCATCGCCTGTGGCATCGCCGCCATCGTGACCGGCTTCATGTCCATGCGCAAGATCAACGCCGGAAGGCTTCCCGGCAAGGGCCTGTCAATCGGCGGTCTTGCTACCGGCATCATTGCCGCCGTCCTTTCGGTTATTGTCTTCATCGCTTCGTTCAATACCATAATGGGCGCGTTCAGCGGCAATGGAGGAACGCCGAGTTTCTCGGATTCTTCCGCAATTTCGGCTTCTCCTCGCGGTGACGATAAGCAGAAGAAAGAGCAGCAGGACTACAAGAACCCGGAAGAGAAGGTGCTGAAAGGCAGCGGGAGTTTCACGGATACCGAAGTGAAAATTGCCTCCGCCAAGCGAGGCCCGAAGGATCATGAGGGAGCGTGGACGCTCGTTGTCACTTATCAATATAAAAATACAGGCAAGGAAAAGACTTCTTTCCTGAAGGCTGTTGACGACAGGGTTTCCCAGAACGGCATCACCCTCGTAAAGGATTATCTTCCGGACAATACTGAGGGATACAGTTTCGATAGTTACGACGCTGACGTAGCGCCAAACGCCAGTTCGAAGGTCACTGTTGCCTACAAACTCATCGACGGCTCAACGCCTGTGAATGTGGTGCTTCAGTCCGGCATCAATTTCAAAGAGCGTACGTACGTCACGCAAACAATCAACATTAAGTGATAAAACTACGGCTTTTGTAATAGAAAACCGCGATTGAAAATCTGCGCCCAAAGGTTTGAATATCTTTGGGCGCAGATTTTTGTTGTTTCTAGGAGTTTTCGGCATTCTCCGTGCCCGTTGCGTTCGCTGCCTTCGTTGCACTCTTTTCGCGCGTCTCTTTCAACACTTCGGGACGGGCGGAGGAGACGTCCATATCCTTGAGCTTGACGATGTGGGTGTGATGGGTGAACTTAAAGCCGAAGTAAAGGATGGCGACGAGGATGACGCTGAAATAGGTCATCAGGATTTCGCCCCAGTTGCCGGAAGCGAAGGCCGGGATATCCTGTCCGCAGATGACGACCAGGCAGATGACGATGGCGAGAATCGGGCCGAATGGGAAGAGCTTCGCGTGGTACTTCAGCTCCGAAAGCTTATGTCCCTGTAGCTTGAACGCGCGACGGAAGCGGAAGTGGCTCAGCGCGATGCCGATCCAGGAGATGAAGCCGGTCAGGCCGGTTGCGGTGACCAACCACATATAGAACTTCGGGCCGAAGATACTCGACGAGAAGGCCAGTGCCTCGATGCAAAGTGTGGTAATGAGCGCCGCCAGCGGCACGCCGCGCTTGGTGGTGGTGCCGAGGAATTTCGGTGCGTAACCGTCCTTCGCCATGCCGTAAAGCATACGGCTTGAGGCGTAGGCACCGGTGTTGACGGCGGAAAGAATCGAGGTCAGCACCACGGCGTTCATAATGCTTGCGGCACCTGCCAGACCGGCCTTCTCGAAGACGATGGTGAACGGCGACATCGCGACGTTGGTGTCGGAGGCGCCGAGCAGATTCGGATCGGTGTAGGGAATGATGGCCGCAATCACAAAAATCGACAAGAGATAGAAGAGCACGATACGCCAGAAGACGTTGTTGATGGCCTTCGGCACCGCCTGGCTTGGGTTTTCGGATTCGCCGGCGGTGACGCCCACGACTTCCGTGCCTTGGAACGAGTAGCCGGCGATGAGGAAGACGCCCATGATGGCGGGCAAGCCGCCGATGAACGGCCCGCCTTTATACGTGAAGTTCTTGAAGCCGATGGCCGGCTGGAACATGATGCCACAGATCATCAACAGGCCGATGACGATGAAGATGATGATGGTGACGACTTTGATCAGCGCCAGCCAGAACTCCGTCTCGCCGAACGCGGAGACCACGAAAGCGTTGAGGCAAAAGATGATGACGAGCATCGTCAGGCTCCATACCCAGCCCGGCGATTTCGGGAACCAGTACTGCATCAAAAGCGCCGCCGTCGAGATGTCGGTAGCACCGGCGATGGCCCAGTTGAGCCAATAGTCCCAGCCCATCGCGAATCCCAGCGCCGGGTCAACGTATTTGGAGCTATACACGGCGAAAGAGCCGGAAACTGGCATGTTGGTAGCGAGCTCGCCGAGGCTGGTCATCAAAAAGTAGATCATGATGCCCATGGCTGCGTAGGCCACGAGTCCGCCGCCTGGCCCGGCTTCGGCGATGGTGCCGCCGGAGGTCATGAACAGACCGGTGCCTATGCACCCGCCGAGCGCGATCATCGAGATGTGACGGGTCTTGAGCTTGCGGACGACGTGGTTGCCGCCCTGTTTCTGGGGTTTGCTGGCTTGGGCATTGTTGCCGGAAGTGGCATTTGCGTTGTTGCTGCTCATGCTTTGGCCGCCATTGCGAGTAGGGATGTCGTCATCGTCAAAGAGGCGTGGTGGTGGCTTGCGCTGGGCATATATCTTATGTCCGAACCGTTGCAGCCTTTACTGCTCGTAGTGTTACTTCTTGCTGTGCCCGACTCGCTGGTCATGTGGCGCTCCTCTTTCACGGGATTCCCTGCTCGTGTATTACGTATCGCGTCCTTCGGCGCGATGGTTGCGACGGAAATAAAACTCATGGGCCGTTTTGGCCGTGACTGGCGGTCGGAATTTGCGGCTCGTTTGAAAATTCCCCCAACATGTCGAAAGTGTAAGGGTGCAAACGGATATTTGCGTGGATAGGTTCAGGATGCGGTGAAGCTTTCCGGCGATTTGTGGCGCGTTCTGGTTATGCGTTACATATCAATGTGTTCCCGCGTCCCATCTGTTTCAAGCTGGTTTTGCTTTTTGCAATGCAAACTCTCATTTATGCGTTGAGATAGTCCACGTTATGAGATGTGGCCCGAAACTTTTGCATTTCGGCCGAAGGGGAGCGATAACCCCTGAAATAGCGTGTTGCTTATGTGAAAGTGTCCAATTAATTTTGTTATTTTTTATCATATATTGCCATTTTGTTGGTGATAAACCCCGCAAAACCGGGCTTCGAAACCTTGATGTCATCTCTCGCGGCGTACTCTATTCACTATTGCGCGTATAAGCAGCAAGAAGCGAAGGGAAAATTATGACACAAATGGATGAAAGCAGCAATGCCAGAACCAATGCCGATACCAACGCCAAAGCTGCAACTGATACTTCGGCAAACATCCGCGGTGGCAGCGCCGGCGAAACGGCCAACAAGCTCGAGCGCGGTCTGAGCAACCGGCACGTCCAGTTCATCGCCATCGGCGGCACCATCGGCACCGGCCTTTTCCTGGGCTCCGGCAAGTCGATTGCGCTGACCGGCCCGAGCATCATCCTGGTCTACATCCTCGTCGGCATGATGATGTTCCTTCTGATGCGCGCCATCGGCGAGCTGATGTACTACGACCCCAACCAGCACACGTTCATCAACTTCATCGGTAAATACCTCGGCTCCGGTTGGGGTCATTTCGCGGGCTGGACCTACTGGATTGTTCTTATCCTGATGGGCCTCTCGGAACTCACCGCCGTCGGCACCTACTTCGTCACCTTCTTCGACACGTTCGGCTTCAACCTGCAAAAATGGCAGCCGCTCATCGAGGTCTGCTTCCTTGCAGTGCTCGCGATTATCAATCTCATCGCCGTCAAAGCGTTCGGTGAGACGGAATTCTGGTTCTCGATGATCAAGATCACCTTGATTGTCGGCCTGATCGTCACTGCTATCGTGATGGTTGTTATCGGTTATCACTATCCGGCCGTCCATATTCATGGTCTCGATCACGTCAGTCCTGCCGGCCATGCGGGGCTCGACAATATCTTTAAGGGCCTCTCGCTGGCTCCGAATGGCTGGCTAGCGCTTCTGATGAGCTTCCAGATGGTCTTCTTCGCCTACGAGATGATCGAGTTCGTCGGCGTCACCGTCTCAGAGACCAAGAACCCGCGCAAAGTACTGCCGAAAGCCATCAATGAGATCATCATGCGAATCCTGATCTTCTACGTCGGCGCGCTTGTCGCCATCATGCTCATCGTGCCGTGGCGCACGTTCAAGCCGAACAAGGACGGCTCCTTCGCCTCCCCGTTCATCATGGTCTTCCAATACGCGGGCCTCAACTGGGCTTCGGCGCTGGTCTTCTTTGTCGTGATCACCGCCGCGTCCTCCGCGTTGAACTCCCTGCTCTATTCCGCAGGCCGTCACCTCTTCCAGCTGGCTGAAGTCTCCACCTCGTCCGTGCTGCGTCCGCTCGGCGTCGTCTCCAAGCGCAAGGTGCCGGCACGTGCCATCGTGGTCTCCGCCTGCTTCATTCTCCTGTCGCCGATCATCAACGCGATTCCGAAGGTTTCCAACGTCTTCGTGCTCTTCTCTTCGGCTTCCAGCGCCGTGATTATCTTCGTCTACGTCCTGACGATGATCGCCCACCAGCGTTATCGCCAGTCCTCCGATTTCATGGCTGACGGTTTCGTGATGCCGGCTTATAAGGTCACGAACACGTTGACGATCATCTTCTTCGTGTTCATTTACGCGACCCTCTTCCTTTCCTCGGATACGCGCGGATCGGCCATTGCCGGGTTGGTCTGGTTGGTGCTGTTCGGCGGCTATAGCCTGATTCGTTACCGCGGAAAAGAGGCCGAGCTTTTGGTTTGAAAGAACCATAACCATTGCCGTTAAAAAATCTTCGATTAGAACGTTTGATTGCCTCGACGCGCCCTCTCTCAGGCGGGTTTCGCTCTGAGCAAGAAAAATTTTAAAAAGGTTTTTAACGATTTTTAATTTTCCGAAAGTATCGCAAAAAATAATTTTTCCGATAGTTATTATTGGAATATAATTGTGAAAATCGTTGTGAAACGCGGGGTTTGAATCGAAAAAATGAAACGCCGTATTACCTAAAATTGTATCGGAATCTGGATATACTACATCAATGTAGTTTGTGCAACGGTAGCTGGCCGCCGAATGGGCCCGAAACTGTTCCCGTTTGCCGGGAAAGTGATACAATAAAAACTATCTGTAACGCAGATTTTCACGAACAAACGGAGGTAGGAAATGGCTAAGGCAGTTAAGGCACAGCATGGAGTTCGTCAGCTTCAGGAGCGTACTTGGTGCGTTCGTGCGACGTCAGAGCTGGCTGATTGGGTTCTTTCGGGCGCAGCGGACGAAGAGGTTCGTCCTTCTGCACTCATTCGCGAGGCAGTTGGCGAGTATCTGAAGCGTCATCACGCTGATCTTCGTCCGGTCGCCAAGGCCTGATTGAAATTTTCTAAAACTTTCCGCGTTTGCGCTTGATTTGTGCGGACGCTGCCACTTGTCGCTTGATGCGGCAGGTGGTTTTTTTATTGCCTCGTGGTATGGCTTTCCTGCGAATCGGGGTTTTGTCAGGAAGTGGACTTTGTCAGTGTTTATATGGTGCTGGGGTTCAGAAATGGCAAATAGACAATGCAGAGAACCGGTTCCTTGACTGATGTAAAGTATGATACTCTTCACATTTGGTAAAATATTGCTAGTGTTAGCTATTTAATAGTGTTAGCATTACGTACGCAATAATCTTCTAGAAACGGAACGGTCATGGGATTCGAACAGGAAGCGCTGCAGACGCTGCGCGATACGGTGCATGGCAACAAGTCGGCCATGTGGCATCAAGTCGAAGGTGCGGGCAAGGGAGAGCCGTTTGTGCTGCGTCATTTGCTCAAGCACGGCACCCAAACTCCCTCGCGTCTGGCCGAAGCGTTGCATGCCAGCTCCGGCAGGATTTCCGCGTTGCTTGGCACGATGGAGAAAAAGGGCTATATCACACGAGAAATCGACGATCACGACCGGCGCAATATCCTGGTCTCGTTGACGCCGAAAGGTACTGAACAGGCTGAGCGCGACCGTGATGACATCGATTCGGTCGTCCGCTGGATTTTCTCGCAGATGGGGGAGCGCCGCACTCGTGAGTTCGTCGACCTTGCCCAGGAATTCATGACCTACATGTCAGTGTGCAAGCCCGGCGCTCCGAGGCCTACTGCCGAAGAGGTCAAGGCTGCGTTCGCGGCCCAGAGGGAACGAAGCGACAAGAAGGCTGAGGCCGCTTCTGCGCCAGCCAAAGCATAGAAACATATCGGTTTTCGCAGTTTCCTACGCGTTGGGTGAAAAGCAGGCATCATCCAGAAGTCACGAGTATTGTACTTTCAGTCAACAAAATATTTAACATCGTTAATCATTATGGGTGCTCGGTAATTATGACTCCGGGGCCAAAACAAATACGGAAGGGGATTCATGCTTCGCATCAGCAAATATCTCTCCAAAACCGAGATCGGGCAGCTGCTGCTGAGCCTTGCGTTCATCGCAGGGCAGGTCTTTTTCGACCTGAAGCTGCCGGATTACATGTCGAAAGTCACGGCGCTGGTCGAGACGCCGGGTAGCAAGATGATTGAAATCTGGAAAGAGGGCGGCAAGATGCTGCTCGTCTCTCTGGGCTCGGTGATTTGCGCCATCGTCGTCGGCTACTTCATGGCCCGTGTCGGCGCTTCGTTCAGCCAGCGTCTGCGCTCGCTTGAGTTCCGCAAGGTGGAATCCTTCGGGCCGGCCGAAATGAGCAAGTTCTCCACGGCTTCACTCATTACCCGCTCCACCAACGACATCACGCAGATTCAGATGTTCATTACCATGGGCCTGCTGCTGGTCTTCCGCGCGCCGATCATGGCCGTCTGGGCCATCTTCAAAATTGCCGGCAAAGGCTTCGAATGGACGGTTGCCACGGCCATCGCCACCGCGATCATGCTGGTTTTCGTCATTATCATCATGATCATGGTGATGCCGAAGTTCCGTTCGATGCAGCGCCTGACCGATAACATCAACGCCGTCGCCCGTGAGAACCTGACCGGTCTGCGCGTCGTCCGCGCCTACAATGCCGAGGACTATCAGGAAAACAAGTTCGCCAAGGTCAACGACGATTTGACCAATACCCAGCTTTTCACCACCCGCGCGATGGCCGCGATGAACCCGGTCATGTCCAGCGTGATGAACGGACTTGGCCTGGCAATCTACTGGATCGGCGCCTACCTCATCAAGGACGCGGCACTGCCGGCCACCAAGCTCACCGATTTCTCGAACATGGTCGTCTTCTCCAGCTACGCGATGCAGGTCATCATGGCCTTCCTGCTCTTAAGCATGGTCTTCGTGCTCTGGCCGCGCGCCGACGTTTCCGCCCAGCGTGTGCTGGAAGTGCTTGATACCGAGCCGAGCGTGAAGTCCGGAACGCTCACTCAAGGCAAGCCCGGTGAAACCGGAACCGTTGAGTTCAAGAATGTCAGCTTTGCCTACCCCGACACCCGCGAGGCGATGCTCAAGGATATCAACTTCACCGCCAAGAAGGGCCAGACGGTCGCCTTCATCGGCGCCACCGGTTCCGGTAAATCCTCGCTGGTTAACCTCGTGCCGCGTTTCTATGACGCGACCGAAGGCGAGGTGCTCGTCGACGGCGTCAACGTCAAGGACTACGACATCAAGGACTTGCGCGACAAGATCGGTTATGTGCCGCAGCAGTCGGTGATGTTCAAGGGCACCGTGGCGTCCAACGTGAGCTACGGCGACCGACCCGGAGACGCCGAAACCGTCGAGGTGGCCGATACATCCACGGCCAAGGGCCGTAAACGTGAACTGGCGCTGATTGCCGGCGAGGACAAGCGCGATGAACTCACTCCCGAGCAGATGACCAACGTCCGCGAATCCAGCGAGGTCGCTCAGGCCGACGAGTTCGTTGAACGTATGGACGGCAAGTACGAGGCGCCCATCGCACAAAGCGGCTCCAACGTCTCCGGCGGCCAGAAGCAGCGGCTTTCCATCGCCCGCGCCGTCTACCGTCACCCGGAAATCATGGTCTTCGATGACTCGTTCAGCGCACTCGATTTCAAAACCGACCGCGCGGTGCGCGACGCCCTCAAGAAAGACGCCGCAGACTCCACCAAGCTCATCGTCGCCCAGCGCGTGGGCACGATCATGGACGCCGACACCATCGTCGTGCTTGACGACGGCAAGGTCGTGGGCAAGGGTACACATAAGGAACTGCTCAAGACCTGCAAGGTCTACAAGGAGATCGCCGAGTCTCAGCTGAGCCCCGACGAGCTGGCCGCGTAATAAACAAGGAACGGCGGGAATGTTGCGAAAGCACGATATGCCAATAAATATCGAAACGAAACGTTCGCCTTCCGTCGTTCCGTCATCGGCCAAGCCGATTACGAAAACAAACAAAACGTTAGATTTATAGGAAAGTAGCCAAAATGCCAAGAATGAGGGGACCGGTCGAGAAGCCGGCCGATTTCGGCGGAGTGATGCTCAAACTCGTGCGTTACTGCCGCAAATACCTGCCCGTCATCATCATCGCGCTCGTCTTGGGCGCGGCCGGCACCATCTGCCAGATCATCGGGCCGGATCAACTGAAGAACATGACCAACGCCATCGCCAAGGGCCTGCCCGCCTTGGTGCACGGCAAGCTCGTGATGGGCGCGGTCGATATGGGCGAGGTCACGCGCATCGGTTGGCTTTTGGTCGGTCTCTACGCCGGCTATGCCATCTTGGGCTACGCGCAACACTGGATGATGGCCACCGTCACCCAGCGCATCGCACAAAGCCTGCGCAAGTCGATCTCCGACAAGATCAACAAGCTGCCGCTCAAGTACTTCGACCACACCAGCTACGGCGACGTGCTTTCGCGCATCACCAACGATGTCGACGCCATCGGCCAGACCCTGGGCCAGTCGCTGGGCATGCTCATCACTTCAATCACGTTGTTCGTCGGCTCGCTGATCATGATGTTCTACAACAACGTCATCATGACGCTTTGTGCGATTGCGGTCTCGGTTTTGGGCGTTGTGGTCATGCTGCTCATCATGCACTTCTCGCAGAAATACTTCGCCCGCCAGCAAATCGCGCTCGGCGACGTCAACGGTCACGTCGAAGAGATGTACTCCGGCCATATCGTCGTCAAGGCCTATAACGGCGAGGCCGACTCCATCCGCCGTTTCGAGAAGTACAACAACGACCTCTATGATTCCGCATGGAAGAGCCAGTTCCTCTCCGGTCTGATGGGCCCGATGATGAACATGATCGGCAACCTGAGTTTCGTCGCGGTCTGCATCGTCGGCGGTGCGCTCGCCATCAACGGCCAGATTGAGTTCGGCGTCATCGTGGCCTTCATGATGTACGTCCGCCTCTTCACCCAGCCGCTTTCACAGTTCGCGCAGGCCTTCCAGAACCTCCAGCGTTGTGCCGCCGCTTCCGAGCGCGTCTTCGGCTTCCTCGAGGAGCCCGAGATGAGCGACGAAAGCAAGAAGTCTGCGCTGCTCGGCCGCGACCCGAAGACCGGCAAGCCCACCCGCGTTCGTGGTGACGTCGAATTCAAGGACGTCAGCTTCGGTTACGAGCCCGGCAAGCCGATTATTCACGACTTCTCGGCTAGTGTCAAAGCCGGCCAGAAGGTCGCCATCGTCGGCCCGACCGGTGCCGGCAAGTCCACCATGGTCAACCTCTTGATGCGTTTCTATGACATCGACGGCGGCGCCATGTATATCGACGGGATCGACACCTCCACGGTTCCGCGCGCCAATGTGCACGACCAGTTCTCGATGGTGCTGCAGGATACGTGGGTTTTCCGCGGCACGGTCAAGGAGAACGTCGCTTACTCCAAGAAGGGTGTAACCGACCAGCAGATCGAGGATGCATGTAAGGCCGTCGGCCTTGACCATTACGTGCGCTCGCTGCCGCAGGGCTACGACACCGTGCTCGATGACAATTCCTCGCTTTCGCAGGGCCAGCGTCAGTTGCTGACGATTGCCCGCGCGATGGTGCAGGATGCGCCGATTCTGATTCTTGACGAGGCTACGTCGTCGGTCGATACTCGTACCGAGGAGCTGATCCAGAAGGCGATGGACGACCTGACCGTGGGCCGCACGAGCTTCGTGATCGCGCATCGTCTCTCCACCATCAAGGATGCGGACATGATCCTGGTGATGAACCACGGCGACATCGTCGAACGCGGCACCCACGACGAGCTCTTAAAGAAGGGTGGTTTCTACGCCGACCTCTATAACAGCCAGTTCTCCACGCTGGTCGCGTGAGGATTTCTCGTCGTTAAGCCGGAAAGTGCTCATCTAAGCCCGCCCAAGCTGCTTGCCATTCGGTTCGGTTTGAGGCCAAGGCATTTTACATAACAAGAAGCCGTTCATTGCGTGGAAACGCGCAGTGAACGGCTTCTTTATTCCGTAAACGTTTATCGTTTTAAGTAATATTGTTAACTTGTCGCCGAACCTACCGCATTGTTGAGGTGGATGTTCGGTTAAGTGGTGAATTCGGCAAAAATCCGCGCCGAAAAGCTGATCCAGAAGGCGAGACCGGCTTGATTGGATTAGACGAGTGTTGTAGATATGCGTAGTTTTTGCCGGCAAGAATGTCGGTATGATTATTATTTCCATACGTTCAGAGAAAAATCAACTGATTTATTAGGCATTATATTACATTGTCTCTAATCTGCATTACGATAAACGTTATACAAAGAGATGCAGTGTGTCTCACTAAGAAGGTATCGAGAGATGAGTAGAAAGAGCACGAAACTTGTCGGCGTTCTGGCTGCTGCGGCAATGATGCTGAGCACCGCCGTCACTGCGTTGGCGCAGTCGACAGGTAGCAGCTCGGCTGACGGTGAGCAGACCAACGCGCAGAGTGCGGATGCCACCCAAGGGCAGAATGGGCAGCGGCCCGGCGATAACGGTTCGTCCAATGACGCGCAGCAACAGTCCACCGGAAAACTAAGCCAATCCAACGATAAGAAGGGCGATGCGGGCGCTGCCGGTCAAAGTGGTTCCGCCGATGCCGAGGTCAAGAAAGACGTTGCTCCAGCGGCCCAGGCAAACGGCCCGGTGCAACGCCAGCAGCCCACGGTCGGCCAACAGTCGGCAATCGGCCCGCAGGCCACGTGCCCGGGCGGTACGTGGGGCACGGCCAGCTATACCTGCGAGGTCAATTCGGATTCTACCTACACGCTTCACGTGGGCGCTGGCACGCTGGGGGTCAACACCCATAAAAGCGGTGATTGGTATCTCATGTCTGAAGTGCTGACCAACGTCAGCAAAGTGGTCTTCGACGATCCCAGCAACACCCATCTACCTGCAGATAGCGCGGGGCTTTTTGGTTACGACAAATACAACGGTTGGGGCCCCAGCCAAAATTTGCTGACGGAAATCGTGGGTATCGGCGATGTTGATACCAGCCAGGTCACCGATATGACTTCCATGTTCAGGGGTGCTACGCACCTCACGTCACTTGACCTGCATAAGTGGGATGTCTCTCATGTGCGGTTTATGTATTATATGTTCGATCGGGACTCGCAGCTTACCGCGGTTGGAGACATCGGCAATTGGAACGTTTCCCAGGTCGGCAACATGGAAGGTATGTTCCGATATGATTCCAGCCTTCAAAACCTTGATCTGTCGAATTGGCAGACCAGCAAACTGTACGATATGAACTATCTGTTCTCGTTTGCCAAGTCCTTGACGAGTGTCGGCGATTTGTCAGGCTGGGATGTGTCTCATGTCAGGGATATGTTCAACGTCTTTTCGTATATGGACGCTCTTGAGTCGCTTGATCTGCATGGCTGGGACGTTTCCCATGTGGATCCAAGTTGGAGCTATGGAATGGATTCCATGTTCACCAACGATCGGGCATTGAGGAGCTTGGATGTACGGGGTTGGGACACCAGCCGCATCACAACGATGAAGTACATGTTCGAACAGGACCGGCATTTGGCCACGATTCGCGGAATCGGGGATTGGAATGTTTCCCATTTGCGGGAAGCGGACGAAATGTTCAGGGAAGTCGGCCGCGATGTGCCGGGGGAGCCTACTTGGGCAGCGGAAATCGCTAAATGGGATGTCTCGTCGTTGACCAGTGCGCCGGGCATGTTCGAGTGGACCAACCTGATTAAGCTTGATCTTTCCCATTGGAACACCCGTTCGTTGACGGATGGCTGGGGTATGTTCAGTACTCCTAAGGAAATCGCTTACAGTGATGCGGATCGTACCGACGGAATCCACGATTTGGTACTTGGGCCGGATACCCTTATCAAGGCTGACTTCTTCAGTTCCAATCAGGCCACCGGTCAGCCGACAGTTAACGAGGATTTGGGATACAGTGGCCAGTGGGTTCTTACGCAGGGTGTAGGCGAAACCGAGGATTGGCACGGTGATCGTAGCAACCACGACGCTTCCGGACAGCTCGCGGCGCGCACGCAAAGCGGCAATCCGTTCGCAGGCGAATATCAGTGGGAGCGCTCTTACACTCTTGAGTTTGTGGCCAACGTTCCCGATGGCAGCAATGCTTCCGGCATGCCGAACAGGCAGACCTCGTACGGAACGGACGACACCGAAGAAGTCGATTTGACCTTCGGCTCTGGTCCGACAAACGAAAACTATACGTTTACAGGCTGGAAAGACGACGACGGCAATGTGTATCCGCCGGCCAACCACCCGTATACCCAAAGTCTGACCCTCAAGGCCGGTGTCAACCACCTGACGGCTCAGTGGCAGCGCAAGCAGGTGCCGGTGCAGTACAAACTGACGCTGGAAAAGAACGGAAAACCGGGGGCTGTCATCGATGGTGACACCATCACGCTCAGCAGCACGACGACCGATACCAGCCATACGTTCACGCTCAGCAACGATGACGTCTATTCTGACACCAGTGGTTTCCACCAGTTCGTTTGCTGGTCGACGGAATCTGACGGAACCGGTATCAATTACCATATCGGCGATCCCGTCACGTTGAGCAGTGGCAAGCCGACATTGACGCTTTATGCACAGTGGTCCACGCGTTACAAGCTGTCCATGGCTGCCCATGCTCCGGAAGCGGGGATTACCGTCAAACAAGATGAAACGTACACTGGCAATCCTTCATTCTTTGTCTCTGCGTCCCCTGCAATTGGTTGGGCGATTCCGGCCAATTTGAATACGATATTCACGCTTCACGATGACACCGGCGCCGATGTGACTTCGGACTTCGAGTTCACCGGATGGACCTATGACGAAGAAGGCAACGATAAAGTTACCGGAAACGCAGAGTCTAGCGAAACCAATCCGAACACTACCATCTACGCTCAGTGGAAGCGGGTCAGGGCCAAGAAGCAGTATATCTATTCTCTTGAGTTCGACACCAACCTTTCCGGCGGAACTCTCTCCAAGACATTCCCGACAGTGACCAGCGGCCCTAACAAGGTGGCAGACATGACCTATGCGTTGACTATTCCCAGCGAATACACGGTCGACCACGATGACAGCAACGGCCATGTGTTCCATGGCTGGACCGACAAGGATGGTCATACCTATCAGGCCGGAGATACGGTCAATCTGACTTCTGACCATACGAAGGTCAAGCTCTACGGCATTTGGACGGCTCGGCCCAGTCATATCACGCCTATCACCGGCCCGTCTATTCCGCAACAGCCTTCCCCGGTAGCTCCGTTGCCGCCTGCGGGACCTTCGCAACCCAGTGAACCCGCTGATCCCGAAAAGCCTACGCAGCCTGCGGGTTCGACAAAGCCGACGACTTCGAAGACCCCTGCAAAGCCCAAGGCTCCTTCCAAGGACCGCCAGAGCGTAATTGCCAACAATAATGCCAAGTCAACGTCATCGGCTGTGCCGACGCAGGCCGTGCCTGTGCCCGTCCCTGTGTTCAGGGCCAACGCGCCGACAATCGTCACGGTTCCTCGTGTTGCATCGCGGGCAACTACGCCGCAAACCGCTTCTCGGGCCGCCGCTCCGGTCGTCCCGCAGCAGCGTAATCAGGCTGCGCCTCGGCGCCACAACCCCTGTGTGTCGGGCGACAAGCGTGCCAATACCGCAGCATTCATCATGCAGGCTTCCGGTAATGTTAACCTGGCTGGCAACGATATCTGCGGCGGCGAAGAGGCGTTACCGGCCTCACCTGCCCTGATTCGTCCGGCGTTCCCCTGGTGGATTTTCCTGGTCTTGGCGCTGGTGCTTGCTGTGGTTGTCTACATTTGCCGGGAAAAGATGGTGTATGCCCAGCACCGTAGCGAGGTGTGCGATCGGTGATTGGGTTTATGCCGAGCAATAGCAGGGCATAATCCCGCGAACCACGACGACGTCGCCGAGCGTGGCGGCTACGACGACGTCGCCGAAGAAGGATGGTTTGCTTCGGCGCTGACCCCTGCAATAGCCGGGTTCTCCACGTTGTTGGTTTGGGATTGAAGCCTGAGCGGTTCGGACGTCAAAAGCCGTTCACTACGTACTTATCGCAGTGAACGGCTTTTCGCATCGATGGATCAATGGCTCTGCAATAATCCCTTATTTCATTTCTTGTTGGATTGTTTGCCGTCGGGTTCATTCGGCTTGGATTCGGTATCCTGAGAATCCGGCTTGGGATCTTTGTGCACGACCGGTTTGATGTTTTCCGGACGTTGCGGAAGCGTCTGGCCCACCGGAATTTCCACCGTGATCATCGGCATCGGCATGGTGCTGGTGTCGAGGTTCGGGTTCTGCTCCTGCGTCAGGACCAATTCGCGTGCTTCCTCTTCGCTGCCTACTGTCGGCATTGAGCCGGGCAGCGGTGATTTGGAGGATTCGCGCATGACGATGGCGGCAATGCCGCTGAAAATGGCGAAGAACATGATATAGAAGCCGGGGGCGTCGTGGTTGCCGGTAAAGGTGATCAGCGCTTGCGAGACCAGCGGTGTGGTGCCGCCGAACAGGGAAACCGCGAAGTTGTAGGAAAGGCCCATGCCGGAGAAGCGCGATTCGGTCGGGAAAAGCGCCGGGAGCGTACTTGCGGAGACACCTGCATAGAAGGCTACGGGCACGGCGATCATCGCCAGCGCGGCCTGGATGGTCCAGAACGTGCCGTGGTGCAGCAGCTGGAACGCCGGATAGACCAGGATGAACGTCGAGAGCACCGCAATGCCATAGATAGGCTTGCGCCCGATGATGTCAGAAAGATGGCCGATGAGCGGCAGGCACAGCGCCATGATGATGAGCACCGGAACGGTTGCGGCAGCGGCCATGGTCGGGGTCGTGCCGACTTCCTCGCGCAGATAGGTCGGCATGTAGCTGGTGAGCACGTAGCCGGCGGTGTTCGTGGCCGCGACGATGGCCACGGCGATCAGCAGACGACGCCAGTGGCGCTTGATGACGTAAAGCATTGTGCCGGGACGGTCCCACGGCGATTCCTGCCTCCACGCGGCTTCGCGCGCCTCGTGTGACCAATGCTCTTGCTCCTCCTCTTGACGCTGCTGGTGCGCGGCGAACTGCGGGGTTTCGGGAATGTGGGTACGCAGTGCCATTGCCAGAATGCCCAGCGGAATAGTCAGAAGATAGGGAATGCGCCAGCCGCCATTGACCATGGCGTTCGCACCCCAGCCGTTTTCGGCGATGGTCGTGGTAATGGCCACCATCGCGGCGCCGAACGCTGAGCCGATGTAGGAGCCCATGTCAAGCCAGGCGCTGTAGAAACCGCGCTTGCGGTCGGGAGAAAACTCTGAAATATAGGTGGTCGCGCCGGAGTATTCGCCGCCGGTGGAGAAGCCCTGTACCATCTGCAGCGCGTATAGCGGGACGATGGCCCAGACACCGATTTGTTTGCTGGTTGGCAGGATGCCGATAAGCGCGGTGGAGACTACCATCATGCCCATCGTCAGGAACAGCACCTTCTGCCGGCCCACGCGATCGCCGAGCGGGCCCAAAACGATACCGCCCAAAGGCCGGACGAGGAAGCTCACGGCAAAGCCCAGCAGCATTACGATCAGGCTCATGCTCTTCGGCAGTCCACTGGTGAAAACGCTGGCCATCGTTACCGCGAGGTAGCCATAAATGCCGAAGTCGTACCATTCCATGAAGTTGCCGACCACGGTGCCGGCGATGGCCTGTTTCAGCGTTTTTTCCTCGACGACGGTGACGTCTTTGGTGCGCAGGAACTGGCGGCGGACGTGGATTTTCTGCATTTTCGGTTCGTCGGATTCGGCCGCATTCGACGAGTTGGCCTTCTCGGAACCATCGTGTGTAGAACTCGCTCCGATATGCATTACATTTTTGACGCTTTGGATTGGATGCACCCCGTGCTGGTTCTGTCCTGAGCCCTCAGAATCGCGGTTTTGCCCCTGATTGGCTGGTGATGACATGACGAATTTGTCCTTTCAACGCGCAATGTAGCTCGTCTTATGGGCGTAGCGCAATTACACCATAATAACTCCTTACTCTTTTAATTTTATTGGTGGGCTTAATTGTCGAATTTTGTGTTATCAATTTCCCTTTATTGAGATTCGTTTAGCGGCCGTTTTCTTGAGCAACGCAAGCCGGAAGTTAAAAACCGGTCGTATTTTCCCGTTGCGCCGTGTGCAACGTTCAGAAGCAGTATTGAACGGCTTTGAAGAATTGGCGCGCTTGCGGTACGTTCGGCCAGAAATGGTTCTTGTCCAGTATTTCTAAGCACTCGGCGGGGTCGATATGGTATTCCTGCACGATTGCGCAAGTCAGTTCCGCCCGCCGTTTGTCGGGTATGGTGGCGGGGCTCGTCAGTGCGATGTCGCAGGCCGTCCTGGTCGGAGAGGTCACTTTCAGCCCGGCGATGGAGCTCATTTGCCCTTCAGGGACGATGCGGTCGTAGGTTTTGATCGGTCGCCCGTAGGTCATCGAACGGAAGTGCGAAGCCGAAATGATGTCGATGGCGTCGGGGAATGTGCCGCCCATCCATACCCACAGCGCGGTGCGACCGCAGGCAATCGACGGTCTTGGCACGACTTTGGTCATGATGATGCCGCGGCCGAAAAGCGTGTCGGAGTATTCGGCGAGATACGCGTTGATATCGTCGAGACGATGCACCGCACCGAAATCGTCGAGCCGGTTCATGCTCAACGGCCCGGGCAGATCGCGGTTGCTCATCAGCATTGGCATGGTGCGGTTTACGGGTGTCGGTACCACGGTTGTGGTGACGTTGCCGACGTTCGTGCTGGTGTTTGCCGAAATGCTGCCTTCAGCGAGGTTCGGGACATTCTCCTCGAACCGTTCTTCTTCACCGCGCATGTCTTTCTTGCCCTCGTCTTTGAGGGTTTTCGGCTTGCGATTGCGTTGTTTACGACCGAGAACGCCGGGTCGGCCGCTGCTTCTGCCTTTTTGCGTCACTGGTTTTGCCGCGCGCGACGGCGGTGGTCGGCCGGTGCCGGTGTATTCGCTTTGGCCTGTGACCTTGCGGGTAGAAGAGCGGATGATGTGCTGTGTGGTTATGGTTGCAGTGTTCATGGTCAGCAATATAGATAGGCCATTTTGGTATTGCAAATCGAAAATCGCAAAAAGTGGATATGTGCATAACTGGCGGTCCGCCTTCGAAAATTGTGGACGACACGGTCAACAAGTGGTTTCGTTGGGCCCGTTGCCTCGATTCCATTGGCGGTCTTTTTCAAAAAGCCCGCTGCTGTCCCCGCTGCGCCCAATAATCGGTAGTTATGACTCATATTTTGGTGAACGTTGCATGGCCGTACGCGAACGGCCCTCGCCATATCGGACACGTGGCCGGTTTCGGCGTGCCTTCCGACGTGTACGCGCGCTACGAACGTATGAAGGGCAACGATGTCCTGATGGTTTCCGGCACCGACGAGCACGGCACCCCGATTCTGGTCGAGGCTGACAAGGAAGGCGTGAGCCCGCAGGAACTGGCCAACCGCTACAACCGCGTCATCGCCAAGGATCTTTGCGACCTCGGCCTGAGCTACGACCTTTTCACCCGCACCACAACGGGCAACCACGAACATGTCGTCCAGGAGATGTTCAAGCAGTGCCTCAAGAACGGGTACATATATAAGGGTACGCAGAAGGTTGCGATTTCGCCTTCCACCGGTCGTACTCTGCCTGATCGTTATATCGAAGGCACTTGCCCGATCTGCGGGGCCGACGGCGCTCGCGGCGACCAGTGCGATAACTGCGGCAACGAGCTCGACCCTGACGAGCTGATCAACCCCGTTTCCAAAATCAACGGTGAGAAGCCGGAATTCAAGGAAACAGAACACTTCTTCCTCGACCTCCCGGCGCTCGCTGAGGCGAACCTTGCATGGCTGAAGACCCGTAAGGGCTGGCGTACCAACGTCATCAACTTCTCGCTCGGCCTCTTTAAAGAGGTCAAGCCGCGCGCCATCACGCGTGACATTGACTGGGGCATTCCTGTGCCGGTCGACGGCTGGATTGACAATCCCAACAAGAAACTTTATGTCTGGTTCGATGCGGTTATCGGCTACTTGTCCGCTTCCATCGAGTGGGCTCGTCGCAAGGGTGAGCCCGACGCGTGGAAGCGTTGGTGGAACGATCCGAAGTCCCCGGCCTACTATTTCATGGGCAAAGACAACATCACCTTCCACTCCCAGATTTGGCCCTCCGAGATACTCGCTTACAACGGCGAAGGCTCCAAGGGCGGCGAACCCGGTGAATACGGCAAGCTCAACCTGCCCGAGCAGGTCGTGGCCAGCGAGTTCATGACGATGGAGGGCAAGAAGTTCAGCTCCTCGCGTGGCATCGTCATCTATGTTAAAGACATTCTGGCGCGGTACCCGGTTGACGCCGTGCGCTACTACATTTCCGTGGCCGGCCCTGAGACTTCCGACGCTGATTTCACCTGGTCTGAGTTTGTGCGTCACAACAACGAGGAGCTTGCCGCCAGTTGGGGCAACCTCGTCAACCGCGTCGCCAACCTCATGTACAAGAACTTCGGCGAGATTCCGGAACTCGACGAGGATTCCATGACTGCCGAGGACCGTGCGCTGCTCGAAGAGACGGCCACCGCGTTCGACACGGTTGGTGGGCTCATCGATCACCATCACCAGAAGAACGCCCTCAACGAAGCCATGAAGGTCGTCGGCGACATCAACAAGTACATCTCCGCGGTCGAACCATGGAAGATCAAGGACGATTCGAAGCGTCTCGGCACCGTGCTGCACATCTGCGCACAGGCCGTCTCCGACGCGAACCATCTTCTCGCCCCCTTCCTGCCGCAGTCCGCGCAGAAGGTTTGGGAGGCGCTTGGCGGCGTCGGCACGTTCTCGCCGCTTCCGCATATCGAAGAGGTTGAGGACCTTGATAAGCCCGGTTTCAAGTATCCGATCATCACCGGTGACTACGAGCTCGGTCGCACCGTCCATCCGTGGCAGAGCGAGCCCCTTATCGCTGGCACTCCGGTTCCTAAGCCGTCTCCTATCTTTCAGAAGATTCCGAAAGAGGCCGTCACCGAGGAGCTGACCCGCTTCGAAGCCGACCTGGAGGCCCGCAAGGAGGCCGAGGCCAAGCGTCTGGAAGAAGCCAAGGAAAAGCTCGCCGAAGAAGAAAAAGACAAGTGATATCTTAGCGCTGCCTTCTAGGTAAGCGAGTGAAATCACGAATATATCTCTGCAGCGCTTTGGTCCTGCCGCAACGGTTTTGCGGTGGGGCCAAAGCGTTTTTTCGTATGAGGTAGTCGCGATGTCGTATCTGGTTGTGGCATTGCATCGAGCTGTGGTATCTTATGCGGGACTCGGTATCTGCCAGGTTTGTGCTTTGAGCTGAGCTTTGATGAGGGCATGAGTCTTTGCTGAAAACCGGGAGTCATGACCTGTTTGTTGTTTATTGACGGTTGGTTTGTTTACCATTGGGCATGAAAATGTGTGCCCTGTCACACATTTTGCCCTATCTTTACAAGATAATTACAAATTTCACAGACTTCTTTGAGTATCACATATCGTTTCTCCAAGGAAGATGCTGTTATATTAAAGATGTCAGCAGTTAAACCGCTGGCGAGATTCTTCTTTGAATCCCATAATTGAACCTTCTTCTCTCTTCTCTCGCCCGGCGGCTTTCTCTCCGCCGGGCATCTCTTTTTCTAAGCTCGACTCACCAATGTTTCGCCGTGAACGGTTGGGGAATGCTGTTGTGGCAATGAACGAGTATTTTTAGGCCACGGTATTTCGCGGTCGCGCTCTAGACTGGGATTATCGGCTAAATACCAAGGAAGGTGCGAATAATGAAATATAGCGAACTCGGAACGTCGGGCGTGAAAGCCTCGCGCGTGGCCCTCGGCGCGATGCGAATGAATGCCAAAAGCCCTGACGAGGCGCGCGAAATCGTGCAAACTGTGCTGGATGACGGCGTGAATTTCTTCGATACCGCAGACTGCTATACGGCCGGCGAGAGCAGCAGACGGCTTGGCCAAGCGCTCAAGGACGTCGGCGTGGACCGCAGCAAGATTTATGTACAGACAAAGTTCGGCATTTACCGCGATCCGAAGAGCGATGATATCACCCGTTACAACTTCTCCAAGGCTCATCTCCTCGCCGCGCTTGACAGCGAACTGAAAAACCTGCAGACCGATTATGTCGATTTCGTGCTCCTGCATCGCCCTGATACGCTCGTCGAGCTCGATGAACTGGCGGAAACGTTCAACGAGCTGCAATCGAGCGGCAAGGTGCGTCATTTCGGCGTGAGCAATGTCAACCCGATGCAGGTCGAGATGCTGCAGAGCGCGCTGGACCAAAAGTTGGAAATCAACCAGTTGCAATTCGGGCTGGGGCACACCGGCATGGTGCAGCAGGAGATTCACGTCAACATGCAGGATACGGCGAGCGTCGACCACGACGGCGGGCTGATTAGCTACTCGCGCTTGAAGAAGATGACCATTCAGGCGTGGAGCCCGTTCCAGTTCGGTTTCTTCGAGGGTGTGTTCACCGACAACCCGAAGTTCCCTGAGCTCAACGAGGCCTTGCAACGCGTCGCCGATGCGCATGGCGTCACCAAGAACGCGATCGCCGTGGCATGGATTCTGCGTCACCCAGCCAAGATGCAGGTGCTGCTGGGTTCGATGACCCCGAGCCGTCTCAAGGAAATGATGGCCGGTGCGGATGTCGAGATCACCGCTCAGGAATGGTACGACCTCTACGTCGCCGCCGGAAACGATCTGCCGTAAAGTAACCGACCGTCAACCTGATTTGCGAAACCGTTCATCTGCTTCTGCTAGGTGACCGGTTTCTTGCATACGCGTGGCTTACTGCAAGAAACCGGTCAGTCTGCTGTAATCCCGCATTGCTAGGGTAGGGGCGTGCACTACTTCACCCCGAAACGTTGCGCCAGCTCGCGCAAGATCATCTACCACGATAAGGCCCAGGCCGAGCGCGCCGCCCGACAGGCCTTCATCGAGCGCGATGCCGAGCTGTGGGTGTATCGGTGCGAATACTGCGGCGGCTGGCATCTGACCCACCACGACCCGAAAGAGGAGCAGTTTCTGCGCGGTATAAGTGCCCAAGCGGCTGCCCAGCGCAAACGGCCCCACTCCCGCAAGCGCGGTTTCAAGCCGAGACGGCGGTAAGCGGTTCTTCTTAGTATTCGTGATGTTCGTGAGCCCGTTTCTAAAGTGCACTTTTCTGGTGGTGATGCCTGAAAGGTGCGAATAGTGGGTTGTAGAGTGCATGTTTTAGACAGTAGCGTCAAAAACATGCGCGTAGGTTTGCGTAAGGTGCATGTTTTTGGCAGTGATGCGTAAGAAGTGCTGGTAGCGGTCTGCAAGGTGCACTTTTCTGACAATGGTTTCTAAAAGGTGCGGGTAGCAGGTCGCAAGGTGCACTTTTCGGGTATTGATGCGGAGAAAGTGCACCTTACGCGAGTTAACGCAACTTAGCGGTCGAAACGGAAGCCTTGGTCTTCGGCAACCGGTTTGACGGAGCGGCTGAAGACGCCGGTGTCGACGGCATTGTTGGCGATTTGGTCGCTGAAGGCATCGACCGGGCGCGAGGTGTTGCGCAAATCGTAATACTTGTGGACGCTGTCATCGAAGGCGTCGAGTCCGTGAAGCAGTTCCGTGTCGTCGGCAGGGTAGCGATCGGCGAAGAACTGGTCGTCGCGCTCCATACGTGGCTTCAGTGCCGGCGACTGGTCGGGCTTGCCGATGGCGAGGCCGAGCACGGGGTAGGTGAATTCGGGCAGGTGCAGCAGCTCGATGAGCTTGCGCGGGTCGTTCAAAACGGAGCCGAGGATCACGCAGCCCAAGTCCAGCGAAAACGCGGCAGTTTCCATCGCGTGTAGCGCAAGCACGGCGTCATTCTGCGCCTGGGTGAAGCGATAGCTGGAATTCAATGTGAATTCGTCGGAATGGACCTTGACGCCCTTGCGCTCGGCGACGGCGGCGTTACGGTGCTCGTCAGCGATGAAGATATAAAGCAGCGGTGCTTCGGCCACGTAGGTCTGGCAGCAGATTTCGGCGATGGCGTCCTTGAGGGCCTGGTCCTCGACGCGCACGGCCGACCAGTCCTGCAGATACTGGCTGGAGGCGGCATGCTGTGCCACGGTTTCCAGCGTGGCGACGGTCTGCTCGTCGATGGCTTCCGGCTTGAATTTGCGGATTGAGCGGCGGTTGAGTAGAGTTTCGATAGTTTCGTTGGTACGAAGGTTATGTTGAGTTTCAGTCATAACTATATTCTGTCAAACAGGGGAGAAGCAGAGTCGGCGATTTTCCGCTCTGGGTAATGCGGCAGATGTGATTTTCGTATCTATTTCGTAGGCTTCTGCATCTGTCTATCTGTTGTTTACTGCCTATTTGTCACCAATTATATGCTTGCTGCCAGTGTCCATGTAAAAAGTGGCAGATAGATGATGTAAATGTCATGTTTTACATGAACGTCCCGAGCAAGTGAATAAAAAATGACAGTTGGCGCACAATTTGCATCGAATAAAGCGGAAATGTGAAGCCGAATGAGTGTCGTTATAGGAGGTAAGACGCTTGAGTCGAAGATACGGTCACAATTCCGATTTTCCTTCGCGCCAATAGCCCATGAATGATATACGGTCCTTGGCAACGCCGAAATTATTGACCAGCATTCGTCGTGTATCGCGCACGAACGAGGATTCGCCGGCGATCCAGCAGTAGGCGGGTAGGGTATCGTCCGCTTTCCTGTTTTGCGACGTTGAAGGTAATGGTGCGGGTTGGGGAGCAACGTTTTCCGCTTCCGTCGCCGTATGTGTTGTATAGGTCGTATATGTCGTATGCTCCGCTACCAGTGCTGAATGCAAGCGTTGCCCGCGCGGTGCATCGTTGCGAGCGATCCAGTGGATTTCCGTGTGTTCTGGGCAGACGAGGCTGAGGAAATCGTTGACCGACGGCACCTCGACGAAGACTTCCGTCGTTCCCCTCCATGAGTCGCGGACGAGGCTTTCCAGAATGGACGATATGGCCGGAACCGCTGTCTCGTCGCCGATGAGCAGAGCCGAATCGGCGGCGCCGGGGTGGAAATCGATGCCGATTGCGGAGTCCTGCGAACGTGCATTGGGGCCGATAAGCGTCGCGATATCGCCGGGTCGGCAGGTGGCGGCGAAGGTTCCTGCGGGGCCGGCATCGTTATGTAATACGAAATCTACAGTCACTTCCCGTGACTTTTGATTCACGGCTCGGACGGTGTAGGTGCGGAAGACATTGCGGCAATCCGGCGGCAGCGCCCGCCATTGTTCCCACCAGCCGCTGCGTGCAATCGATTCGTGGTTGAAGAGCAGCGGGTCGGCCCATAAAGGCTGGGCGGGGCCGTGGGTGCGCGTCATTGGCAGCATCACTTTGATGCGCTGGTCGTAGACGTCATCGCCGAAGTGGTTGAGCTCGTCGCCGGTGAACACGATACGCATGAAGTGAGGTGAGAGCCGCTTCTTGCGGGCGACATGAACCAGATACGGCTGGAACGCAGGTTCCTGGGTCGTCTGTTGGTTTTGTGTTGGTTCCTCAAGCTGCGGTTGGTTTTGTGTCGGTTCTGATGGCTGTGCTTGCATTGGTATCGGATTTCTTGAATTTGGCGGCATCATAGCGCCGGTCTTGTTGGTGTCAGCAGCCATCGACGAGACCTGCGGGTCGGAAAAGACGCCGGTCGCGTTGGGCGCGCAGCGAGTGCGATTTGTCCGGTACCACCATCGGCAGCTCGGTGCCGGGTTCGGCGGCGATAGTGGCATCGAGGCCGAAGACGTTATGCAACAGCGATTCGGTGAGTACCTCTTGCGGGGTGCCCTGGGCCCGGATCTTGCCATGCTTCATCGCGACCATCCAGTCGGCATAGCGTGCCGCGAGATTGAGGTCGTGCAGCACCATGACCACGGTGACTCCCTCTTCGGCGTTGAGGTAGCTTAAGAGGTCGAGCACCTCGACCTGATAGGCGATGTCAAGGTAGGTGGTCGGCTCGTCCAGCAGTAAAATATCGGTCTCCTGCGCCAGCGCCAAGGCGATCCAGGCGCGCTGCCGTTGGCCGCCGGAGACGGAATCGATAGGCCGTTCCGCCAAGTCCGCAAGGCCGGTGACGGCCAATGCGTGGGCGACGGCCTCCTCGTCGTCGGCGTTCCAGCCGCCGGCAAAGCCGTGGTAGGGGTAACGGCCGCGAGTGACCAGATCGGCGATGGTGATGCCGGCAGGTGCGATAGGGGATTGCGGCAGCAGTCCGACTTTGGTGGCCACTTCACGTGTGGGCATGTCACCCAGCGGCTTGCCGTCAAGCAGAATCGAGCCTTTGTCGGGTTTGATGAGGCGTGCCAGCGCCTTGAGCAGCGTCGATTTGCAGCAGCCGTTCGGTCCGATGATGATGCCGACCTGGTGGGCGGGTATGTCAAGGGACAGGTCGGCGACGACCTGGCGACCTTCGTAGGAAAGCGCGACGTGCTGAGCCTGGAACGTATGCGCCGGATGGTGGTGGTCGGCGTCGTGACTGGTGAGCGTTGCCATATCAGACCTCTTTCGTACAGGCCATGCGAATCATCAGGATTACCAGAATCGGCCCGCCGATAAGACTGGTGACCACGCCAACCGGGACGTGGGCTTGGGGCAGGTGCTGTGCCACGATATCCGAAGCGAGCACCAAGCACGCACCCACCAGCCCCGCCCGACCGATGGCTGGCTTGTTGGGGCCGCACAGGCGGAAGGCAATGGGGCCGGCAAGGAAAGAGACAAAGGCGATGGGCCCGCTGGTGGCGGTGGCCGCGGAAAGTAGGATGACGGCAAGCAGCAGCACGGCGATTTGCGTGGGGGCGACGCGAACGCCGAGACCGGTGGCCATGCTCGAGCCGAAACGCAGCATATCGGCATGACGGTTCAGCGCTATGAGCAGCAGGCCGGAGACCACGACGATGGCGGTGATAGGCATGACTTGCGACCATGCGGCATCGCTTAAGGAACCGGTGAGCCAGCGCTGGGCCGTCTGCATATCCCACTGGTCGGCACGGATGAGAATCCAGGAAGTCAGGGCGTTGAGCGCTGCGGCCAGGCCGATGCCCATGAGGATGAGTTTGCTGATATTCGGACCGTGATCCCACGAAAGCCAAATGACCAGCGTTGCTGTCGCCAATCCGCCTAAGAGCGCGAACGCGGAAAGGCGGATGTCGGAAAGTCCGAGGACGACGATGCCGAACACTGCCGCCGTATTGGCTCCTGTGGTGATGCCGATAATATCGGGGCTGGCCATCATGTTGCGCAGCAAGTGCTGGAAGCTGGCTCCGGCCATACCGAACGCGATGCCGCACAGCGCTCCGATGATGACCCGTGGCATGCGCAGCTCGCCGATGGCGAAGCTTAGACCGGGGATGGTTTCTCCGTCGAATATTCCCGCGATGACGGAGGTGATATCGGAGAACGAATAGACTTCATGGCCGAAGGCGAGGTCGGCGTAAAACAGTGCCAACAGCCCGAGTGTCAGCGCGGCCGTCACCGAGGCTGAACGGAGCTGGTCATGGCGTCGTGTGCGTCGCAGGCGAGCTCGAAGCTCGCGTTCCTGTTCTGCCCGAGTGCCTGTTGTTTCCGGGGATAGGGAAGTGATTTCGTCGATGGAGTTTTCGTTATCAGAGACTTGGCGGGCGCTCGCGATTTGGTGAGTTTGGGCGGATTCGATTTGCGCTGATGAAGCGGGTGAAGATGATGAGATGGTCATATTCACACCTCACTCACCTTGCGTCGACGGATAAGCACTAGGAAAATCGGGGCGCCGATGATGGCGGTGACGATGCCGACCTCAACGTCGGCCGGCCTGGTGACGACCCTGCCGATCACATCGGCCGCAAGCAGCAGCAACGGCCCCATAAAGGCGCATAACGGCATGATGCGGCGATAATCCGATCCCACGAGAAGACGCGCGGCATGGGGAATGACCAAACCGACAAAGCCGATCGGCCCGGCCAGCGCCGTGGCGCTCGAACAGAGCAGTACGGCACCCGTCCACGCGATCACGCGTACCAAGGTGAGCCTGGTGCCCAGCCCTACCGCCATCTCGTCGCCCAAGGCCAAGGCGTTGAGCGAAGGCGCGATGGCGAATGCGATGATGAATCCGAGCGCGAACAACGGCAGGATCGGTAGCATCAGGTTGAACCGTGCGCCGGAAATTCCGCCTACCTCCCAGAAGCGATACGTCGCCATATTCTGTGCGCGGGGCAGCAGAAGGGCGCTGGTAAGCGAACTGAGCACCGAACTCAAGACGGCTCCGGCCAACGTGAGTTTGAGCGGCGTGGCGCCGAAACGGCCGATGGAACCGACTGCCCAGACTAGGGCGGCAGTGGCGGCCGAACCCACCAAGGCGATCCATACGTAAGAAGCAGGTGTCGCGAGATTGAAGAAGGTGATAGCGATGACGATGGCGAACGCCGCACCCGTATTGAGCCCCAGCAGCGAAGGATCGGCCAGCGGATTGCGAGAGACCCCTTGCATCAGTGCGCCGGCCATCGCAAGTGCCGCTCCGATGAGGATGCCGAGTACGGTGCGCGGAATCCTGGTACGCACCGCCGACGCGGCGATGTCGCTTGCGCCTGATGTCAACCCCCGCACCACATCGCTGGGAGCCACGATCCGTGAGCCGAACATGACCGAAAGCATCGCCATAATGATGGTCCCAACGACCAGCAACGCATAAAGCAACGCTGGCGATATGCGGCGCGTATGTTCTTTGGTTGCGGTCATGGCTGAGTTCTTCTGTTGGCTTGGTGGTTAAGGGTTGTTGGCTGGTTGGTGATGGTCGGCGATAATCCGTTTATTGTTGGCGGCCATTGTTGAAGGCTGGCTGTTACGAAACTGGCTGTCGTTGGCTGACAAGAAGTGACAAAGGCCGACACCAATGAATGTTGTCGTTATTGCTGTCGGCCTTGTGCCGCAACTGGTGCCGCAGCCGGTGCCGTCCCTGGTATTGCCGCCAGTGTCGTCTCCTGCATCGCTACTGGTGTCAGTCGGTGGCGGGACAAAGGGCGGTCGCGCCCGCCCACCACTGCCTACTTCACCTTTGCGGCGGCCTCACCGAGCATCTTGGTGTATTCGCCATCCATCTTCGGGATGGAAAGAGCGGTCGGGTCCAGTGCATTGGCCATGTCGCTGTTGTTGTCGATGACGACCACGGAACCGCGCTTGACCGCCGGAATCTTGGAAAGCAGCGGGTCCTTCTGCATCGCGGCGAGGGTGTCGGCGGTGCCGTAGGTGACGATGACGTCGACGTCCTTGAACTGGTCAGCGTTTTCGGCGGAGACGTCCTTGTAGAACTTATCGGTGCCGCGCGAAAGCTTGATTACGGATTCCGGCGTCTTCATCCCGAGGTCGTTCAGGAGCTGGGGGCGCACGTCGGTGGTGGTGTAGACGCTGAAGCTGGAGAGCTTGGAGGCATCGAACGACATCACCGCAGCGGTTTTGCCAGCGATTTGCGGGTATTTTGCCGCATCCGATTTGAGCTGTGCTTCAAGGCTGGAGATAAGTTTGTCGCCCTTTGCCGGCTCGCCGAGAGCCTGTGCGGTCGTCTTGATCATGCCACGCCACGGGTCGCCCCACGAAACCTTCTGGTAGGCAATGGTCGGCGCGATCTTGCTGAGGGTGTCATAATCCTTGCGAGTCATGCCAGACTGCAAACCGATGATGAGGTCGGGCTTTGCGGCGGCGATGGCCTCGGCGTCGATGCCATCGGATTCGTCGTGCAGCTGCGGCATGTCGGCGTCCTTCACACCCATTTTCTTCAATGCGTCGTAGGTCCAAGGCAGGAAGCCGCCGTGCACGGTTTTGCCGTAGGTGTTCTTCTCGATGCTCACCGGCACAACGCCCAGGGCGATGAGGTTGTCGAAGCTGCCCCAGCCCACCGTGGCCACGCGCTTGGGCTTGGCCTTGATGGTGGTGGTGCCGTAGACGTGCTTGATGGACACGGGGAACCCTTGGTTTTTGCTGGATTGAGACGACGAAGTCGCCGAGTCGTTGTTTCCGCTGGCTTTGTTCGACGGCGACCCGCATGCGGCGAATGCTGCGAGCGAAGCCACGGCTGCGATTGCGGCGATGCAACGGGTCAGCGGCCGCCGGAATTTGGAAAATGTTGGATTTGACACGAAGTCTCCTTGTCTGTCGGGCGGCGCGTAAACAGAAGCGATGCCGGAAAACTGCTACGTATAAAGCAATGTAACAGCGATAATGGCAAAGCAAAAGACTTGTTTTTCTAGTAGTTTTGTGCTACTCCACCAATTACGCTGGGCTTTGTGAACATGCCGACGATTTTCTGTTCCATGTAATACGACAAATGTGATATCGGCATCTACTTCGTTGTTATTCGTTGTCGCTATATTTGACACCTTTTACGTGCTTGCTAACTGGTTCTGTGCAAAAAGTGACTAATAGAGGCCGTAAATGTCATTTTTTACATAGCTATCCCCAACAAGCAAGTAAAAAGCGACAGTTAGTCGATGGTGATTGTCGCTTTAGAAGGGCTATCCCAGGATCGGCTCATGGCGTCGGTAATTCCCGTACGAAAAGCAAGGTGGGAAGGGCCGGCGATACCTACGAGGGCGACCAGCCTGCCGATTCCGGCTATTTTCCGCTGCGTCGGTTCTGACGGCGGGTCACCAGCGCGTTTGAACCGCGCGTGCCGAGCGTGGAGATGATGGAGCCGAACGCTGCCGAGGCCGCCGCGAAAATGACGCTAGCGATGAAACCTTGCTGCTGGGCTTCTTCGGCCCCATTCCCGGCCGAAGCGTGCCTGTTGGTAACTTGGCTGTCCCAAACGGTTTTGAACACTTTGCCAGCCAACGCTCCCAGAACGGTCGGCAGGACGATTTTAAAGATTTTGTCACCCAAGGTATCGGGGTCTTGCAGGCGATTTTGGCGCATGGTTTCTACTTTCTGGTCGACACGATGGAGGCTTTCGACGATATGGTCGGCAGATGAGGACGAAGGTGAAGATTCGTATGAAGTTGGTATGGCTGAGGGTGCGGACTGGTATGAAGACGGAGACGGAGTGGGCGTGGAAGATGCGGACGGTGCCGAAGACGCGGAAAGTCTGGAAGGTTCGGATGGCTTCGACGGCATGAACGAATCCCATGCGGGCGTGCCGGGATTTCGCGAGTTTGCCTTGTCGGCTTCCCTTATCGCTGTTTTGCTGTGTCTTGCGTGCATCTTTCCATAATAGACGCGGCACTGTCCCTGACGCCGAATCCTTTGACGATGGCTGATTGATTTTGCGCCTCTTCCGGGCCTGCGTTAGAGTGGCGGTATGACTAATTATCTTACTTCGGGCGAAGGAGCCTCGAAACCTGGTTACTTGGTATTGATGCGTCACGGACAGACCGCGTGGAGTCTGAGCGGACGGTATACGGGTTGGACGGATGTGCCGTTGAACGCGGAAGGCCGGCGACAGGCCTTGGCTGGCGGCAAACGATTGCGTGAGGCGTTTCCCGATGGTTTCGGGCGCGGACACATTTTCTGCAGTCCGCTGCATCGTGCCAGCGAAACCGCGCAATTGGCTGGATATTCCGATTTTGAAACCCTTGATGATTTGATGGAGTGGGATTATGGCCCCGCCGAAGGCCGCGAGCGTGAGGAGGTCAGCGCCGCGTTGGGGCACGATTGGT
The DNA here is from genome assembly GCF_029395495.1 of Bifidobacterium sp. ESL0769. NCBI lineage: Bacteria > Bacillati > Actinomycetota > Actinomycetes > Bifidobacteriales > Bifidobacteriaceae > Bifidobacterium > Bifidobacterium sp. ESL0769. The sequence continues at coordinate 2,265,544 of NZ_CP113918.1, read as the reverse complement.
GCGTATGGGACGAAGGTCCCGAAATGCTGCCGTCTTCCCTGCAGGGTGATTGGGTCTGCACGCTTCCCAGCAACGAAAAGGTGAATGTTCATAGTGGTACCGGTGAAACCGTCGAGGCGGCCGCTGTTCGCGCTCGTCGCGTTATCGAACAGGTGACGCCGCTGATCCTCGCCGGTCACAACGTCCTGCTCGTCGCGCACGCGCATATCCTGCGAATCCTTACCACACAATGGCTACGCGCCGACCCACACGCGGGCCGTCTTCTGCGCTTCGACACGGCCCATCATTCGGTGCTCGGCTATTACAAAAACGACCCGGTCATCGTCCGCTGGAACGTGTGAGATGCATGAAATTCACGTGCTGAGAAGGAATAGAGAAGTGCCTGAAACCTTGCAATATATAGGGTTTCAGACACTTCTTGTTTTATTTGGTTTTAGGTCTTACTTATCGAGCAGAAGCCAGGCGCTCGCATCTTGCGGAAGGCCACCGTCTTCGGCAAGTTCGGCGGAAGTGAGCAGAATTCGGCCTTTCGGCAGGGCTACGGGAGCCGTGCCGAAGTTGGTAACGCTCGCAAACGTGGCTTGAGAACCTTGATACACTGCCGGACGAGTGTAAGCGATGACGTCGTCGCCCATGTCGAGCCAATCGAGGCTCGCGTGGTCGCCGGTGGCGGTCAGCAGTTCGGCACGGTCCTTGAGCGCTGCGTGATAAAGCGTCAGCATTGAGGTCGGGTCCGTGGCTTCCTTGTCCGCTGCAAAGTCCTTGAACCACAAGGGCTGCGGGAGGTGCGGAGCTGCAGCGGGAGTCCCGTCGGTTTTCGTGGCGGGGGAGAAGCCGAACGTCGCGCCTTCGCCGAAGTTCTTATCCCATTTAGCGGGCTTTGGCTCATCTCCGGCGATCCACGGCAGCGGTACGCGGCAACCATCGCGGCCCTTGTCGCTGGCGGCTTGGCTGGTGCGGAAAGCGTTCGGGTCTTCCAAACGGTCCCAAGGGATATCCGGCACCTCGAAAAGCCCCAGCTCTTCGCCTTGATAGATATAAGCGGAACCCGGCAGACCCAGTTCCAGCAGGGCAGCGGCACGAGCGCGACGGGTGCCGAGCGCGCGGTCCTCGAAATAGGTTTTGCCGTCGCGCAACAGCCAATCCTTGGCGATTTGGTGCTTGTCGGTCGACGGGATCTGAGGCAGCCCGTAGCGCGTGGCATTGCGCGGAATGTCGTGGTTGCTCATTACCCAAGTGGAGGTTGAACCGTTGGTGCGGGCCGCGGAATCAAGCCCTTCCGTGATGGCCGTACGCATTTGATCGACGTCCCAATCGGCCTTGGCGAACTCGAAGTTGAAGACCTGCCCGAGTTCGTCGGTCGAGGCGTAAAGATGTTGGTGCTCGGGAACCACCCAAGCCTCCGCAACGGCGAAACGCGGCGGATTATACTCGTTGAAGACCTGACGCCATTCCTTGTAAATGTCGTGGACTTCCGGTCGGTCCCACATTGGGCTGCTGCCGTCATGGCTCTCTTGGTCCTGTACGCTGAATTCCGCGCCCAGTTCTTCCAGCGACTTGGAATCGAAGTCCTTGGCCAAGCCGTGGGCCACGTCGATACGGAATCCATCGACGCCATGGTCGCTCCAGAAGCGGAACGTTTCCTTGAATTCCTCGTGGATATCCGGGTTCTTCCAGTTGACGTCGGGCTGCTCGACGGCGAAGATGTGGAAATACCACTGGCCGTCGTCGACGCGTTCCCAGGCCGGGCCACCGAAGAGCGACTGCCAGTCGTTGGGCGGCAGTTCGCCGTTCTTGCCGCGTCCCTCGCGGAAGATATAGCGGTCTCGGGCGGCCGAACCACGCCCGGCCTTGAGCGCTTCCTTAAAGAAACGATGCTTGTTGGAGGTGTGGTTCGGCACGATGTCGACGATGACCTTGAGTCCGGAACCGTGCGCCGCGGCAACCATCGCATCGAAGTCGTCCATGGTCCCGAGCCTCGGATCGACGTTGCGGTAATCGATGACGTCATAGCCGCCGTCGGCAAGTTCGGAAGGATAGAACGGCGAAAGCCAGATTGCGTCCACGCCCAGAGTCTTCAGATAGCCTATCTTTTCGGTGATACCGGCGATGTCGCCCAGTCCGTCGCCGTTGACGTCCTTGAAGCTGCGCGGATAGACCTGATAAACGACGGCCTGCTTCCACCAGTCGTCGCGCGAGTTGTTAGCGGTCATGATTTCCTTTCGTTGAAGGTCTTCCCATTGCAATGTTGTTATACATTATCGTTTTCAGATTTTATAAAACCGTAACATTCAATTTTTTTTCATGTCCTCGTTATCCAATAATAGACTCTTGCGCGAGATGGCCTGTGTATCGCATATAGCAGATATAGGCGCATCCAATGATTTAGCGCGTTCTAGGTGTCGCGGTTGTGTCGCGTAGCATTAATTGGATTGGGAAAGTGATGTATGAATTGTCGATTTCGCCGGGCTGGTCGCCTTTAGGCGTATCTTTTCCTGGTTGGGTAGAGCGTTTCTCTTGATTCATCGCATCGAGAGTCTTGCGTGCCGCGGTTGCCCCTAGGAGATATGGGTCTTGATGCAACGTCGTCAATCCGGTTTGCTTTGAAAGATTCACGTCGTCGAATCCAATTATCGAAAGATCTCGTGGTATTTCTCTGCCGAATCGCCGAATCCGATACAGTACTGGTAAAGCTACTTCGTCTTTGACAAAGCAGACAGCGGTGGGAGCGGGGTCGGCTGTAAGGATTCCGTTGATTGCGGCGTCAATAAGATTTTCGTCATGATTGAACAGCATGACTTGCGGTATTACGTCAGGGTGGTCCTTGCAGGCCTCTTGAAAACCTTGTAAACGCGAATCGGTGCTGTAATGCATGTGGCTGCCGTTTGCCGTTTCGCCAACATATCCGATAACCTTGTGGCCAAGGGCTGCCAGATGATTGACGGCGATATGCATCGCTTTGCGATCGTCGATGCTTACCGTGGCATCAAATCCTTTATTCGAAGGCACGCTGATTCCGATGACCGGAACGTGCATGCTTCCCAAACGCGAGACCTCAGAGGGGTCGATATCGAATGAATTGACCACAACGGCGTCGACATTGCGCCTGACGGGAAGGTTTTCGAAAAATGCCTGCCGTTCTTTGATGTTGGCGAGTATGAAGACGGAAATGTCGTAGCCGGCAGGGTGCAGAACCGAATCCAGGCCAGCGAAAATATGGGAATTGAACCATGTGGGTATGCCGTCATTGGTCAGTAAGGCGACCCGGAATGATTGTCCGCTTTTTAAAGACGCAGCCGAACGGGAAACGCTGAAGTCGAGATTTTCGGCAATTTCCATGACCTTTTTGCGGGTTTTCGCCGAAACGAGATCAGGCCGGGTAAATGTTCGCGAAACCGTGGAAATAGAGACACCCGCCTTGTCGGCTACGGTTTGTATATCTGCTTCCATATTCGCCTCCGTGCGTACTGGCACTTAATTACAACCGTCTATCGTATTAGCGCTGCAATTCATCGGTTGTTCAAGCCAATTTTAGCGTTGCCTTTGATTAAAACGACCATTTGCGCGCAAATACATCCTTATGTGCAGCGTCGTGTCCCGCATCATATCGAATATAGCCTGATCCCATATTCGTGGCTGATTCGGTTCGGATGACCTTTCGGATGCTGAGGATGATTGAATATATCTGCATACGTATTCTCGGCGATAACGGTTCCGGAGGAATCCTGCAAACTCAGTTCTGCGTCCCAGCGATGGCCGTTATCGGTGATATCCAAAGTTGATACGTCGGTTACGTCACCGTTGCCCAAAGTTATGGTTGTGCGGTTCTCGATTTTCTTTCCGGCATCTTGGTCGAAAATCTTCCACGAGACTTCGACGTTGGCCAGAATGTGATTGGAATCGTTGACCGCCTTGATGCTTTTAATACAATGAGCTGTCTGCTCGAAAAATACGCCAATCGGTTGGTTTATGGCTTTGAGCTCGTTATATGCCGGTTTCAGCGTTCCTTTCCAGTCAAGCAGCCCGTAGAAGCTTTGAGGGCACAAATCGATGAACATAAATTGTACATAGCCCCAATTCGGTCTGTTTTTCTGGCAACGATAATGTTCGATGTAATACTTGGTGAGTCTGGATTGATAATACTGCAGAGATGGAGTCAGTTTGGTCAATTCCTGAGTTATCCTGCTGGGCAGACCAACGGATTCCAAGTTGCCCGCCGCCCCAGGAGCGTCAAAGCCGAATTCGGTGTTCAATTTTTCGTAAGTGCCGTCGATGTCGGTGTATGGCCTGTCAGGGGCTTCGAGCGATCCGCAGTAGTTATGGCTGTCGCCGCTATAAACATCGTCTGAACAGAAGGAACCTTTGATTGCCGGTCTTGTCCTGTCGAATTCGGTAATGGCCTTGTAGATTTGTGGGCCGGGACTTGTCGTCATGGCATAGCTCTGTGTGCCCTGAACCATGTCGTCGCAGCCTGGCTCATTGAGACAGATCCAGCAGATAATCGAGGGGTGTCGGTCGAGCATGGCGACGGTATCGCGGAAAATTGCGATGAACCGACGTTCCCAGTCTTCGGATTTCGGTTGCGTCCAGTTGTATTCCGAATCTTGGATAATGGCGATTCCCGCGCGGTCGCACAAATCATAGAATTCCGGGTTCTCTACATGGACATGAACACGGATAAGGTTGAACCCCGCATCTTTTATCGCTTTGATGTCGCGTTCGTACCGTGTTTTGTTCATGGCGGACAGATAGACGTCGGGAAAATAAGAGGTGCCGCGTACATAGAACGGCAGTCCGTTGATGCGGAATTGCGTTTGATCATGGGTGCGAACGAGCTCTACCGTTCTGAAGCCTATCTTTCGGCATAGGTTTTCATTGCCGTCTATTGACAGACGAAGCGTATAGAGATTCGGTTCGCCTTGATCCCATGGCCACCATGGCAGCACGTCGTCCAATGTCATGGAAATTTCGAAGTTTCCTTTGACGTGATATTGCTCTTTTCTTACTGAAGAGCCATCCGGTGCCGTAATGGATAGGGTCAAGGGGGCTTCTGGGCCTATTAACTGTCCCCTTAACGTTACTTTTCCTGTACTTCCATCCAGCGTCGTCGAGATTCTGGCTCCGCTCGTAAGGAATGATTTCTCTTGCTCTATGAGGCAGACGTTTCCGTATATCCCTACCGGATTCACGTCCCGGGCTATCAACCCATCCGAGTGTTCGTAAGTGCCTTTGATGAGTTGCCGCTCAACGAGGTGCGTACGCTCTTGCGACGCGTTGTCTCTGACGCTCGGGTCCCAAGGAGACCAGACTTTTACGATGAGCGTGTTGTCTCCTTGATGCACAAAAGGTGTCACGTCACATTCAAAAGGCAGGGAATACCCTTCATGGCAGGCCACTAGTTTCCCGTTGAACCAGACTTTTGCGTAGTAGTCAACATTGGTGAAACGAAGCGTATAGTGCTTATTGTCTGTTACTTCGTTGAGTTTGACAATGTTCCGGTACCACCAGGGCGCTTCATTGAAATAGCGTAATTCCCTGCCCCAGTAAGGATGCTGTGCAAACAGCAGCTGAAGATGCCTGAGGGCTTCGATTGGTTCCCATTGCGAGATTTGAGGGCCGATATCCGTGAGGTCGGGATCGTTGTACAACTTCAGATATTCCCCTTCATCGTGGACGTCCTGAAGAACCGACCAGCCGGCATCGATGTCAATTTGTTTCATTTGCGTAACCCCATTGCTTTATTGCCCCCTATATTCGCAGGTTCGGTACGATGCATTCGTCGTATATGGTCCGATAAACATCGTGCCTCGGGGAAAATTATAAAAGATTGAGTTGATTATTGCAAACGGTTGCTATAGTATAGTTACGTTATTTTCGAAGCTTTGGAATAACAATGTTTTATTGCTTTCTTTATAACATTGGAGTTGAGGAGGATTAAACATGAGTGGATTATTTCCGTGATAAAATGTAAGCGTTTGCAATAGGATATTCCTCAATCTGACACGTTCATGATTTGTTGCCGGAATGTGGAGTGTGTCCATTTTGTCTCTCGGAAAATTTGATTGTGTGGCTGGTTTGAAACAGCCACGATCCATGAAGGAGTGGAGATATGAGACGTCGTACTGGTTATGCCTTGATGGTCGTGCCAGGTGTAATATTTCTTTTTGTTTTTATGACCGTCCCGGCATTGATGGGTATGTTCTACAGTCTGACCGACTATAGGGGATATGGGGGATGGAATTTCATAGGGTTCAAGAATTACGCCCAGCTGTTTACCGATCCATCGGTAATTCACAGTTATATATTCACTATTGGTTTCGCATTGTTGGCCTCGATTCTGACCAACGTCATCAGTCTGTTGCTTGCGGTTTGCCTGACGCAGAATATTCGTTTCCGCAGTTTCCTGCGAGGTGTGTTCTTCCTGCCAGCGGTGCTCGCCACCATCGTCATCGGCTATGTCTTCAACTTTATCTTTTCGCAGGTCGTCACTTCAGTTGGTAAAGGCTTGCATAACGATTTTCTTTCCAAGAGCATCCTGGGCAACAGCCAGTGGGCGTGGGTCGCTATCGTGATTGTTGCTGTCTGGCAGGCCTGCGCGGTGACGACGGTCATTTATATGACGGGCATCGAGTCCATTTCAACCGATATCTATGAAGCGGCGAAAGTGGATGGCGCGAATACGGTACAGACATTCTGGAAGATCACGCTGCCATTGGTGACCCCGTTCGTCATGGTCAATATGATTCTTCAGCTGAAAACCCAGCTTCAGGTCTTTGATTTGATTGTGGCTCTTACCAATGGCGGGCCCGGAACCGCGACGCAATCGATTTCGTTCCTTATTTATCGTAACGGTTTCCAGGGCGGTCAATTCGCCTATCAGTCGGCCAACGCAGTCGTTTATTTCCTGCTGATTTTGGCGATTTCGTTGATTCAAATGGGTGTGTTTGGCTCCAAGGAGGAGAAGTAATATGGATAGCTCAAGCAAACTTATCAGGAAGCGCAGCAACTGGCTGTTGACCATATTCCTTATATTCTGCTCTCTGACTGTGCTGATACCGATGTATCTGACGTTGTCCACCGCCTTGAAGGATCGTCAGCAGAGTGCAAAAAGCCTGTGGGCGTTGCCGACGCAATGGCGATGGAGCAATTTCTCGGAAGCTATCGTCGAGACCAATTTCTGGAGGGCTCTGGGCAACAGCCTGATCCTGACGGTTGTTTCGGTGGTCATCGGCGTGCTGACCAATGCCATGATCGGATATGCCATAGCCCGCAACATGAACCGTAAAGGCTTCAAGATCGCCTATTTCTATATCGTTTCGGCGATGTTCATCCCATTTTCGATTCTGATGTTGCCGCTTGTCAAAGAGATGAGCATGCTTGGCTTGGACAATCTTTACGGGTTGATACCAATTTACGTCATCTACAACCTGCCGTTCAACACTATGTTCTATGTGGGTTATATGGACACGATTCCCAGAAGCCTTGACGAAGCCGCGATGCTTGATGGCGCCAATACCTGGCAAACGTTCTGGAAGGTCATTTTCCCGTTGCTGGGGCCGGCTAACGCAACCGTTGGCATTTTGCAAACATTGTGGGTATGGAATGATTTCATGCTGCCTTTGGTAATGATATCGAAGCAGGATCAGTACACTATTCCTCTCACCCAGTACATGTTCCAAAGTGCTTTTAATACCAACTATAATCTGTCGTTCGCTTCGTACACGCTCGCGATGATCCCAATGCTTATCGTCTACCTGTTCGCGCAAAAACAGATTATCAATGGTGTTGCCGCAGGGTCTGTAAAAGAGTGATTGTTTGATTTGATTTTGCAAACGATTGCATTATAATAATTGATGAACGGCAGCGAAGAAGCGATTGAGCCATTCGCCGCCGTTGGAAACAAACTCCAAAGGAGAAGTGAAATGCTAAGGAAAAAGGCGATTAAGTGCGTTGCGCTCGTGGCTTCCATTGCCATGGCAATTCCTATGATGGCTGGCTGCGGTGGCAATTCCGCAGATGGGAAGGAACACATCCAGTTCTTCCAGAAGAAGCCTGAATCGGTGAAAATCACCAACAAGCTGATTAAGGAATTCGAAGCCCAGAATCCGAATATCACTGTTGAACAGCAAACGGCTTCCAACCCCATCACCGTGTTGAAGTCCCGTATGGCTAAGAACGACGTTCCTGATGTAATCACTGCTGATGGCACCTATTACAACGATCTGGTCAAGGCAAACATTCTCACCGAACAGACGGGAACCACGGCCTACAAGTCCGTGGCCAACAAGTCCTATTACGATTACCTGCATAAGATCGGCCAGACCAAGAAGAACTATGTTGTGCCGTGGTCCATCATCGGTGAAGGTGTGCTATACAACAAGGATATCTTCTCCAAGCTTGGTCTGACGGCTCCCACTACGTGGGATGAGTTCGTTCAGACAGCCCAAAAGATCAAGGATGCGGGTCAGCAGCCCTTCATCTTCACTTGGAAGGATGCCGATCCCGCCAATAAGATGGCTATGGCGGTGGCTGCTCCGGAACAGGGTAAGGATTTCTGGGACAATCTGCAAAAGGGCAAGGCAAGCTTCGCCAAGAATCCCGGTTGGAAGCTTTCTGCTGATCGTATGCTCAAATTGAAGACCTTCGCTCAGGAAGATCCCGCAGGAACGGATTATGATACTGGTAACTCGCAGTTCGCCAATGGCAAGTCCGCTATGTATATTCAGGGAATCTGGGCCATTCCGGCAATTCTTGAGGCCAATCCCAACATTCATCTTGGATTCTTCGTGCTGCCTACCCGTGATCAGCCCAACACGACTCCTTTGATTTCTGGTACCGATGCATTGATTGGTGTTTCTTCGGCTTCCAAGCACCAGAAGGCGGCTCAGAAGTTCCTTACATTCCTGCTGTCCAAGAAGATTCAGAAGGAATATACGGATGACCAGAACCTGCTTTCCGTCCGCTCTGATGTTCCTGCGAATACCGACGTGCTGAAGGCGATGAAGGCCGACTACATTGATAAGGGCAAGACCTGCATCTTCCCAGATGTCATGTTTACCGGTGCGAGCGATATGCAGGGGTTGAGCCAGGAGTTCCTTGAGAAGGGTGATGTCAACACCTATCTCAATGCGCTCGACGCCGATTTCCAGAAGAACGGTATCAAGTAGTCATAGCGTCTTCCGATTTTGAAATGCTTGGGCTCTTCTTGCATCTGCACGAAGAGCCTGGGCTTTCGTTTGTTGCGTGAATTTGCGGGCTATCGGAATTCGTATGGCGATATTTACTATAAAAAATTACGATTTTTGTAAAGGTAAAATTCATGAAGTTTTTAAACGGTGCCTGGCTGGTCAAAAAAGGTTACGACGTAAGATATGCCGCGAATGTGTATACGGCGGACATTGCCGAAGACAAGCTGACGCTTTATTGCCCGCTTGGAAGACATATCCATACGTTGGGGGACACGTATAATATCGGACTTTTGACCATTGAGGTCACCAGCCCTCGTCCGAACATCATCACGACGAGACTCATCAACTACAAAAAAGACCGGAGCAAGTGCCCCAAGTACGAGCTGAATGAGACTCATCCGCAGGTGAAGATCGAAGAAAACGAGAAGGAATGGACCTTTACATCTGACAGGCTGACATTGCATATCGCCAAGGGTGAGCTGATTGATTTTCTCTACACGTTCGACGGCAAGCAGATTGCACGTTCGGGTTGGCGCGGCAAATCCGTGGTGATGGACCCTCAGGGTCAGACCAATATCGTCGAACAACTCGAGTTAGGTATCAATGAGAAGATTTATGGTCTGGGCGAGAGGTTTACCAATTTTGTGAAAAACGGCCAAACCGTGGAGAGCTGGAACCTTGATGGAGGCGCCGAAAGCGAGCAGGCGTATAAAAACGTGCCGTTTTACCTGAGCAGCAAAAAATACGGCTTGTTCGTTAATACTCCTGGAAGGGTGAGCTTTGAAATCGGCTCGGAAAAGGTTTCCCGAGTTCAGTTCTCCGTTCCTGAGCAGGAGATGACGTATTCGGTTATCGGCGGTACGGATCTCAAAGACATCATCAACAACTACACGGATTTGACCGGCAAGCCGCCTGTTGTTCCTGAGTGGAGTTTCGGGCTGTGGCTTTCGACTTCGATGAGCCCGTATTTTGATCAGAACACCATCGTCAAGATGGTCGACGATATGGCGAAACACGATATTCCATTAAGCGTTGTGCATATCGACAGCCATTGGATGAAGGAAATGGAATGGTGCAGTTTCGAGTGGGATGAAACGAAATTCCCCGACCCTGAAAAAATGCTGTCCGAACTTCATAAACGTGGCGTCAAGGCTTGTCTGTGGCTGAACCCCTATATAGCTCAGAAATCGTCGATATTCGATGAGGGTGCGCAGAACGGTTATTTCATCAAGGATGCCGACGGCTCCCCTTGGCAGTGGGATATGTGGCAGCCAGGAATGGCAATAGTCGATTTCACCAATCCAGATGCCAAAAAATGGTACCAATCCAAGTTGCGGCATTTGCTGGAACAGGGCATCGATTGCTTCAAGACCGATTTCGGCGAACGGATTCCCACCGAAAACGTCAGTTATTATAACGGAGCCGACCCCAAGCTGATGCATAACTACTACACGTTGCTTTACAACCAAGCCGTCTACGAGGTTACCGCAGAGGTCAAAGGCGAGGAGAATGCAGTCGTCTTTGCGCGTTCGGCAACCGTGGGGAGTCAGAAATACCCTGTTCATTGGGGAGGCGACCCGAATCCGACGTATTTGGCTATGGCCGATTCGTTGCGAGGTGGCCTGTCGCTGGGAATGGGTGGTTTCGGCTATTGGAGCCATGATATCGCTGGTTTCGAGGAAAGTCCCGTTCCTCCGACGCCTGATCTTTATATGCGTTGGACGCAGTTCGGTCTGCTTTCTTCACATTCCCGTTACCACGGGGCCGGTGATCTCAAGGTTCCGTGGCGATACGGTTCCGAAGCGGTTGAAGTCACGCGTGAGTTCAGCAAGCTCAAAGATAATTTGCGTCCTTATTTGATGAAGATGAGCCAAGAAGCGCATAAGTTCGGCACACCGGTCATGCGTGCGATGGTTCTGGAATTCCCGAATGATCCGAACTGTGAGGATATCGACACCCAATACATGCTGGGTGATGATTTGCTGGTGGCTCCTGTCTTTTCGGAGGATGGCGTGGTTCGCTTCTACGTTCCTGACGTAGAAGGGGAGATGCAAGGAAAGTCTTGGGTCAACCTTCTTACTAAAGAATCGTATGAGCCGAACCATTGGTATACGCAACAATATGATTACCATACGTTGCCTTTACTGGTGCGTCCTGGTTCTGATCCTTTGAACGTCTGACTGATAATGTGGGTTATCTGAACGGTTGGTTCAGGTGGCGCGTAATTGAATAAGGGCTAAATACGAGTGGCTTTATCGTTTTAGCCCTTATTCTATTTGTTGATTATATTGCTGAATTGGTCGTCACGCGTAGGCCGATTACTCAAACGAATAACGCAGTTCCAATCGTTGCGAATCCGATCCATGGTACCGTTTGCGTAGGTCAGAGTAATGAAATTTTGCGCGTCGACGCCGGTGGAACAGGATTGCATAGAAATCTGGATTTTCGCGATTGGTTGTGAAATAAGTTGCGGGCTCCGTTGTTGCGATATTTGCTGCTCGCCTTCTCCTCGCGGGTTGTCGCCCAAGAACGGTATCGACGAATGGCGAAATGTAAATGCTGATATCAGGCATCATTGCCGCTTTTGTCTGGTTATGTGATATCTACTATGGGTAACAGCGGAGATGTCATGAGACTACTGCCAGTCTCGTTCTGTAAAATTGCGAAAGAAGGTGAATTGGTAAAACGTCGCAAAATGCTGTTTACAAGAGTTGAAAACGTCGCAAAATAATGCTTGAAATATGCGAAAAACGTCGCAGAATTATGTTAAATTGATACGTAAAACGTCGCAGAATGGTGGTGAAACGTTGATACTACAACGATTGGCTGAAAAACGTTTAGAGGCGTGGCATAATAACCCACAACATCGCGCTTTGCTAATTGACGGTGCGCGACAGGTCGGCAAGACCTACCTCGTCCGCCAATTCGCCAAATCTCATTATGACGTTTTCTTGGAAATCAATTTCATCGAGACTCCGAGCGCCAAAGCCGTTTTTGAGGGAGACCTTAATGCTGATATCCTTATCGCCAATCTTTCCGTTTACTCTAACAAGCCTTTTGTCCCAGGCAAGACACTGATTTTCCTCGACGAAATTCAGGAATGCCCACGCGCACGAACCGCTATTAAATTCCTTGTCGACGATGGGCGTTTCGATTACATCGAGTCGGGCTCGCTCTTGGGTGTTTCTTATAAGGAGGTTCCTTCGTATCCTGTTGGTTACGAGGAGCATCTGACGATGTACCCGCTAACGTTGCAGGAATTCTATTGGGCGAATGGTATCCAGCAATCGGTCATAGACGAGGCCAGTGACGCATTTGAAGAATCGAGGCCGGTAATAAACGTTTTCCATCAGCGTTTGATGTCTCTATTTTCATACTATATGGTCGTTGGCGGCATGCCTGCAGCAGTTTCCGCGTTTGTGGAGACGAACGATTTGAATACAGTAGGCAATGTGCAACGCGATATCTTGTCGCTGTATCGTCAAGATATCGCTAAATATGCTGATACCAGCGTCGGTCGTATGCATATCAAGTCGATTTTCGATGCTGTGCCTTCGCAACTTAATAAGAAGAACAAGCGTTTTGTCTTGGCTGATTTGTCGAAAACGGCCCGTATGGAGCGTTATGCCAGCGATTTCATGTGGTTGGCCGATGCTGGTGTCGTCCTTCCGTGCCGGAACGTCTCAGAACCCGTTTATCCGCTGAAACTCAACGAAAAACATAGTCTGATGAAGGTTTTTCTATGCGATGTCGGCCTGCTGGGCGCGGCCAGTGCAGGGTCGACGGCATTGGAAATCATGCAGGGGAATGTAGGTGTCAACTGGGGCAGTTCGCTTGAGAATTTCGTAGCTCAGGAATTGACGGCGAATGGTTTTGAACTCTTCTATTTTGATAAGGCGAAGATCGGTGAAGTTGATTTTCTTATGCAACGTGGCGGCAATATCGTACCGATAGAAGCGAAATCAGGAAAGGATTTTACCGTTCATGCCGCTCTTGATAAATTGCTGGCCGTTAAGGAATGGAAGCTTGGTTCTGGTTTTGTGCTTTGTAATAGCAATGTAGAACATGAAAAAAAGAACGATGCCGTCATTGATTTGCCGTGGTACATGACGATGTTCATGAAGCCTCAAGGGCTCTCGAAATAAAACGGTACGTGACACCTGTCCGTTTAATGAATATAGGAAATTTACGAGGCTTGATGGGAAGCACCCATTATATACACGGGTGGCATCGATAAGAATGAATATCGATGCCACCCGCGTATTGATTAGCTAGCACTAGCAGAGCCTGAACAATTGTTAGTCCCGCCTCCTTTGCCGTACAATGCGGGCTGCAGCGATAGATAAGGCAAGAGAACATGCGGCGGCGGCGATTATCGCAATTGCAAAAACATCATCGCCTGTCTCAGTCAGCTGCGTGCCGTTTCGGGCGGCGCTGCCGGCGTTATGCCTACCTGCGTGTGCCGAAGGATTCGGCTTGGTCAAGGACGGAGCTTGCTGGATGACATTGCCGCCGTTGCCGCCGATACCGTTGCCATTGCCTATACCGTTGCCATTGCTTGGGTTGTTGCCGGGGTTCGAGGGTGTGCCCGGATCGCTGGGATTCGTGCCAGGCGCGGACCTGGTGGCCGCAATCCAACTGAGTACCGGCCCTGTTCCAGTGTCGGAGGCGAGCGTGAACGTAACCAGCTGATCTTCGTCGCCGGTGATGTCGATATCGCCGCTGGCAATCGTCTGCGCGTTGTTGACGGTTACCGTCGCGAAGGGTTGCGGATCCGATTGGGCGCCTATAGCGATACCGGAGCGCGGCGAGACAGCGGAAGGAACCGATTTGCCGTCCTGCGAGACGTTGGCCGTCTGGTAGGTGATGGTCGTCGGCCTGTTTTGCCACCACCAGTCGTGCATGCCGATGGAGACCGTGTGCTTGCCGGGGGAGAGGGTGAGCGCGTAGGAAAGTGTGTCTTTCGTGCCGTTCGCTCCCGCGTAGATTCCATAGTCGAAGGGGTCCGACGATGTCGAGGCTCGTGTTCCGTAATTGCTGGAGGTGTTGCCCCAGGTCGTGCCGGCACTCGCGTTGAAGTTCTGGTCGGGACGTGCGTTGAGCAGCGTCTTCTTCGCTGCTGTCATGGCCGCGACTGTGGATCGGTAGCTTTCCGAGGGATTGCTTGAGGTCTGGTCGCCGCCGGCGACGTCGATAAAGTATCCCAGGTTTTCGGGGATTTTCTCGACGGTTGCCGTTGCGGGCAGTGATGTGCCGTCAACGACGCCTTGAAGGGTTTGCGGAGTGAAGATCGTCAGTTTCGAAGCGTCGAGATCTGGCCAGGTCACGGTTCTGGTCTCGGCGCTGCCGTCGGCCTTGTGCACGGTCACCTGTTTGGGCAGTGAGGGTGTTGTATTGCCGATGAAGGAAACGGTGCCGGTGATTGGGGTTACCGAGGTGATTTGCTCCGGACTTACCTTGTTCACGCTGATCCAGCTGAGCACAGGGTCGCCGCCGCCGGTCGACTTGGTCGAGAAGAGGACGGTGGCATCTTCAGCGAGGCTGAATTGCTGGGCGTCGGTGGCGTTTCCATTGCCGTTAGGAACAATCGAGGTCTGGGCCAACTGCTTGCCGTTTGCCGTATTCGAAACGGTGAACACGGTCTGGCGCTTGTTGCTCCACCATTCCTTGTACCCCGCCTGCACGGTATAGGTTCCGGAGGGCAGATCGGCCTTGTAATCGATGGTCTTTCCGGCTCTTGCCCAGTAGCCGGTTTCGTAGATGTCGTTGCTGCTGGTTGTGTATTTGGCAACGTCGGTGCTGGCACCGGTGTCTCCGTCATCGGCCCCGACCGAGCTGGAAATACCCCAACCGCCAGCCGAATAGGCTTGGTCGCTGTGTGTGGCGTTGGTGCCAAGAAGGTGGGCATGGCGTTTCAGCTCGGTATAGTAGGCCGATTCGTTGGTCGGATCGCTGCCGGCGTCCATGAAGAGCACGGTGCTTTTCGGATAGACGGAGACGGTGAAATCGATCGGGGTGTTGTTGAGAGCCGTGAGGTGGCCGGTGACGGTCACCGTGCCGGTGGGCTCGTCGGGGCCGAAATACGGGTCCCATGCCACTGGTGTTGTGGTTGTCTCGTTGCTGCCGCCGAGTTTTACCGCGAGTGTTTTCGGCAAGCTGCCCATCAACTCGCTCATCGAACCGGTGCTCTTCGGCAGTTCGGTCTGCACGTCGATGGCCTGATAGCGTCCGAGATCGCTGGTTTTCCAGTCTGCGGCCGGCAAGACCTGCAACTTGCCGTTGACCATGTGCATGGGGGTCATCACGTAGCGGGACTGGCTGATGTCGGCGCCTTGGTCCGGGTTGAACCAGCGGTCACCCCAATACAGGAAGATGCCTTTCGATTCGTCGTAGGGGATCACCGAGCTGGATTGCGTGTAGAACGAGTTCGTATGGTTCTGCTCGTACCCGTCGCCGTCGATGAACGGCGTTCCGGCTTCGTGATAGGGCCCGAGGATGTTGTCGCCGGCGCTCACGGTGTACTTGTTCTCATTGGGGGCCCAACCGGTGGTCTCCGAATAGATGATGTAGTATTTGCCGTTCCATTTGAACGGTGCCGGGGATTCCTTGCTGTTGGTGGCCGCGATGTTGTAGGTGTCTCCCGCGGCGACGTCGGTGCCCATACGTTGCTGCGAGACGGGCTTAACGAGTTTGGTGTAGGTCTTGTCGAGCAGCGAGATGGTCAAATCCCTGTTTTCGTTGCTTGAGTAGAAGAGGTAGGCGTCATCGACGCCGTCGCCGTTGCTGTCCTTGCCTTTGTCGATGTAGAGGTTCATATCGCGGGCCATGCCGGGATTTCCAGTATTGTTGCCGGGGCTCATACGGAAGGAGCCGAGATATTTGTATGGGCCTGCGGGGTCGGAACCCACCGAGATCGCAACGCCGGCTTTGGCCTTGGAATAAGTGGCCGTGTCTTCATTGCCGTATTTCGGACCATCGGCGTGGAACCAGATGACCCAGCGGTTGGTCGAAGGGTTGTAGGCCATTTTCGGCCGTTCGAACACTGCGCTTGTTTTCGTGGGGTCGGTGCCGGTGCCTTTGAGCGCTTTGAGATCCCACAGCAGTTTGTCGAGCGCCTGCTGGGGGCTGGAGATGTTGTAGTTGGAAGCGTCACCGGCAAACGTCGAGAAATCGGTGCCGTAGATGTTGGTGTAATCCGGATCGCTGGTGATGTTCGCGACATTGTAATAGCGCTGATAGGTGGTATCCGCGCCGCTCTTCTTATTGGCTAGATCGGCGTCGCCCAGATAGGTCTGGAAACCGAGGCCCTTGTCGACCCAGTTGTAGAGATCGTCCGAATAGTAGATGCGCACGCCGTGGGCCACCAGACGGTCGGTTTTATCCTCGCCGCACATCACGTAGACGTTTCCGTCGCCATTGGCGTCAATGGCTCTGTCGGACGGTGCCAGCAGTGAGGTTTTCACTTTTTGAATGCCGGTGCCGTGGGCTTGGATGAGCGAACCGTTATTGTCGAAGACGCGGGCGCCGTTGGTGCCGGTGATACCGGTGTAATGATAGATGAACCGTACGGCGTCGAAGGCCTTTTGCAGCTGGGCCGCTGCTTGGGTGATGTCGTTCTGGGATGCCGTTGCGTTGTCAATGACCTGCTGGGCGGCAGTTCGCGCGTCATTGAGTTTGCCGAGATCGGCTTGGTTGGGCGAGGCATGGTCGTATGGCGCCGTGCTGTTGTCGGCGTGGCCGCCCGAGGCCAGTGGCTGGAGCTTGGCTTGCGTGGTTGACGTCAGCAGCGATTGCAGGCCGCTTTTATCGGTTACTTCCTGTGTTGCCGGCTTTGGTGGTTTCGGTACTGTTGGTTCCGTTGACGCCGTTGGTGTGGCAGATTGTGTGCTTGTTGTTGCCGGTTTTGCGGATGATGGTTGGCCGATGATTGGTGCCTGGGACGTCGGAGTTGTCTCTTTGTTCGACAGGTTCGGTGCGGAATCCTTCGCGGCGGTGGATGATACAGGTGATAGTGCCGATGGCAGTGTCGCCGATGATGCTGCTGCCGATGATGTAGCGGATGGTGACGTCTCTGGCGGTTCCGCGGCGTAGGCGGAAGGCAACATCATGGGTCCGCATAACGTCGCCGCGGCGAGCACACCGACGACGATATTGGAATGAAGTTTCATGTCGATTCCTTGATATTAAATGGCCGGATTATGAAGGCTGATGGCCTATGATTCCGGCCTGTTGAATGTTCGATGGCTGTTGTAAATCAAAGCGAGAAAACGGCTGTGCCGATAGGCATTGACAGTATCGGCACAGCCGTTTTATGTCAGACGCGGCGACGGCGCAGGGCCAGCAGCAGGCCGGCGGCAGCGAGACTCGTCAGAGCAATGGCAACGGGTGCCACGATTGACGATCCTGTCT
Source organism: Bifidobacterium sp. ESL0769 (assembly GCF_029395495.1). Classification (NCBI taxonomy): domain Bacteria; kingdom Bacillati; phylum Actinomycetota; class Actinomycetes; order Bifidobacteriales; family Bifidobacteriaceae; genus Bifidobacterium; species Bifidobacterium sp. ESL0769. The sequence continues at coordinate 2,247,947 of NZ_CP113918.1, read as the reverse complement.
CGCTGAGCTGCGGCTTGTTGGCGGCGTTGCCGTTGGGTTTTTGTCCGGGTTGCCCAGGCTGTCCCGATTGCCCGGGTGTGCCGGCGTTGTTGTTTGCCATCACATGCACGGTGAACGTGGAGCTTACGCCGCGATAGGAGACGGTCACGGTTTTGTCGCCCGCGCTCGCCGATTCAAAGCCGCTGATGGAAAGCTCGGGGTCGTTCAGCGCGATTGGCGTGGTCTGCTCGCTTCTTTCGATTCCGGTGTAGACGGCGGTCACCGTCATTCCGGTGGTGTCAAAGGCGTCCCCGATGGCGTACTGGGTCTTTGTCGGTGGCGTCACTCGCAGGCCTGTCAGAAGTGCTGTCGGGATGAAGTTGACGACAGTGTTTTGGGTTGTTGTGCCGTCTGCAGACTGTGTGGTGATGGTTGCTTTCCCGCCGATTGCGGGGTCATCATCCAGTGTTCCTGTTGCGGAGCGCTGTGTGGAAGGCTGTTCCCACTTGACGGAAAGCTTCGCGGCGCCGTCTGCGGCGAAAGCCTGGAGTACTGGGTTGCTTTCGGCGCCATAGGGCAGCTTGACATCGTAAGAGGTCTTTGCCGGATTGAAGCCTTCGATCTGCTTGCCGTCGAGACGGAGGTCGCCCAATGTCGCGTCGTTTGAAGGGGAAGCGACCACTTGCTTTTCGAAGATCCGCACTTCGGAGACCTTCGCATAGTAATTGGCGTCATCGCGGTAGGTGAGATTCAGACGGATGCCGCTTGTAGCAGGCAGCGAGCTGATGTCAACTGTGGTGACGTCTCCGCGAAGGTTCTCGCCAGTCTGTGCGGTGATGCCCGAATCGGTCCAGTCCCCGCTGCCGTTCTTGTACTGCACGGTGAAGCTTTTCGGCGTCGCCTCGCCATACGAGACGAATTCCAAGGAGTTGAGTGCGTGGGCGTGGTCGAAGGTGTAGCTCAGCCATGGGTTGGTGTCGGTGGGGCTGCTGCTCCAGTTCGACCATGAGTTGTCATCGGTTTTGCCGTCACACGTGTATGCGACCGAATGTGAGTTTTCCGTTGACGAGGCCGCCGCACTGCTGCAGAAGGCCGCCGCGAGGTTCTCGCCGTTGGTGTTCTTGGGATTGGTGACGTAGATGGTCAGGGAAGCGGGAATCGTGCCGTGCGCTCCGTCGTCGAGTGTACCGGGCACCTGCTTTTTGCCGGCGCGGGCGAAATCGCTGTCATTGAGGTCTCCCCACTGCCATTGCGCAGCCGAGGCGAACTCGGGGGAGCTGCCGACATGGGCGTTGGCCGTTGCCGGTGCAGCCGCCTTTACCTGTGCAAGCGTGGAGCCTGTGGCCACGGTGATCGATGCCGGGTCAGAAACCGAGAACTTGCCTACGTACACCTTGGCTTGCGCGGCCATGGTGTTGCCGTAGATGTCAGTGGCGTGGCCGTTGACGGCGTAGGTTCCCGGAGTCTTGACCTGCTGCGCCAAGGATGAAGTGTTCCAAGTGGCGGTTGCGGGCTGGCCGGTTCCCCAAGTGTAATACGGTGTTACCGACGATGGCATCGTGGGCACCGTGCCGATCGGTGTCTGCACCTTGACCGGCTTGATGCCCGTGGCCACAACGTCGCGGATCGACCAGGCCTGGTTGGTACCACCGTTGGAGATATAGGTGCCGACTGCGGAGCCTGCTGCCGTCTTCTGGCCGCCGACTTCCAACGCCTGCTGCGCGGCGGTGTTCACCAAGCTATAGTGTTCGCCGTCCTCGGTGTTGAGCGTCCAAATCGCATGTTTGTCGGTTTTCGCGCTCGCGACATTGCCCGCCGCGAACTTGCCGTCCTGCATGAGAATCTTGGCGCCGTCGGCCGAGGAGATGACGTAGCGGTGCAGCGTCGGGCGTGCAGGATCTGCGGCCACCTCGTTGAAGGTGAAGATCTGCGACTTTGCTGATGTGGCGTCGTTGGCTGCGTCCTCGATGGTCAGCGAGCCGTCTTGCGCGGCCTGAAGGTTGCGGTTCGACCCCTGACCGATCAGCTGGTAGGACTGTCCGTTATTGAGTCCGACATTCTTGGCGACGCCGGTGACCCCATTGAGTTCGATTGAGGCGATGGACTTGGCGGGAATGGTTACCGTGGCCGTTTTGGCCTTCGCGTCGATGGACACGGCGTCGCTGTTTTGCTCGATGTTGCTGTACTGGTTCATATAGTCCAGCGTGGCGGCGTATTTGTCGTCTTTGGCCGCCGGGGCGGTGGTCAGGAACAGCTTGCCGGAAGCGTTTGCGGCGATGTCGCCGTACTTAGACAGGTCGATGACCAGTTTTTCGTCTTTCGAGCTGTTGTTGCGATGAATCACGGTTTGCGTCTTGCCGTCCGCCGAAGTTGCGGTCATATTGTTGGCCGTGGAATTGTTGGCGATGATTCGGTCGCCGCGATGGATGAACTTGGTGTAAGCGCGCACGGCGTTGTACTTGGAGTTGACCACCACCGAGCAGGGCTTGATGCCGTTGGTGCGGCCCTGGTTGTTGTCGACGTCGCGTTCGGAATAGAGCTTGCCGTCGGTGCCGGCCACATTGCAGTCGAAATCGATGAGCACGGTGCCCCAGTTCGTGTTCTCGCCCTTGGGATTGGCGGCGTTGCCGTTGATATCGGTGTCTGCCGTCGACATGTTGTAGAGGTCTTCCACTACCTGCCAGAAGGTGAAGTCATCGGATTGCAGGGCGTAGATGTCGCTGTTGATCTTGCCGGCCATGCCCAGCCCGTTGTCGAAGCCGTACGGATTGAATCCACCGTTTTGCCAAGAGCCGTCCACCTCGCTCATCGAGATCCGCTTGCTGTCGCTTTGCGCGATATCGCGTGCGACGCGTTGCCTGTTGGTGCCATAGGAATGGGTGTTGTATTGGCCGATGGCATCGCGCACATTCTGCGGATAGTTGTTGTACGAGTCCACGAATTGTCCGGAATCGGTGGCATCCGTGGCCGAAACCTTGACGTTGTTCTGACCGTCCGCCGCAAGTGCTTCGTGTAATGCGAGCAGAGCGGTCTGGGCTGTGCCATTGTCGACGTGCATACCCTCCTGCGGCTTCTTTACCGCGGTGCTATACGGGGTCTTGCTTTGGTCTTTGCCCGCGCCGCGATAGTAGCGTTCCCAATAGCGCTGGATGAGCTTGGCGTCCTCGCTGTTGCCGGTGGCGTGGGCGCTGGCCATATCGCTTGGTGTGCCCCAATATCCGGTTTCCGATTCGTTGAGCGGTTCGACCGTGTTTACCTTGACTTTGTTGCCGTTTTCGGCCTGTAATGTATTCAAATGCTGGACGACTTTAGCCAGATATTGCCCGAATTTCTGGGGATCCTTGAGGTTCTCGGCCGACGAATTCTGGCCGCCGGTGGCATAGCCGCTTTCCGTCATGAACCAGGGTGCGGAATTGGCGAAGGCCTCGACGTCGGTGATATCGCCGTTTTGCGCGCCGCGCTTGAGCCACCATTCCTGGGCCTGCACGTTCTTCGCGGCCTGTGAGTTTTGGCTGCGAGTGCCCCAGACGTATGAGTCATCGCTGTTCGCGCTGTAGGCCGTGTCCAGAGCGTTCTTGTCCGCCTGCTTGGTGCTGGTGCCGCCGTAGAGGTTGAGAGATCCGTCCGGGTCCTCCGCCCAATAGCCGGGCACCGCCGCACCTTGGCGCATGAAGGGATAGCCGTAAGCGACGTCCGAGGCGTTGCCGCCGCCGACGTTGTACCGGGCCATATTGAGGTCAAGCCCGTCACGGCCGAAAATGCTCTGATAGAACTGTTCGCGCAGGTCCTTGCCGTATTGCAAGGCCTTTGCGTCGGCTTGGGCGTTGCCGCTGGAATGTTTGATGGAGCCGGGCTCGCCGTAACTGCCTGTTGCGTTGGCCAACCAGGCCAACGAGGTGCCCCAGCCCTCGAATGGTCCGTTGGCGAACCATGGATTTGGTGTCAGCGTGGTTACCGCGTTTGCGTCCCTTGCTATTCCGCTGGTGGATGCCATCGCGGTCGTCGGCAGAATGCTGCCCACAATCAGCGCCAAGCTTGCCGCAGCAGCGGCTACTTTGCCTTGCATAAGCTTTCTTCTTTCTCGTAGTCCTTCATTGGCCCCAATCACATAAATGTTTGCGAAAACATTTATGTATATTAACTATATCAGAAAATAATAATTAATAATATTTTATAAATATAAATTTCGGTGATATCGCTGATAATTTGTCTTTATCGTATGCGGATAAAACCTGTTAACGATAACTTTTTCATATGCCTTGCTGAGGATGATAAGGGTCTGCGTGAGTGCGGTGCCGCTTGTCGCCGCGAAGCGTTTTTGGCGTTGTCCGTTCGGCTCATATTGTGGTGGCTGACAGTGATTTTTAAGGATTATGGGTAGACTTATCTCATTATTGACTATATAAATAGTGGCTTTATGAATAATCCGAGCGTGAGAAAATCGCGCGATCAGGCGGCAACAGCCGTGAAAGAAGGTCTATATGGCAAGCTCGCAAACGCAAGTGGCATCCGGCAATGGTTCAGTCTCCAAGGACGCTGGCGCTGATATGCCAGGCGACGTTGCCAACGTTAGCGGCACCGATTATCTCGACTATCGCCCCGAAGGCGACGGAGCCGGCGTCGAAATCGACGGAGTTCCCAATTCTCGCGGGATCGGCGGCTACCCAACGCAGGATGGCCGCAAGTTGCGTGACGGGCTGTTCTTCCGCACCGCCGGCCTCAATTTCCTGGGCGAGCACGGCGTCGATGACCTGCGTCGCCTCGATATCAAAGAGGTAGTGGACTTGCGCGACCCGCTTGAAATCAAGCAATGGCCGTATACGCTCCCGGACGACATCCACGTCGATCGCGTTCCGCTGCTCAAAACCAGTATGAGCGTGTTGGGCGGCATGAAAAAAGTGGCCAAGGGCATCGATATGGCCGAAATGTACCACGATATCGTTTTCGGTTCGGCCGAGCAGATCGTACTCATTCTGCGAAAGCTGCTGAAAGACGACGGCCACCCGATGCTCATCCATTGCACCGCCGGCAAAGACCGCACCGGCATCACTTCGGGCATTCTGATGAGCCTGCTCGGGGTGAGCGACGACATGGTGGTTTCCTGCTACGCGCAGTCTGGCGCGAACCTCGGTGCCGCGTTCAAGAAAACCGTGATGAAAGGTCTTACGGACGACAAAAAGGGTGTCGGCCAGATTTCGGCCGCTCAGACCGCGATGCTTGCCTCGCCGCCGGAACTGATGCGCGGCGTGCTTGCCGGTATCAAGGATGAATACGGTTCGGTCGAACAATACTGCCTGCAGAATGGCATGAGCGAAGACGAAGTGGCCGGTTTGCGTGCATTGTTCTTGGAATAAATAATATCTATTTCGTAATAGATAATACATAATACATAATAGGTAATAGGCTATGCTAAGTTGCCGGAATTTGCAGACCGTAGATCCCGGCAATGTGGGACATTCCACGTTTTCTGAACGCAAGTAGGTGCAGTTAGATATAGACTTGGAATGCAGGTATTTGGGCTTCGGCGAAGTTCCGGAATACTTAAGAGCTTAGGCGGAATAAAGGGGTACCGGAAAGATAGGCCGGCACCGTTTTCGTCGAAGGAATGTCAAGTTGAAAGGCGAACAATGACGGAAGCTATTGCAAATATTGGAGTCGTCGGTCTGGCGGCTATGGGTTCCAACCTTGCGAGGAATCTTGCGCATCACGGCAATACTGTGGCACTTTACAATCGTCACTATGAGCGCACCGAAAAACTCATGAAGGAGCATGGCAGCGAAGGCAAGTTCGTTCCCGCCAAGACCATCGATGAGTTCGTGGCATCGCTCACCAAGCCGCGCACGGCCATCATCATGGTCAAGGCCGGTGCTCCCACCGACGCGATGATCGAAGCGCTCGCTGATGCCATGGATCCGGGCGACATCATCGTCGACGGCGGCAACTCCTACTTCAAGGACACCATCCGCCGTGAGAAGGAAATCCGCGCTCGTGGCCTGCACTTCGTCGGCTGCGGTGTTTCCGGTGGCGAAGAGGGCGCGCTGAACGGCCCGTCGATGATGCCCGGCGGCACCGATGAGTCCTGGAAGACCCTCGGCCCGATCCTCAAGTCCATCGCTGCGAAGGCGGAAGGCGAACCCTGCGTCACCCACATCGGCGAGAACGGCGCCGGACACTTCGTCAAGATGGTCCACAACGGCATCGAGTACGCCGATATGCAGCTCATCGCCGAAAGCTACGACCTCATGCGTCGCGGCATGGGAATGACCCCCGACGAGATCGGTGACGTGTTCGAGGCTTGGGACAAGACCGAGCTCAACTCTTATTTGATTGAGATTACCGCTGACTTGCTGCATCAGAAGGACAAGAAGACCGGCAAGCCGCTGGTTGACGTCATCGTCGATCAGGCCGGCATGAAGGGCACCGGCACCTGGACGGTTCAGACCGCTCTCGAGCTCGGCACCCCGGTCACCGCGATTGCGGAAGGCGTGTTCGCACGCGGCCTTTCCGATCAGACCGAGCTACGCGAAGGCGCTGCCAAGCAGAACATGGCCGGCCCTGACGGCACGATTTCGTTCGCGAACGACGACGAACGCAAGGCCTTCATCGAAGACATTCGCCAGGCACTCTACGCTTCCAAGATTGTCGCTTATGCACAGGGCTTCAACGAGATCAACGACGGTGCCAAGAAGTACGATTGGAAGATCGACCTGGCTGCGGTCGCACGCATCTGGCGCGGCGGCTGCATCATTCGTGCCCAGTTCCTGAACGTCGTCTCCGATGCGTTCGAATCCGGCGAGGCCAACGTTTCGCTGCTCTTCGCCCCGTACTTCAAGAGCGCCATTGAGAATGCGCAGAGCGCTTGGCGTCGCGTGGTGGCCAAGGCCGCGACCTGCGGTATCCCCGCGCCTGTCTTCTCGACCTCGCTTTCCTACTACGACGGCCTGCGTTCCAAGCGCCTGCCCGCCACCATCATCCAGGCTCAGCGCGATCTCTTCGGCGCCCACACTTACGGCCGCGTCGACGAGCCCGGTGCCTTCCACACCCTGTGGGCCGAGCCCGGTCGTCCGGAAGAAAAGATGTCCGACTGATTGGTTGATCGCCGGCGTTTGATTTTTGGGCGTTTGCTGTTGGCTGGTTATTTGGTTGACTGATTGGCTAATTGCGGCGCCTGATTTCGCGACACTTGCTGCTGGCTGACTACTTGGTTGGCTGGTTTGGCAGGTCGGTTTGATTGGTTAGTTTGACCAGTGACGTTTGTGCCTCCGTTCCTTTCGTGGAGCGGAGGCACAAGTTATATTCAGATTAAATTTATTTCACAACGCATTACAATTAGCGGGTGTGATGTAATTTTTCATCATTGATGCGTTATTTTTTCATCATCCGATGTTTTTGTTGGTGTTTTTACAACTTTGCCACCGCATCGGGCGTTGTGAACCACACAAACTCCTCGGTTCCGGTGGCGAAGCTGGAAGGGTAGTTTGGGTTGTTGGCCTGCGCGAAGACGTGGGCGGTGGCGTCGGCCTTGCCTGCTCCGCACGTGAGCATCCAGGTGCGACGGGTGCGGGCGAGCATCGGCGCAGTCATCGAGATGCGCAGCGGCGGCATCTTGGGGGAGTGCGAGACACCGACGGCCAAGCGTGCCGGGTCGGTTACCTTGATTCCGTCATGGCCCGGGAAAAGCGAGGCGAAGTGGCCGTCAGGGCCCATGCCAAGAATCAGCAGATCCATTGTGGGCTTATCGCCGAGTTCGTTCCTGAGATTGTTTTCGTAATCAGCGGCGGCTTTGGCGAGCAGTTCGTCGTTTTCGGTATCGCTGGCGGCGGCAACTTGCTCGGGTGTGCGGGTGTCCGCAGCCATCTCGTGGATGTTGCTTTTCGGCAGACGTCCGTCAGCGACAAGCTTGTTGAGGAAGCGTTCGCGAGCCTGCCACGAGCTGCGGTCCTCGTCGGTGGCGGCCACGAAGCGGTCATCACCCCACCAGAAATGAACACGATTCCAGTCGATGGCATCGACCAGCGGGTTTGAAGCCATGTAAGTCAGCGCCCGCAGGATATCGGATCCACCGGTCAGTGCCACGTCGTAACGGTTACGAACCGGTTTCGCGGCAGTGTCGCTGTCGCATTCGCTCAGCCCGTCCAGAATCGCAAGCAACGTGCGTTGAGCGGCCGCTTGAGCCACAGTTTCCGGGTCCTTATATACTTCCAATTTTCGATTGACCATAGTTTCTTCTCTCTATCGCGTACAAGTCGGTAGAAAGGTTTTTCGGAATGGCTATTTTCCGCCAATCCTAAAAAGCTATCTACCGACTTGTATATCGTCTCAGTCTTGAATCATATCCCAACCCGTGCGAATCACGTCGGCGTAGACCTCGTCCGGATCGATACGGCGTAATTCCTCGCTCAAGCAGTCCTCAAGCGAACGCAACGGCATGGCGACACGCTGCGGTGCCTGCCCGGGCTGGCTGATGACTGCTTCCCGCGAATCCGGTCGTTCCAGCGCAATCACTCCGTTAGAACGTTTGAGATAGACGCCGGTAATCGCTTCGGCACCGGTGACATAGCCGAGCTCGACTGGCACGTTGAGTTTCAACGCAAGCCATGCGGCAAGCAGCTTTAGCGGCAGATAATCGGGCTGGCCGCTGACCTTGACAGACTCAATCGGCAGATGCGGCGGCTGGTCGATGGCGGTGGCCAGCATCGCGCGCCATGTGGTCAGGCGCGTCCACGAGAAGTCGATGTCCTTCGGCTCCCAGTTGGCACGAAGCTTGGCAAAAGTCGCATCCGGGTCTTTGGAACGAAGCGCATCTGTAATACGACTTCCGGCCATCGCTCCAAGCGGGTCGCGGGAGGGGTTTGCCGGCGGATTGGTCGGCCACCATGTCACAACTGGCGCGTCCGGCACGAGCAGCGGCATGACCAACGTATCGGTGTGCTGGCAAAGTCCGCCGCGCGGACGCAGGATGATGACTTCGCCTGCACCGGCGTCGGCACCGAAGCGAACCTGGGCGTCAAGATCGGTCTCGACATCGCCGGAATCGGTGACATAGCAATCCGGTTCCTTGTCCACGTCGCAGAAGGGCAGTTCCTTGCTGTTCGGCACAATCGCAATGACGCGGCACGGGTGCTCACGGCCTGCGGAATTGGCGATTTTCAGCGCGTTCTCAAGCTCTTGTTCATCGGTCGAGATGATGAGCGTAAGCACACGGTCGTTGCCGGCCTCGCCGCGCTCCTGGTGCAGCTCGTCGATTTTGCGCGCGATGGCGCTGGTCTCGGTATCGGGCATTTTGATAATCATGGCATCCTCCAATGGCGTCCGTCGCGCTCAAGCATTTCGTCGGCTTCCTTCGGTCCCCAAGTGCCGGCGCGGTAGGGTTGCGGCTGGCCGAGTGTGGCCCAATATTCCTCGATTGGGTCGAGGATTTGCCAGCTCAGATCGACCTCTTTGGTGGTCGGGAAGAGCGGCGGGTCACCGAGCAAGACGTCCAGAATTAAGCGTTCATAAGCTTCGGGTGAGTTTTCGGTGAAGCTCTGGCCATAGCTGAAGTCCATCGACACATCGCGGACCTCCATGGCGGTGGCTCCCGGCACCTTCGCGCCGAAGCGCATGGTGACGCCCTCGTTGGGCTGCACGCGGATGACGATGGCGTTGTTGCCGAGCTCGCGAACGGCGGTCTGCTCGAAGGGCAGGTGCGGGGCGCGTTTGAAGACCACGGCGATTTCCGTGACGCGCTTGCCCAGGCGCTTGCCGGTGCGCAGGTAGAACGGGACCCCGGCCCAGCGGCGTGTGTCGACGTCAAGCGTGATGGCGGCGTAGGTCTCGGTGGTGCTGGACTTGTCGATGCCCTTTTCGTCGAGGTAGCCGCAGACTTCTTCAGAGCCCTGCCAACCGGCGGCATACTGGCCGCGGGCGGTGTAGGCACCAAGATCCTTCGGCAGACGGACGGCGGAAAGTACCTTCGTCTTTTCGGCGGTGAGGTCGGAGGCGGCGAAGCTCACCGGTTCCTCCATCGCGGTCAGTGCCATCAGCTGCAGCAAATGGTTCTGTATTACGTCTCGGGCAGCGCCGATGCCGTCGTAGTATCCGGCGCGGCCGCCGATGCCAATGTCCTCGGCCATGGTGATCTGCACGTGGTCGACGTAATTGGAGTTCCAGATTGGCTCGAACATGGAGTTGGCGAAACGCAGTGCCAGCATGTTCTGCACGGTTTCCTTGCCGAGGTAGTGGTCGATGCGGAAGACCGAACTCGGATCGAAGACCTCGGAGACAACGCGGTCGAGTTCTTTCGCGCTTTCGAGGTCATGACCGAACGGCTTCTCGATAATCACGCGGCGCCATGCGTCGTCGTTGGACTTGGCCAGTCCGGAATCGGCCAGTTGCTTCGAAACGATGGGGAAGGCGCTCGGTGGAACGGACATGTAGAACGCGTGGTTACCGCGGGTGCCGCGGTCGCGATCGAGTTCTTTGACCGTTTGGCTCAGGCGCTCGAAAGCTGCCTTGTCATCGAATGTGCCCTGCACAAAGCGCATGCCTTTGGCGAGGTTGGCCCAGGTCGATTCGCGGAACGGCGTGCGGCAATGAGCCTTCACGTTTTCTTTGACGAAGTTGGCGAATTCCTCATTGCTCCACGGGCGGCGTCCGAAGCCGATGAGCCCGAAGCTTGGCGGCAACAGGCCGCGGTTGGCCAAATCGTAAATGGCCGGCTGTAGTTTCTTCTTCGCCAAATCGCCGGTGATGCCGAAAATCACCAGACTGCAGGGCCCGGCAATGCGCGGCAGTCGCAAGTCTCGCGGATCGCGCAGAGGGTTCACCCAATTGTTAAGTTCACTCATATCGCCCAGTGTAGTGCCCAGCCCGGTATCAGTAAGCGTAAAACCAGTACTATGCCCGTCTTTGTCGTGCGAATCACAATTGGGGGATACAATATTGATTTATCATTTCGGCAAATTGCAGAAAACCGCAACAGCTGAAGTAGGATACATATGGATTTTTAAACTTTAACTGTTGCAATGGCGTATCGGTTATTATGTTCATGTTAGAGTCTCTGATTATATTTTCCGATTAATGGTTTCGTTTCGAATATGCTTCGAGCTCATTACGGATTTCGGGGATTTCTGATTCGAAGCTGTTATCCTTTTGGAGTTCGAACAGTAAAGAATCTATCTGTTTGAAAAGCTCATCCGATAGCGGTGCATTCAGTGACATTGCTTTTTTAAGGATATCCTTCACTGCAGAATCCCACTCTTGATAATCGGGGTCGCAAAGGTCTTGAAGATAGACTGACGCATTTTCGAAAGAGGGGGCAAAAATTCCATTAATTGCGAGTTCTCTGATAAACGGATGCCTTCTGTATTTGATAACGGTGGAATCTATTTGTTCTCTTTCAAAAAGCTCTTCTAGTTTATTCAGGAATGATTTCAAGCCATCTTGGCCCAGAAGAAATTCTCTATTGTTTTTCGGGGTCTCTCCAGTCAAGCCTTGCAGTTGATGACAATTTTTAAATAAGAGCTGAACGGTTGATGCGGCATATCTTTTGAGATATGTTTTCTGATAGATATCAACTAGAAGTATAGAGACAAAATCGTCATAGCTAGAAGCATTAGAACTATTAGTATTACCGTTTTTTGATGGTTGGTCGATTGGACAGCATTTGTTGTCATCAATAAATCGTGCATAATCGTCGATATGACTTATGATGCCGTGATAGACACCACTGTTTGGATATTTCTGCTCAAAGGAGTAAAGATTGTTGAGAGAATAGTTATCAGCATATTTATTCGCATTACGGATGTCGAAATGTTTAAATATCTCGTTAATATTAGCTTTGTTTATAGTGTAAGTTCCATGTTGCGAGATAATTGGTACTAGATGGAAACCGGAATAAAAATGTGGTCGGTGTTCTTCGAATAGATTTATTAGCGCATTATAGGTCGGTGAATTATCTTCAAAAAGAGCTTGGCAAATTTTCCAGTTTTCTTCTAGACAACCTAAAAACCGGAAAACGCTGTCGTCGGTTACATCTGTTGGATTAGTGTTCAACACGGCACTTTCAATAAAATTAATTAGTGGTTGTGTGATTAATTCTCCCGAATGATCTGTTATGAAGTCTAATGCACGGGAGGAGTTTCTTGTGAATTCGTCAAATACTCTTATTTTAAGAGGCTGCGTTATAGAATTACTGTAAGCAAGAGCGTGAAGAAGAAAATATTCCCCATTTTTTTCGTATTTCTTGTCCACTGTTTGCATGAGAGTTGCAATTTCAGATCGACTGGTTTCGTAATGTTCAAGTAAATAACGAAGGAGGCTGACATTAAAAGCTGATATATCGTTGTAATGTATTCCGTTCCTTTGTTGAAGTATTTCAATATCAGAATCGGTGAATTCAGTATCGCTTTTATTCGACAGAAAAGAGCCATGGCGGTTATTGAGTCGTTTGATGGATTCAATATAGCCTTGAACATTTTTCGGTAGAGGAGCAGGCGTTATAGCGCGTAATTCACCCGGTAAGTTTTTGACGATTTTCTTTAAAAGCTCATCTTCGACGGATTTTGATGATTTTGTAGACTTATCCGAAATCTGCTTCAGGTATTGACTATATAGTCGTTGCAGGATGAGCTCGATTTTATCTGCGTCGGGTTTCGCAGATAAATCTTTTTGCTGTATCGCATGTCGGCACATGATGTAGAGAATGATGATCTGCTCGGCGGCATTTTCTGAAGTAAGCATGAATATCTGATCTGTGTAGATATTGATGTTGGTAAAAGTGAATTTAAACAGATTGTCCTTTGGCTCGTCTGGAATGGCAGAGAATATTCCATCTTCGTTTTTTTGTTTTTGTAGATAGGGAAATGCCATTTTTGCCAAAAATCGAGAGAGGCTGAGTTTGAGGGTACTATCTTCAGGATCCAGAGTATTTTCATCGGGCATAGTTGTGGAAGAATTCAATTTGCTGATTAAAGAGCTGAGATCTGAAATCAGTTGTGTATCAGCAGCTTTATGGCTGAAAATTCTGTCGAGCGTAGCCGAGTCGCTTCGATAGTGAGCGGTGTTCTGGTACAAATCAGCCAAAATCCGAATAAGAATACCGTCGTCTGAAGGAATTAGCGATTCGATATCATTGTCTAGCATGTATGCATAATCCGGAAGGTTTTTCATTACTGTTTTATAGATGGAACATCCGTTATTATCGGTCGGATATTTTTCAAGTAACAATAGATTGTTCAATGAAAGATTAGTGCAATCGATGGTTTCATTTTGCTTCTCGCCAAGTTTTTGAAGTGCGAAAATTAGGGCAGGACGTGTTACGAAGAAAAATCCGTTTAAGGCAAAATATTGCTGTATGTTTTTCGGTATTCTATCTTTTTCGAAATCGTTATCTACGTATCCTTGACGATGAATAAATTCGGTCATATTGTTAACGAGAGTTATATCGGTGTTTTCATTATAAAATTGCAGAGCATCTGTCCAGTTATCTGAAACAAACAGTATCAATCCCCATGCTCGATTGCTGTATTTAATGGGCTCGTTATTTTCATTGATTACTTGTAGTGCCGCATTAATGAGTTGTAGTTTTTGGTAGAGGCTGTTGAAATCGCTGGTGATGAGTGTATCGAAAATATGAGGAGAAAACGTGGCGATTATTTCTGTTGCCGAAGTTTTATTTTCAAAACTAATTTGGTATGAATTACCGAAGAATTCGTTCAAAAATTCTCTACCGCTGATTTCGTATTGTATATCGGTGTTTTTCAGCATTGTTGTAGCCGATTTCCTATTATTTTTTATTTGCGAAGCATCGTTTCTTGTATCAGGCTTTAGCAAATATTGAAGGATAAAAATATTGAAGGTGCAGTCCTCGTCGTATTTCAGACTATCTTGCTCCTGTAAATCAGCAATAGCCTCATCGCTGAGTTCATAAGAGAAATCTGGTATTTGTGGTTGGAGCACATGGTGAACAAATAATGCTGGGTTGTCTCGTCGTGCTAATCCTATGGAATTGTTGTCCATCCATGCGTACAATATATAATCTTTATTGATATATCCCGAAGACAGCAGGTCTCTTGCGAGATTAGATCGTGAAGTGGCCTGATACGTCTTTGTAATAGCTTCCCACATAGGATTGGCTTTATCTTGTGGAGCCTTATCGGCATCCGCGGTTGAATCCATGATGGAAGTGAGTTCGATTAGTTCTTTGAAATCTGCTTTTTGGAGTTCTCTTATTCTTTGAGAGAGAGTGGTGATAATTCTTTGGATTCTCTTCGTGAGGTCTTCGTCTGTGTCTGAGATGTTGAACTCTTTGAAAAACTTTTTTTCTTCTTTCGAAACTTGGTTTTTCTGTGTAGCGCTTAATATCTCGTTGGCCTCATTTATGCCATTCCGGGTTTCTTTAATCGCCTCATTCCTGATTCGGTTAGCTTCGTCATATAGATAATCTAACTTGCTTTGTCTTTGAGGTATTTTTTCGAAATCTTCTGGATAAAAAGAATGATAAATAACCATCGCGAGGAGTAAGGATTCTTCGGTGGGTTCTCCATGTTCAGATTTTTGAGGGGAATAGGTTTCGCCGAAAATCTTATCAGAAAAAATAAGATATTCATAGGCAATTGTTTTGAGTTGGCGCATGTCGGTGAGATAACGGCTCACGGTGCTTGATATTTGTTTGGTTGCATCCCAAAGAGAGTAAGAAGGTGCAAGAGTTTTTACACTGAAAATATTTTTCAAATAATTTTGAGAATTGAATGATGAGATAAAAGGAAGGACAGGAATTCGAACGTCAAAGAATTTGCTTTCTGCGTTTCTGGTCTGGCCTGTTTCAGAAGATTGGGAAATTGGATTGGCAGTTGTAGCTTCGCTGAAGAGGCTATCTCTGACGCAGTAGATGAACCGAATCGATCTTTGATTTTTGTTGATTTTGGGAGCGTTGTTTAATACTGAGTTTAGTTCTCGTAGATTATTGAAAATTTCTGAATCATTAAATCTATCAAGATCTTCAAAAACGATTATGTCAGTTTGAGGATTGGTTTCAAAGAAGTAAATAATTTCGTCAAGGTATCTATCGAAATAAGATTCATCGGAATTGTTAATAGCTATTGAATTCGGTTCATTCCCTAGGTGGATGCTTGAAAGAGATGGGGTTTTCTTTGAGTGACGCATTATATACATCGTGATAATACCGGTAATAATAAGAAGCGCTAAGAAGAAGAGGATACGAACCCAAAGGTCTCCCGGCATGCCTCTATGCGCAAATATCAGATGTATCGTAGAAGTTGAAAGAAGAATCAATGCGACGATGATAACAGTAATTATTGTAGTGACGGCGAGTGTTAGGTTTGGTATTTTGTGAAGTTGAGAATACCTCGAACGTGGGCCGTTGTCATTGCTGTAGACGAGTTGTTTGACGATTGAATGTTGAATCAGTTGATTTGTTGATTCTTGCCGAGGCTTCTTAATATGCCTATATTCTAAATCGTCATTTTCCTGCGAAAATTGGAATGGCTCTGTAGAATAACGCGTTTTTGAAGAGGGTTCAGCGAGATTTGTTTGTTCTGGAGCTATAAGCGGGGCAAGTGTTGATAAAGAAACTATTTTGACCTGGGGGCCACAGCCGGTTGCTTCGCATAGTTTTTGCAGACCTTGGATTATGCTGCTTTTCCCAGTAGCGTAGGCCCCTGAGAGAGCAATATTATGGTTTTCCCGATCTTGCAGCGCGTCAAGTAATTTACTGAGATATTCCCAATGGCTTTTATGGTCATAATGAGGTCTGAGATTCTCAGAGTCGTTTGAAGAAGACTCGTTAAAGTGTTTCTCTAAATATTTCTTTTGTGCTTCTCGTAAATGTTTACTATCAAGTTCGGTCATTGAAGCTTCTTCCGCGATTTTGTAATAATTTTAGATTAATGCCTATATACGGTCGTAGATTTGTTTTGACGACTATTTGATATACTTGATGCTAGGCCTGCCTTCGAGGAGGTATGGAAGTGGAAGCCGGATGTTCCTGAGTTTCTTGGGACCCGGCTTCTGCGCTGTCTACGCGTTTGTGGTTGTAGGCCAAAAGTGTTGTTCATAATTCGGCGTTTGTTCTGAAGTGGTTACTCTGTTGTGAACTATCAGGCAATATTATGGCTAACAGCCCCTATGCTCTCTTGGTTTCGTCTTGCCGCAGAGACCTCCGCAAAAGCTACGCCATCTTGGGACGAATATCGGGGTGACGCTCGCTGAGATACGCTTTCATAACCATACGTACGAGTGCCGAAGCGTTGAGTCCTTCGGCTTTCGCACTGTCTTTGAGCCATTGTTTCATCGGTGCGGTCACCAGGATCCGCAGGGGTTCCTTGGCCGGCTGCGGTTGTTCTGCAAGCGGGCGGCCCCTGAAGATATCCATTATTTCGTCATCATTGAGCGCTTTGCTGTTGTCGCTGCGGGGGCGTTGTGTTCCGGCAATTGGGCTGAGCCGGCCGTCAATCGCCATCGCGTCGAGTTCTTCGTCTGTATATTTCTTGCTCATCGTAAAGTTCTTTCTGTTTTTGTTGAAGTCTGATGTGGGAAATTCTGCTATATCAAAGGAGATGGAGCCATCTGCTGGTCACGGGCATCGCGTGGAACACATGCATGTTTTTATCGGGTTGCATTTCGACACCAATCTCAACGGCATCGTGTTTAAGCGCTCCTTGATGACGTGGCCCGACGATCATGACAGTAGGTGTCGTGCCGTTTCCCTGCATGAGTTCGGAATTCCAGTTGTGTCTGATGGCATATTCTATTTCTTCGTCGGTCAAGCCATGTTTATGTGCGGAGTTACCTATGTCAAGTACCATAAGCATAGCCTTCTTTCTTGGTATTAAAATACTACCATAAAAAGCGACTATAAATCGTGTATTGCGAAATCACGTGAATCCTACCTCTTCGATATCCTTATAGCTAAGCCTGCCTTCGAGGAGGTATGGAAGTGGAGGCCGGATGTACCTGAGTTTCTTGGGACCCGGCTTCTGCGCTGTCTACGCAGATATGGGCTTCGGCTAACTCACATTAATTACTTTTCATGTGGTTTTCAGCCGTATTCCGCCTTCACCCCCGCAGCGACTCGATGCTGCGCTCCGGCAGGAACGAGACGGGCAGCTTGTAGTGGG
The DNA here is from genome assembly GCF_029395495.1 of Bifidobacterium sp. ESL0769. Taxonomy (NCBI): domain Bacteria; kingdom Bacillati; phylum Actinomycetota; class Actinomycetes; order Bifidobacteriales; family Bifidobacteriaceae; genus Bifidobacterium; species Bifidobacterium sp. ESL0769. The sequence goes on along the minus strand of NZ_CP113918.1, from coordinate 2,230,848 downwards.
CGCCGGAAACGGAGAAGTCGCCGTCGATCTCGCGGATGAGCACGTCGACGGCCTTGCGGGCCATGCCCGCTATCGGCTGCGCCACGGTCGGCAGGTCTGGCACGAACCTTCGCACGGTGTCCGAACCGTCGTAGCCCACGATGTCGATGTCGAGATGCCGGTGTGTGCACATGGCCTTGGCCAGCAAAGCGGTCATGTTGTCCGCGACGAAAAGTCCGTCCAAATCGGCCCCTTGGTCGAGGGCGGCGGCCAGGTCCTTGATTTTCGTTTCGTACGGCTCGTCCCAGTCGATGGGGAAAACCTGTGGCGCGCAGCCCCTTTCTTCCATCACGTCGCTATAGCCCAGGCGCCGCTCGTAGCTGTATGGTGCGGATGACCCCGATTAAAGAGCTCGAGTCGCTTCGTGGGCCGGTCATCGCGGATGTCGCTGCGCCGCTGAGCAATGACCAGGTGCTTGCGGCTCCGAAGGAAAACCGCTGCGAGGTGCTCTTCTCCGCCGACGTTCCCGCTGACGGGAACGGCGAGATCGGTGTCTCCTTGGACATCGGCACCGACCACGACGTTTCGTTCACTTATGACGCGGCTCTGGGCCGCCTCACTCTGGACCGCGGTGGCGAGGACGGCGTTCGCGCCTACGATTGTGGCAAGCTGGAGAAGCTCGACCTGCATATCTACATCGACCGGTCTTCGCTCGAGGTCTTCGTCAATGACGGATTGGCGACGTTCACGAGCCGCATGTATCCGGCGACTGCGGCCACGATCAAGGCTGTCGCCCCGGCATCGGGCCTCAATGGCAAGGTTCGCGTGTATGCACTGAACGCGATGCGCTGATAGGCTGCGCGCCTGAAGCTCCGGAATGTCGCATGGCGCGACGCCGGAAGTTTCGATGAAGGGGAATCGCAGCCTCTGATAGGGGAGCGGGGATGACTGGTTATCGGTCATCCCCGCTTTTGCGTTGCGGGATTCTTGGAATCCGACTTTTGCGTAGTAATCAGCCTGCGAACGGCAATTAATATGGGGGTTGGTCTTTTCCGGGAACATGACGCGAATCGGCGGCAGCGTTGTTGGGATGTGCGCTGCCGCCGATGGCTTCTTTTTATTTGTTATTACCTCTTATTTACTCACTCTTTATTTGCCTTCCCAGTGCGAGGCTTCGGAATCGCGCGTCGAATCGCTGTGGCGTTTGATTAGGTATCCGATCACCGCGGCGAGCGCTATGACTGTCAGCAGGATGATCCACCAGAGGCTGGAGAGGCTGTGCGTGCTTTTGGCCGGGTTGGCGGCCGATTGTTCGGCCGAGCACTTGGGCAGGCCTTCGTAGTCGGAGTCCTTCCAGCCTGCGCTTTCGCCTTGGGTGTCGCCTTGCGCTTCAAGCCAGTTGGCCTTGTCGCCGACTTTGGCCTTGGCCTTGGCTTCGAGCCTGCGGGCCACGTCGTCGGGTATGCACTTCGGGCGCAGTCGCGGCTTGCGAGCCGTGTCGGTGGAGGTGTCGCTGCCAGACGGCTTCTGCGATGTGGTGGCGTTTCCGCTATTGCCGTTTTGGGTGCCGGATGGGTTCGAAGACCCATTGGTTGTGCTGTTGGCATTGCCGTTGTTAGTGCCAATACCGAGGCCGTTGCTAGCCCCGCCTATCAGGACGGGTCGGGCAGCAAGGCTGGGCTGGGCGATTGCGACCGGGCCATTGCCGGAAGAGGTTCCGGAGTTGCCGTTCGAAGACGTGCTGCCGTTGCTTCCTGTGCCAGGCTTTGACGGGGTTCCGGAGTTGCCGGATTCTCCTGGGCTGCTTGGGGTGCCAGAATTGTCGGGATTGCTGGGGTTGGCAGGCTGGCCAGGATTATTCGGCGTGCCGGGAGTTCCCGGATTGCCAGGATTACTTGGCTGGTCAGGGTTACCGGGCTTGTTGGGATTTCCGGGGTTATCCGGTTTGCCCGGTTGATCGGGATTGTCTGGATTGTCGGGCTTACCCGGCTGATCAGGATTTCCGGGAACCTTGTTCGGTTCCCACAGCGCTCGCAACGTGAGGTCGTGGGTTACAGCGGTTTCAAGCTGATAGTCGATCCAGTTGCCATGGCCGTCGTCAATCTGCCATCCCTTCAACGTATAGCCTTCGCGCGTGGTTGTTGGGACCTTGCCGGTCAAATTGTCGCCGTCGTTGACGGTCACAGGGTCGATGGCGCTGCCGCCGTTGGTGTCGAAAGTGACCTTGTGGGTCACGGGCGTCGGCGCCTCGCTTTTCACCCACTTGGCATGCAGAGTGATGTCGTGTGTGACGGGCGTGGTCAGCGTGTCGTAGTCGACAAGCTTGCCTTGCCCGTTGTCAATCTGCCAGTTCAGGAAGGTGTATCCCGGGCGGGTCGGAGGCGTAACCGTGCCGATGGTATCGTCATAGTTCACCTTCTTCGGCGGGATGGTGGTGGCGCCATCTCCGGTGTCGAAGGTCACGGTATGTACGTCCGGAATCCATACGGCAACTAGCCTGATGTCGTGCGTGACGGGAGTGGCAAGGTCATAATCAACAAGCGTGCCATGGCCGTCTTTGTCGAGCTTCCATCCGCTGAGCGTATAGCCGATACGGGTCACCTTGGGTGCCCTGTCGGTCAGTGTCCCGTTTTCGGGAACGCTGGTTTCCGTGATGGAAACAGGCGAGGCGTCGAAAGTCACCTTATAATTGATAGGCATCCAGTCAGCAATCAGCGTGATATCTCCGGTCACCGGCGTGGTAAGCGTGTCGTAATCGACCAGGTTGGAGCCGTGACGTATCTGCCAGCCGTGGAAACGGTAGCCGGGTCGTGTCGGCTTGTTGATTTCGCCTATCGTGTCGCCGTCGCCGACGGTAATGGGATTGAATTTGGTCGCGCCGTCACCAGTATCGAAGCTGACCGTATGGGTGATGTGCTTCCACTTGGCATAGAGGGTAAAGTCGGAAAGCACCTCGGTGCTGAAGTCGTAGTCGCTGAGCTTGCCGTTGGCATCCTTGAGTTGCCAGGAAATGAAATCGTAATGCTGCAGTGTCGGGTTGGGCGGAGCGATGAAACTGTCGCCGTCGGCAACCTGTATCGGATTTACGTGGGAGCCGCCTTCGCCGGTATCGAATGAGACCGTTCGCATGATTCGTTCCCATTGCGCGTAGATGGTGATGTCCTCGGTCACCGGGGTGGAGAAATCATAAACGACCAGATCGTGGGTGTCGTTATAGTATTTCCATCCGGTAAAATTCCAGTGTTTCCGAGTAGGGTCGCCGGGTCTGGTGACGAGGCCTTGATCTTTGACCTTGACGGTTTCGCTTTTGCCGGCCTCTGCATCGATTATGAACGTGACGGTATGTGTCAGAGGCTGCCACTTGGCAACGAGTGTAATGTCATCGCTCACTCCGGCGCCCATGTTGTAATCGGTCAGGACCCCGTCGCGTTCTACTTGCCAGCAGACGAAGGTATAGCCGGGGCGCGTAGGATTCTCCACATTGCCGATAGTGTCGCCTTCGGCTACGTTTTTCGAGGCGATGGGGGTGCCGCCCTCACCGGTGTCGAATCTGACGGTGTGGAAAGCGCGGATCCATTTGGCAAAGAGGGTGGTATCTTGCTGGAAATGTGCCGTCCTCAAGTTGATGCCCTGCAGCCTTCCGTTGTTTTTGGTCTGCCACCCACCGAAGGTGTAGCCAGGATATGACGGAGGTATGGGGGAGACGGCTTGACCGCCGCATTTGATCTCCTGGGCAGGAACGGTGACTTGTGCGTCACCGGTATTGAAGAGGATGGTGCATGTGTATGTGGGCTGGTCCGGAATCTTTATCCATGTGGCCTTCAGTGTGATGTCCTTGGTGACGGGGGCGCTCATGTCATAGTCGACCCATTGGCCGTCCTGTTGGATTTGCCACTTGTCGAACACGTATCCGTCATTGCGGCTTGGCGACTCGTCGTAGATTCGGTCACCATCAAAGACTTTGCGCGAATACGGGGTAGTGCCTTCGTAGCCTAAGTTGAATGTCACGGTATGTTGAGTCGCGAGCAGTCGTGAGACGGTGCCGGAGTAAGTCGCCCAGGAATTGTAGATGCCGTAGACTTGCGTGTCCTTGAACTGAAGGGATACCCGTTTGACACCATTGAGATTATTGAATGTGGCACGGCCTGTGTTCTGGTCGTAGGTCGCCCCTTTGGTCGGATTGGTGGAAGTGACTTTGGCGAAGCTCCCGTCAGAAAGTTTTACGCCGTCGAGCGTGGTCGATGCGGGCGATTGTTGTGTGGGCAGCTCGATGGTTTGCCACATGAGCTTGAGCACTTGCAGATTGTCGACGAAGCCAACGAGCGGCGTGAGGTCGCTGATGTGGTTCTTGTTGAGGTTGAGCATTCCGCGTTGGATGGAGGAGGTTGTCGGATCCGTCATGCCAGAGGCGATGCCGGGGTGGCCGACAAGCGGCGTGAGGTCGCTGATGTCGTTGCCCTGCAGGTCGAGTCCGATGATGAATGGCATGGATTTGATAGGCGTGAGGTCGCTGATCTGGTTATCTTCCAAATCGACGCAGGGAAGATTGACGAGCTTGGCCAGCGGGCTGAAATCGGTGATGTGGTTGGAGTCGAGTTTTAACGCCGAACTGCCGATATCATCGAAGCCGTCATTGAAAGCGGTGCTGCCGAGCTTGGTGAGGCTTTCCAGTGGTTTCAGATCGCTGATGTTGTTGTTGCTCAGGTTGAGGCTGGTCAGTCCGGTCAATGAAGAGAGCGGCGTGAGGTCGCTGATGTTGTTGTGGCTTAGATCGATGTCGACGTTTCGCCAGCTTTTTTGCCGGTGTTCGAGCTTGTGGAGGTTTGACAGGCCGGCAAGATTGTCGATTTTGTTGTAGGTGAGGTTGACGTCGTTCAGCTCTGTCAGATTGGTCAGCGGCGTGGTGTCGGTGATGACATTATATTGCATGTAAAGTGTTTGCAGGCTGGTGAGTGCGGATAATCCGGATATGTCGCTGATGCGGTTGTGGTCCAAAATGAGCCGGTTGAGGGAGGTGAGCCCGTTCGGCTTTGTGGTGATGGCCCTTATGTCGTTCTGGCTCAGCATAAGTGTCTGGAGGGATGTCAGTCCATCCAGTTTTGTGCCAATGGTTTTTATGGCGTTGCTCTGCAAGTCAAGCTGGGTAAGGGTGCTCAGCCCTGCCAATCCTTCTATGTCGCTGATGCGGTTTTCGTCCAGCCGAAGGTTGATGATGGATTTGAGCCCCGCCAATGGTTTCAGGTCGCTGATTTCATTGCCGCTGGCGTTGAGGTCGGTGAGCATGCTGAACTCGGAAAGTGGTTTCAGGTCGCTGATTTCATTGCCGCTGATTTCCAATTGCCTCAGATGAGGTGCTAGGTCTTTGAGGCCGTCAAGTGTGACGGTACCGGTGGAATTCAGCTTCAGATAGCCCAACCCGTGGATTTCGCTGAGTGGTTTGATGTTGTTGTTGATCGGGTTGTTCGACAGATCGAGGATGAGGAGTCTGTCTAGGCTCGCAAGAGGTGTGATGTCCGAGATGTTGTTGTTTTCCAGCTCTAGCTCGTTGAGTGAGGTAAGCCGTTTCAACGGTGTGAGACTGCGGATGTTGTTGGTGATTCTCGAGGAACTGCCTGAGGCGAAGAGCGTGTTGAGTGATGTGAGGTTCTGGATGCCGTTGAGGTCGGAGATTGCGTTGTCTGAGATGTTGAGCCTGGTCAGCTTGGTGAGTTTTCGCAGCGGCGTCAGGTCTTGGATTTGGTTTGTTGGTGTGTCGTAATAGCTCCTGCTTGAGCCCTCGAGAAGGAGTATGTTGAGTGATGTGAGGTTCTCAATACCGCTGAGATCGGTGATTCGATTGTCGCTGAGGGTAAGGGTGGTCAGGTTTGTCAGGTTCTTCAGCGGTTTCAGGTCAGAGATGCGGTTGTTCGACAGAATGATTGAGTTGAGCTTTGTCAGCCCTGACAGCGGCGTGAGGTCGCTGACTGTGCCGGAATCGAGGGTGATCTCGGTGAGGTTGGTGAGATATTGTGCGCCCTCGAGGCTGCTGACGGCATTGTGCGTGCGTGGCACCAATGATGTGATGCCGTCTGCCATGGCCTGCGTGAAGGTGGAGGCTGGGAGTGGATGCCAACTCACTGCTTGAATGATTACATTTGCAAAAGCCTTGTCCGGGAAACATTGTGCGATGGTGCTTTTGCCGATTTCGCAATTGGGCTGGGTGGACGGTGTGGCTGGCGCCGATTGGGCAGGATCGGATTGATTGCTAGGGGCCGTTCGCTGCGTATTGGCTTGGGTGTTCGGGCTGTCGGCCTGGCTATTCGAATTGCCGGTTTGATGGCCTGGTATCGAGCTTGTGGCTTTAGCGCCGTCTGCACTTTGTTTGTGTGGAGCCTGACTTTGCGACGGTTGCGTGGTTTGCGTGCGCGCGCCCACTGGCGACGGAATTGCGGCTACCTGTGACGGTGCCGCGTCCAACTTTGGTGTTTGTGGTTCCAGCTTTTCTGAAGGCGCCGGGGGAGTCGTCGGCTGTGCTGACGGATGGGAAGTCGCTTGCGCTGCGATTGCTTGGTTCGCTCCGGGAGGCTGGCCCGTGCCCAATTGGGCCGTCTGGGCCGAAGCGCTTGGTATGAGCATGGACATGCCTGTGATTGCCGCTATACCTGCAACGATTACCTTACGAGCATTCTTGCGAATCGTCTGTTTTGCCGTACCCATAGTTTCCCTCACATCGTTCTCTCTGTAAACCAATGCAAATTTGCGACAGCAATGCCACAAATTAATACAATATGATTAAGAATATCGTAATGTATTTACAAAGTGTGATGTAGGTTATATTTCGCAACTCGTGATGACGTTATATACGAAACGCCCCCGTCAGTGGCTCGTGCTTTTCAGGTTTGGAAAGCGTGGCTGCTGACGGGGGCGTTTCGTTGGGTTTGCGGTTACTTTATGCGTTGTGCTTCTTGCTGCGAACCACGATGGTGATTGCGGCACCTGCAAGCAGGAGGACTGCCGCTGCGACGGCGATGGGGATTACGACGCTGCCGGTTTCGGCCAGCTGTCCTGCGCCCTTCTTGCCATTGTTGGCGTTGGCGCCATTACCGTTGGCGCCGTTGGCACCCGGGGTGCTCCATTTGGCGTGCAAGGTGATGTTGCCGGTGATCGGGGTTGAGGGGTTGAAGTCAACGAGATGACCATGGCCGTCATCGATCTGCCAGCCGTCGAAGTGCTGACCGGGCTTGGTGGGCTTCTTGCTGTTGTCGATGGTGTTGCCTGAAGTCACGGTCTGGTCCGGAAGGGTGCTGCCGCCGCCGGTGTCGAAGTGCACGGTGTTCTGATGTGCCTTCCACTTGGCGTGCAGGACGGTGTCGCCGGTGATTGAGGTATTGAAGTCGAAGTCGGCGTGGTTGCCGCTGCCGTCAATCGTCTCCCAGCCTTCGAAATCGTAACCCGGACGGGTCGGCGAGGTGGGCTTCGTGGCGTGGCTGTTGTAGGTCAGACCACTCTGATCCGGCACTGCGCTGCCACCGTTGGAATCGAAGTGCACCGTATAGTGGTTGACCTTCCACTTGGCGTAGAGGGTCTTGTTGCCGGTGATGGCCGTGTTGTCCAGGTCAAAAGCGTTGTTGCCGGCGGCATCCGAGGTCCAACCTTCGAACGTGTATCCGGGGCGGGTCGGCATCGGATTGGGTTCGGTGGCCTTGTTGCCGTCCACGACTTCTTCCCTCGACTGGTTGTATTGAATGCCGGAGCTGGTGAAGGAGCCGCCGTTGGCGTCAAACGTTACGTCCCAGTTCTCGGTGTCCTTGAGCTGGGTGCTGGAACCGGTATAGATGAAGCTCCTGCCGTTGAGGGTGATCTCATGGTCGAAGAGCAGGGAAATTCTCGGGGTGTGAACGGTCAGACCGGTCCAGGTGACTTGGCCAGTGCTGCTGTTGTACGTATGACCGGTAGTCGGCTCATAATCATGGGGCTCGATCCAGTTCCCCGCGGGGTCTTTGGCAACGGTCAGGGTTCCTGTGGTGGCGTTCTTGGGCAGGGCGGGAGTTACGTCAAACTGCTCGTTGTGTGCCTCGAAATCCGTGATGTTGGTCAGGCCGGCCAGCGGGGTGAGGTCGCTGATATGGTTTTGGTCCACGATGAGTGTAGTGAGCGCCGTGTGGCCACTCAGCGGCGCCAACGAAGTGACGGAGTTATGGCGCAGACTCAGATACGTCAGGTTGGTCAGGCCGGCCAGCGGGGTGAGGTCGCGGTTCAGATTGTCGTCGATATTCAGCGAGGTCAATTGGGTCATGCCTGCCAATGGGGCGAGCGAATCGATGTTGTTGCCAGTCACGTCCAGATCCGTCAGGTGAGGCAGATTCTGAATTCCTTCAAGACTGTCGATTTTGGTCGAAATGTTATACTGCGAGTTGTGGGTCAGGCTGGTGATGGCGTTCTGATCGGCTGTGGTGAAGGTGGCGGTAGTGCTCTTGCCGACTTTCAGTGCCACGGTGCTCGCGAGGTTCGGGTCCGGGAAGCAGCTTGCGATGCTGCTGGTGCCTGGTGTGCAGGTGCGCGGCTCGATGGCTTGTGCGCTCGATGGTGCCAGCATTGCCAAGGCCGCTAGACCTGCTGCGGCCAAAGTCAGCAGGCTGCGCCTGCCTGAAGCTGCTTGAGAGTGCCGTAATGATGATATATGCTTGTTCACTGCTCTCCTCTTCTCGTTTCGGGGCGTTTACACAGCACGCTGGTAAGCGTAAAGTATTGTTTTAAATGCGTGCGCAACATATAGTATAACACAGATGGATAATAATTATCATCTTGAAATACAAATTTGCTGAATTAATTCTTTCAAAAGAGTAATTTTTATCTTTTGTTGAAAATTTACGACGAATAAGCAAGAATGTATAATCCTGTTTTCCATGCCGATTCTCTGCCGTAGTACCGGTATCTGGGTGTGGAAGCGTGGTGAGAAGAAGGGGGAAATTGGCCGCGATAAAAATGAGGTTTGCGGTCGCGTGGCAGATAACGAAAAGGTCGATAGATGCGAAACCAAGAACGGCTTTTCTGCCGATTCCGGTTTTTGTATCTATCGACCTTTTGCTGGATGAGGTTTAGAGACCCGGCTCGATCATGATCTTGACCTGCTCCTTGTCGCTCGCCAGAGCCTTGACGCCCTCGATGGCGTCGTCGAGGCCGACGCGCTTGGTGATGACCGGCTTGAACTGATCCTGATGGGCGTTGATGATGCCGATCACGGTCGGGAAGCTGTTCTCATAGGCCAGGGTGGTGGTGATGTCGATGCCCTGCATGATCACGTCGTCGGTGAAGTTGACGGTCAGCGGCTTGGAAAGCGCGACGAGCTGCAGCTTGCCGGTACGCTTGGTGACGCTCAGAGCGGTGTCGAAGGTGGCCTGCACGCCGGCGCACTCGAAGGCGATGTCGACGCCATTCGGGCACTTCTTCTGAATTTCGGCCTTGACATCCTGCTTGGCGGGGTTGAGCACGTCGGTGAAGCCGAGCTCGCGGGCCTTGGCCAGACGGACTTCGGCGACATCGGAGATGTAGACCTCGTTCGCGCCGGCGATGCGGGCGAGCACTGCGGCCAGCAGGCCGATCGGGCCGGCGCCCATGATGGCGACGGTGTTGCCTTCGCGCAGGCCGGAGCGCTTGATGGCTTCATAAACCACGGAAACGGGCTCGCACAGCGCGCCAAGCTCATAGTCCATACCTTCGGGGAGCTTGTGGGCGAAGACGTCGTCGATGTTGGCATATTCCGCCATGCCGCCGTCGTCGGAGAAGCCGAGGAAGTTGCCGGCGCCGTCATCGGCCTGGACCTTGTAGCAGAAGTTGTAGTTGCCTTCGCGGCAGGCCGGGCACTTGCCGCATGCGAACAGCGGCTCGACGGCGACCGGATCGCCTATCTTGAGATCGGTGACCGCGCTGCCGACCTTGACGACCTCACCGGAGAACTCGTGGCCGAAGGTCACGGGGACCATCTTGCCAGTCAGCGGGTGCGGATGGGTGGGCAGACCCCAGCCGGAAGTGTAGGCGTGGAGGTCGGAACCGCAGATGCCGCAGGCCTTCACCTTGATTTGTACTTGATCCGGCTTCGGTTCGTCGATGGCAATGTCTTCGACGCGAACGTCCCCTTGACCGTAAATGCGAACAGCTTTCATCGTTGATTCCTTTCGTAGGTTTCAGAGCCTCTGTGCTCTCTGCTCAGTATATAAAACGTTTGCCTAAGATATAAACGTACAGATACACAAAAATTGTCGTATTTAATGACAAAAGTTAGATTTTGCAACGATGATTTATGGCCGAAAGTGTTGCTATTCAGCCGTTTTGGGATTTTTTGTTTTGCTTTTTCGAACAGCAGTTCACCAAACGTGATTGTTGTCACATTGTGTAATTTACGACGTTTATTGCGTAACGTACGACGTTTGACGAATATACAGAATCGCCCCGGCGATTGGCTTGCGCTTTTACGTGGTCGAAGCCGTGTGAAGCGTTGCTGTTGCCGGGGCGTTCTGTTGAGTTGTGGCTGTTTTTATTCCCTGTGCTTCCTGGCGCGTACGACGATGGTGATCGCAACTCCTGCAACCAGGAGGACCGCCGCCACCGCGATGATGGGGATCACGACGCTGCCGGTGGCCGCGAGCTGCTGCTTGGGGGCGGCTTGTGGCTTCGGCTCGGGCTTGGATGGGGCCTTCGGGGCCGGAGAAGACAATCTTGGTGACGCTGTTGACACAGGGGAAGGGTCGGAACGTGGGTTCGTCGAGAGTACCACCTCCAGCCCCTGCGGTGACGGTGAGTTCGCAGTCGCTGGAGAGTGTTCCGGTGACGTTCGTGCCCACGGACTGGGTGGTGGGGTGTAGCTGCTTTGCGGGCCGGGAGTCAGTTTCTGGGCGGAGGGTTGCGGGCTTCGCCTGGCCGGGTTGGTCGACTCTGTTTTCGTGGCCTGTTTCGTGGCGTCTTTGGTGGAGGCTTTGCCGGTGGCCGGATCGCCTTTTCGGCCCGGCGCTTGCGTGCTGGCCTGGCTGGCGTCCTGCTGGCTTGGCGTGGTCTCGCCGGCGATGGCGCCGACGGTCGGGACGAGCATCGCGATGCCCGCTATGGCTGCGGCCGTCGCGACGGTGAACCGGTGCGTCCTGGGTTTTCCCTCGGTGTGCTTTCCGCTCTCTTCTGTCTGTTCTGGTATCGGTATTACAACGTTGGATTCGATAACGACCGAAAAAACATCTAATATCGTTTGATATTAGTTAACACAACGTATAAAAGTGACCTGTATAACGTTTTAAGGAGGGCGGCAGACTGTAAAATGTTTCACCTTGAGGGTCAGCGGTAAATATTCAAAAACGACTGTTCGTAATAATTTATTGGCCGATATTTAAGGGATATGAAGAAGCGATGGAAGGTCAGCTGAATTAAAGAGCGTATCGAAGCAACCAACGCAAAGGCGGATGGCGATACCGGGGAATTGAACGGCTCTGGTGCAAAGTCGTGAATTTCGTTAGGCGCGCGTCGGATAACAAAAAGATCGGTAGATACGAAATCAAGAATGGCTATTTTCTGCCGATTCCGGTTTTGTATCTACCGACCTTTTGGCCGGATGAAGGTTTAGAGCTCCGGGGAGATCATCACCTTGACCTGGCTCTTGTCGGTGGCCAGACCCTTGATGCCCTCGACGGCATCATCGAGGCCGACCTTCTTGGTGATGACCGGCTTGAACTGGTCCTGATGGGCGTTGATGATGCCGAGCACAGTGTCGAAGCTGTTCTGATAGCACAGCGTCGTGTAGATGTCGATGCCCTGCATGATCACGTCGTCGGTGAAGTTGACGGAGACGGACTTGCCGAACAGCGCGACGATCTGGATCTTGCCGGTGCGACGCGTGACCTTGAGCGCGGTGTCGAACGTGGCCTGCACGCCGGCGCACTCGAAAGTGACGTCCACGCCATTGGGGTAGTCGGCGCGGATGACTGCGTTGACGTCCTGCTTAGTGGGGTTGAGTACGTCGGTGAAGCCGAGCTCGCGGGCCTTGGCCAGACGCACTTCGGAGACGTCGGAGATGTAGACGCGGTTCGCGCCGGCGATGCGGGCGAGCAGGGCGGTGGTCAGGCCGATCGGGCCGGCACCCATCACCGCGACGGTCTGGCCTTCGCGCAGATCGCACTTTTTGAGGCCTTCGTAGGAGACGGAGACCGGCTCGCACAGTGCGCCGAGATCGTAATCCATGCCTTCGGGCAGCTTGTGGGCGAAGACGTCATCGATGTTGGCATACTCGGCCATGCCGCCGTCTTCCGAGAAGCCTAGGAAGTTGCCGGCGCCGTCTTCGGCCACCACGTTGTCGCAGAAGTTGTAATTGCCGGCGCGGCAGTTGGCGCACTTGCCGCAGGCGAGCAGCGGCTCGACGGCGATGCCGTCTCCTACCTTGAGATCGGTCACGGCGCTGCCGACTTTGACGACCTCGCCGGAGAACTCATGGCCCAAGGTGATTGGTACGGTCTTGCCGGTCAGCGGATGCGGCTGCGTGGGCAGACCCCAGCCTTCCGAATAGGCGTGAAGGTCGGAGCCGCAGATGCCGCAGAACTTTACCTTGATTTGCACCTGATCCGGCTTCGGGTCGGCAATGGCGACATCTTCGACGCGCACATCATTTTGACCGTAAATGCGAACAGCTTTCATTGTCTACTCCTTTGTCTTTGCGAAGGCTTTGTTGCCTTCGTCACACTTTTATTATACAAAATATGACAATTGGTATAGCCGGTATTACGTTAGCGTTAACATGTCTTTCGTTGTAAGGGATTGTGACATTGATTTCGCGTATTGAATGGATAAACGAGAAGCCCGAACCGGGTTTCTCCGATACGGGCTTCAGTGTGTCAGCTTGCTATTGGTCTACCGTTCGGTTTGCGCGGCGCGGTGACGGACGACGTCGAATTCATTGCGGCGGCTGAGGGCATAGAACACGAACAAGGTTATCAACAGGAGCAGCAGGAAGATCCAGAGCGGAGCTTGTCGTGTCGTGTCCGGAGCGAAGGATGCAGCCTGTTCGTCGGAATTGCACCGGTAAGTCACAGGATGGATGTCGCCGGTGTGCCATGCTATCGTGGCGCACTTCGGGTTGGTCTTCTTGGGGGCTGCAGGGCGCTGGGACGGAGTGCTGTTGGTGTCTCGGCCAGCTTGGTTTGCAGCGGCTCCGGGGTTCGCGGCGGCGGTGAGGGCACCGACGATGGGTGCTGCGACCGGCGAGGTGGCTGAGAAGGTGACCGGGGATGCGGAATTCGGAATCACAGGCGCGATTTCGGTGGCAACGCCTCGGCCCGGTGCGGTTGCTGCTGTGCTGTTGTGATTCTGCGTGGAGGATGACGACGTGGACGGCTTTGAAGGTTTGGGCTCGTTGACTTTCCAGGTCGCGTAGAGCGTGATGTTGCCGTGGGACAGGTCGATCTGGTCTCCGGGCTGATATGTGGTGCCGGTGCCATTGGACTTCCTGGCCCAGTTTTTGAACGTGCAGCCGGCTTCAGGACAGCCGTTGATGGTGAACGGATTGTCGGGGATCGTGCTGGTCCCGTCGAGGGCGACAAGGCTGGCAATGGGATCTGCGAGCTTGTCACCGTCGTAGTCACGGACGGGTACATCGGTGCCCTTGGCCACTTCGGAGTACTGGATGATAGGCGTATTGTTGGTGACGCTGGTGCCGTGCGGCAGCGTGGTGGCCGGCTCGAGTGTGAGCTTGTTGGGGTTGGCGATACGCACGTAGGTGCCCACCCTTGTGGTGTCCGGGCTGTTTGTCCGGGTTTCCAAGCTGGCCGGCGTGTAATGGGCAACGCCAGCCTTGTTGACGTGGGCCGAGTCTGTGCCGGGCACCTCGAGCTGCACCCAATTCGCCACTGGCAGCTCGGCGGTGGACGCGAGCTTTGTGTCTTTTCCGATTTCAAGTTGCTTCAGCTCGTCGCAGCCGCTTAATATGTCGCTCATATCGGTGACCGCACTGGTGTTGAACTTGCCGCCAAGGTCCAGATGGGTGAGGCTGGAGCAATCCTTGAACATGTTTGCCATGCCGGGGACGTGGTTGGTGTCGAAGCCGCTGAGGTCGAGGTCGGTCAGCTTGGCGTCTCCGGCGAACATGCCTTCCATATCGTAAGTAATGATGGGGCTTGTTATCTCATAATCTTCATCAAAGTTATCGAGCGGAAGTTGGGTCTTAACGGGACTATCCCCGTTGACCATGCTGGTGTTGAATCCGCTGAGGTCGAGGTCGGTCAGGTTGGTGTCTCCGGCGAACATTTCCTCCATGCTCAGAGCGCTACTGGTGTTGAACTTGCCACCAAGGTCCAGATGGGTGAGGCTGGAGCAGTCTTTAAACATCATTGCCATGTTGGGGTCGTGGCTGGTTTCGAAATGGTCGCCGAGGTTGAGGTCGGTCAGGTTGGTGTCTCCGGCGAACATCTCGGCCGTGCCGTAATGATTGGGCACGTTGAACCAGCTGTAGGTGCCGAGTTGGCCGATTTCGAATTTGCTGCCGAGGTCGAGGCTGGTCAGGCTGGAGCAGTCTTTGAACATCGCCCAGGTGCCAAAATAATCGTCTATGCCCGAAGTGTCGAAATGGTCGCCAAGATTCAGGTTGGTCAGGCTTTTGCAGCCGTCGAACATCCCGTACACGGCTTGGGCGTTACTGGTGTTGAAATGGTCTCCGAGGTTGAGGCTGGTCAGGCTGGAGCAGTTGCGGAACATGTTGAACATCTGCGAGACCCAGGTGGTATAGAACATGCTACCGAGATTCAGGCTTTCCAGCTTGCGGCAGTTGGAGAACATTTCCGCCATGCCGGTGCACCAACTGGTGTTGAATTTGTTGCCGAGATTGAGGCTTTTCAGCTCATAACAGTTTTTGAACATGACGTCCATCTGCATAACCCGTTGGGTGTTGAATTTGTTGCCTAGGTCGAGGCTTTTCAACTTTTTGCAGTCGTAAAACATGCCCGACATGCTATTGGATCTGTTGATGCCGACGTTGCCGGTGTCGAATTTGCTGCCGAGGTCGAGGTTTGGCAGCACGAGTAATTCTCTGAACATGTAATCCATGTTGGTGACGTTGCCGGTGTCGAATTTGCTGCCAAGGTTGAGGTTGGTCAGCTTGGTGCATTGGTAGAACATGTTGCTCATGTCGGTGACACCGCTGGTATCGGCGAAATCGCTGAGGTCGAGGCTCTCTAGGATGGGTAGATGGGAAAACAGATTGCTGCAGTTCGCGGGAAGCATCGTGGTGTTGGGGCCGATGAAAGCGATTTTGGTGACGGTGGTATCTAGACCCGGGAAAGCGCGGAACAGCCTGCTGTCTAGGGTGCCGCCGCCGTTGCCTGCGCTGATGTTGAGCTGGCAGCCGCCGACGATGTTGGTCAGTTGCCCGGTGACGTTGGGTCCTAGGCTTCTGACGGTGGTGTCGCAGAGATCTTGTGCCGAGGGCAGTTGCGGTGTTCGCGCGGCGGAGTGGGTCGCCTGCGATTGGGGCGTGGCCGGCTTTGGCGCAGAAGACGTGGGGGACTTGCTGCCGTCATTCGAGGTGGCGGATGTGGTCGGCGTCTGAGGCTGGGCCGAGTTTTCTGGCTTTGTGTCCGGCGTTGATGGCGTGGTAAGTATCTGGCTTTGAGTGTTTTCTGGGTGCGAGCGCTGAATGTCGTCAGCGTTGGAGAGTGTCGGAATGGATAACATGGCTGCGGCGGCCAAGATTGCGATGGTTGCCTTCAACGGTGTACGCATGACTTTTCTCCCCTGTTGTTAAGTTGTTCAGTCGGCTGGTGACGTTCCCCTCGCCACCAACCGGTTTTTTATTATATTAATTTTCATTGTAATGTATTAATGCAATACAGGAAAGGTTGTTCCCGCTGGGGAAAATGAACGGGGCATCTTGCGATGAAATGCCTGAAAATGCAACGAAAATCAGTCTTTTTGGGTCCGTTTCTATCTCTCGTCGCAGGGTGAATGGAAGTTTGGTTTGAAAAACAACTTGAAGTGCAAATCGGGAATAAATGAATAATCTGGCAAGCCAAATACAAAACACCCAGACACATGCAGGGCACATGGCTGGGCGTTTTGTGAAGTTTAGTGGTTTAGGACGAATGAATCTAGATTAGAAGTCCCAGTCCTCGTCGTCGGTGGCTTCGGCGTTGCCGATGACATAGGAGGAACCGGAACCGGAGAAGAAGTCGTGGTTCTCGTCAGCGGAGGGCGAGAGCGCGGCGATGATCTCGGGGCTCACCTTGGTCTCGGCAGCGGAGAACTTGGCCTCGTAGCCGAGGTTCATCAGGGTCTTGTTGGCGTTGTAGCGTACGAACGCCTGCACGTCGTCGATGAAATCGAAGCCTTCGTAGACCTGGTCGGAGTACTTGACCTCAAGGTCGTAAAGACGGTCGAGCAGGTCCATCGTGTACTTCTTGAGCATCTCCTGATCGGCGGCGGTACGGTGCTCGAGGTGACGCTGGTACTTGTAGCCGGAATAGTAGCCGTGGATGGCCTTGTCGCGCAGGATCAGGCGAATCATGTCTGCGGTGTTCATCAGCTTGGCGCGGCTGGAGAAGTAGAGCGGCAGGTAGAAGCCCGCATAGAGCAGGAGGCTGGAGAGCATCACGGCCGCGACCTTGCGCTTGAGCGGGTCATCGGACTGATACTGCTCCATGACGATGCGCACGCGTTCCTGCACCAGGTCGTTGCCCACGGCCCAGCGGTAAGCCTCGTCGATCTGCTCTGAGGAGCAGAGGGTGGAGAAGATGGAGGAATAGGAGCGGGCGTGCACCGACTGCATGAAGGCGATGTTGGTGTAGATGGCCTGCTCGTGTTCGGTCAGTGCGTCTGGGATCTGGACGAGTTCGCCGACGGTGGCCTGCTCGGTGTCGAGCGTGGTGAGGCCGGTGAAGACGCGCACGGTGGTCTGACGCTCGTGCTCGGTCATGCTCCTCCAGGAAGGAATGTCGTTGGAGAGTGGCACCTTCTCAGGCAGCCAGAAGTTGGCGATGAGGCGGTTCCAGACCTCGAGGTCCTTATCGTCCTGGATATTGTTCCAGTTGACGGGGCGGATGCGCATGGACTTCGGATCCGCGCCTTTCGCGAAAGCCGTTGACCACTGCGGAGGTGTCAGCGAATCGGCCATCATCTTGTCATCGGCGAGTTTGACCTCGTTTGTCATGGGTGTTCCTTCTTTTGTGCCGTGTTTTTAAAGTTTCGTCGGTATCCGCTTGCTGCTTTGGCCGGCCGCTCACGAATACGTTTTCGGAGGGTTCATTCTCCCGTATTCCGTTGACATAGAGCGGTTAGTTTCCCAACGCCGGTAACACTATATCTAGTGGTCCGGCAATGTGATACCTCTATATATAGTAATGGTAAGGTTACGGCTTCGCTTTGCGGCACGCGGGGCAATGCTGTGATGTACCTAACATGGGCATGTCGTACATCGATCGTGTGATAAGCCGACCGGTGACTGCACGTTACCCGCGCGGACCGGCCTGGATGCCGCCGAACGCCTATGTCACTATGCGAAATAATGGTGCGACGCTTGAATGGAACGCAGTACTTTGGTGTGCGAGAACAGAGAAACGAAGGTGCGCGACAGGTCTTGCGCTCTTTAACGCGATTTCATATGTTTCATTAGAAATTATTAGGACAGAAATTATCGGAACTGAAAGGGTGAGTATGGCGAGTATTAAGGAACGTATTTTCCGAAAAGAGGACCCCAGCGTCTATGAGCAAAAGGATGCTCATCTCAAGCGTACCCTGCGTGTGCGGGACTTCCTGGCCCTGGGCTTGGGAACCGTTCTGTCCACAGCAATCTTCACCCTGCCTGGAACGGTAGCGGCCCAGCACGCGGGTCCGGCGGTGGTGCTTTCCTTCATCGCCGCTGGCGTCGTCGCTGGTCTGGTGGCCTTCGCCTATGCTGAAATGGCTTCGGCGATGCCGTTCGCCGGTTCGGCCTATTCATGGATCAACGTTATTTTCGGTGAATTCTTCGGCTGGATCGCCGGCTGGGCCTTGCTGGCGGAGTACTTCATCGCCGTGGCCTTCGTCGGTTCGGGCCTGTCGGCCAATTTCCGCGGTTTGATCGAACCTCTGGGCTTGAAGCTGCCGAAGATGCTGGCCAATCCTTTCGGCACTGATGGCGGAATCATCGACCTGGTCTCCGTGGTTGCGATTGTCGCCGTGGCGCTCTTGATTTCCCGAGGAGCCAGCCAAACCAGCCGTGTCGAGAACGTTCTGGTTGTCTTGAAGGTCATCGTCATCCTGCTGTTCATCGTGGTTGGCTGCACGGCGATCAAACCGGAAAATTACGTACCGTTTATCCCCAAGTACCATCTCAATCCTGACGGGTCGGCCTTCGGCGGCTGGCAGGGTATATATGCCGGCGTCTCGATGATCTTCCTGGCGTACATCGGCTTCGATTCCATCGCCGCCAATTCCGCCGAAGCCAAGGACCCCTCCAAGACGATGCCCAGGGGAATCATGGGCTCCTTGCTGATCGGCGTCGTGTTGTTCGCGGCTGTCTCGCTGGTCCTGGTCGGTATGTTCCACTATCCGCTCTATGCCAACAACGCCGAACCAGTGGGCTGGGCGTTGCGCAAGAGCGGCCACGTGATTATTGCCACCATCGTGCAGGCAGTGGCCTGCTTGGGTATGTTCGCAGCGTTGATCGGCATGATGATGGCCGGTTCCCGTCTGCTCTATTCCTTCGGTCGTGATGGTCTGCTCCCGAAGTGGCTGGGCAAGATCAACGAGAAGCACCTGCCGAACAACGCTTTGCTCGCGTTGACGGTCTTCGCCGTGATCATCGGTTCCATCTTCCCGTTTGCGTTCTTAAGCCAGCTGATTTCTGCTGGCACCCTGATTGCTTTCATGTTCGTCTCGCTGGGCATCTACGGCTTGCGCAAGCGCGAAGGCAAGGATATCGCCGAACCCGGTTTCAAGATGCCGTTCTATCCGGTGATGCCCGCTTTGGCTTTCATCGGTTCTTTGGTCGTATTCATCGGGCTGAGCAACGACGCGAAGATCTATGCGTTGGGCTGGTTCATTTTCGGCCTGATTCTGTATTTCTGCTACGGAATGCGACATTCCGCCTTGAACAACAAGAAGTAAGGAGGAGAAGTTGGATAACAATCAACAATTATTGGCCCAGGAGAGCAAGGTCCTGTCTCCTGCGGTGCGTATCCAATATTTCGATATCGTCATCCAAAAGGCCAAAGGTGCCCTGCTGACCGATGCCGACGGACGGGACTATATCGACCTGCTGGCCAGCGCGTCCGCGACCAATACCGGCCATTGCCACCCCCACGTCGTGGAGGCGATTCAGAAGCAAGCCGCCAATCTGATCCAGTACACGCCGGCCTATTTCGCCAGCGGTCCCGAGATCGAATTAGCCCAGCGCTTGGCCAAGTTGGCCCCGATGAGCGGACCGGTCAAGGTCGCCTGGGGCAATTCCGGCTCGGACGCCAATGACGCGATCATCAAGTACTCTCGCGCCTATACCGGCCGCCAATACATCGTCAGCTATACGGGTGCTTACCATGGCTCCACCTATGGCTCGATGTCCATTTCGTCGGTGAGCCTCAACATGAGCCGCAAGATGGCCCCGATGCTTCCGGGCGTGGTGAAGGTGCCGTATCCCGACCTGCATAAGCGCCTGCCCAACGAGAGCGAGGACGAGTTCGTCGAGCGGATGATCGCCGCCTTCAAGCTGCCCTTCGAGACCTATCTGCCGGCCGAGGAAGTGGCCGCGATCGTCATTGAGCCGATTCAGGGCGATGGCGGCATCATCAAGGCGCCGCAAAAGTACATGGACTTCCTCTGGAAGTTCGCGCACGAGCATGGCATCGTCATCGCAATCGATGAGGTCAACCAGGGCATGGGACGTACCGGCAAATGGTGGTCGATTCAGAACTTCGGCCTCGAGCCGGACCTGATGACCATCGGCAAGTCCATTGCTTCCGGTCTGCCGCTGAGCGCGATCATCGGGCGCGCGGAGATTATGGATTCCTTGGGCTCCCCGGCCGTCACCTACACGACCGCCGGCAACCCGGTCACCACGGCCGCAGCGAACGCCACGCTGGACGTCATGGAGCAGGAGCATCTCGTCGAGCGTTCGGCGAAGTTGGGCCCCGAAGTCAAGGCTTACTTCGAGAAGAAGCGCAAACAGTACGATTTCATCGGCGACATCCGTTTCTACGGCCTCGACGGCGGAATCGACATCATCAATCCCGAAACAGGGGAGGGCGATCAGGAGGCCACCACCAAGCTGATCTATCGCCTCTACCAATTGGGTGTCATCATCATCAGCCTTTGCGGTTACATCCTTCGCTTCCAGCCGCCGCTGGTCATCACCGAAGACCAGCTGCAGCAGGCCTTCAAGGCCTTCGATCAGGCTCTGGCCGAACTGGCGGAGGGCAAGCTGAGTCTGCCCGAGGACGCCGGGAAGATTGGCTGGTAATAGGCTAAGTCAGTAGTAAATGACATTAGACGGGCTGTCGGCTCTCAGTAGTGGCCGACAGCCCGTCTGGCTTTTCTGACGGGTCGGACGGTTCGGAATTTCTTTCTGGAAGTCATCCTCGGATATTCTTTTTAAGAAGTTCTCGGGGCAAATGAACATCGTGGTCCACTGTTAAAAAAATCGCTGGTTGCTAAATTGGTGAAATAGCGCGTTGTGCAAGTTCGCGAAATTTCACAAGAATTCCCGGCCTTATCCATCCGCAGACAATCGACTTGGGCAATCGCTAAAAACGGCGAATTTTCCACCATTTAGCGACATAAGAACAAGAATAATGTTTGGTTTACTATTCTTAACGTTCTATTATGTATATTTCGCTTTATGATGTGTATCGTTTGATACCTAATTTGCAAATTCTCTCTGTCTAGAACATAATAACTATAGTGGATTAAAATTATTATTCTATGTTTCTGGAGAATGAGAAGAAATGGCTACCAATAAGAAGTTAGTCAAGGTATTTGGTTCGGTTGTCGCTTTAGCCATGTTATGTGGAACCGCCGCTATTTCCGCGAGTGCAAGCGACTCAAGTGCGGATGGGAACGACCAGAATTCCTCCGCTCAGCAGGCCAATGCGAAAGCGGGCGAGAAAAATAAGTCTGCCAAGAACGATGGGCAGGCAGTTGGAAGCGGTGAGGCGGCCACCCACTCCAAGCCGCAACTTCAATCCGGGAACGGCAATGGTTCGAAGGGCGAAACGTCCAAGGAGCCCGCAAGCGTGCCGGATCCGCAGGCTCCGGATACCCAGAAGGGTGCAAGCTCTCAGCCTCGGGATGTCCAGAACGGCATAAATTCTCAGTCTCAGAACGTAACGAATCAGCCATCTCAGCCATCGAACGATAATCATGGCCCAAGTTCTTCGCAGCTCGGCCAGAAGCCAAGCAAGCCGAGTGCCAGCCTTACTTTTGCCGATGGTGGGTTCACGTTCAAGGTGGTCGATGGTTCGCTGCTCCAGTTCCGCAGTGACGGCAGCTATACTTACCGTTCCTTCGACGCTACGACGACTTCTGCCAGCCCGAAGCAAGTAACTCTGGAAAAGGACGGCGTCAAGAAGTACGAATATCCGTACGGTTCGGCGCTGGGCCTGGTAATGATGGACTCAGACGGGACGTTGGATACCGTCCGCTTCGATGTGCCCGGAAATCTTGTCGCCCACATCGATGGTGGCAACAAAAACGGCTTTTCCATGACGCGTAATGACGAATGGCGTGAACAGACTTCCGTTCGGAAGTGGGGAAGTGCCACGGTAACCAGAAATAACGTTTTCACCCAGAGTGGCAGATCCGAGGGCGATAACTACTTTATCGGCGACGGCACGCTTGGCAGCTATACCGACGCTCCCTGGTACTCGGGTAGGTGGGGCGAAACTCAGATGTCGAACACGGCCAAAATCGACTTCACGGATCCGCAACATACCGCCCTTCCTGCCGACAGTACGAGGATGTTCGCTTACCAGCGCGTCGAAGCCATTTTCGACATGGACCAAATCAGCAAGCTCGATACCAGCAAGGTGACGAACATGAGCTCCATGTTCTACTCGACCCCTTGGCTTACGGATACCGCGGCGCTCAAGAATTGGGACACCTCGAAGGTGACCGATATGAGCAATATGTTCAGCGAGACGTACGTTTCGGAATTCACGGCGCTTTCAAGCTGGAACCTTTCGCAGGTAAAGAACATGGCACGTATGTTCTACGATGCGCGCGGCCTGAAAAGCCTTGGTGACGTGAAAAACCTCAAGCTCGGCAGCCTGAACGACATGACCGAGATGTTCGCGTTGGACGGGGATATCAAGGATGTGAGTGTCCTCGGCACTTGGGACACTTCGCATGTCACGTCGATGAAAGGCCTTTTCTCGGGCGCGCGCGGATATCAGGACGAGTCCCCGTCGACCGAATCGTTGACGGAACTCAAAGGCGTCGACAAGATCAACATGAAATCCGTGACTGACGCCAGCCAGATGTTCGCCTATAACCAGAACCTGAAGTCGATCGGCGGAATTGAAAATCTGCAGGTTTCCAACGTAAACAACATCGATAGCATGTTCTGCGACGATTGGGCGCTGACCAATCTTGATCTGCACGCGTGGAACACGAAGAACCTCAAGAACGCGTCCGATGTGTTTGCCATGGATATCGGCATCTACTACGGCCACGGGATGACGGGCAGCGAGAAGAAGATGCCGAGCAAGCTCACCTCCGTCGATCTTTCGGGCTGGGACACCTCTTCGGCAGAGAATCTGAACTCCATGTTTTCCGGCTGCTCGCGGCTTACCGAAATCAAAGGCATTCCGGAGTGGAACACCGCGTCCATGACCAACATCAACGCCATGTTCAAGAATTGCTACAAGCTTTCCACTCTCGATCTTTCCCACTGGGATATTTCCCATTTGAAGGAGGCGGGCTACGCGTTCCAGAACTTCGGCAAGGATGCGAGCAACGTCAATCTTGACTCGTTGAAGGGTTGGAATTTCGCCGGCCGGGACGTCAAGGTCGATCGCATGTTCGATGGTTGCGCGGCCAAAACGCTGCCCATCGCCGGTTGGAGCATGGGCGGTGTCCGATCCACTGAAAACATGTTCAGCAACATGCCGAACCTCAAGACGCTGGATGTCTCGAAATGGGACACGCACAGCAACGAGGCCACAGTTGAGATGTTCCTGAATGATTCGAAGCTTGAGTCGGTGGACGTCAGCAATTGGGACACCAGCAAGCTCTGGCTTATGGATGGCATGTTCAGCGGGGATTCCTCGCTGACGAGCGTCGGCAGCATGGCCCATAAGTCTGGAAGCAAGGTATGGGACACTTCCATTGTT
Source organism: Bifidobacterium sp. ESL0769 (assembly GCF_029395495.1). Classification (NCBI taxonomy): domain Bacteria; kingdom Bacillati; phylum Actinomycetota; class Actinomycetes; order Bifidobacteriales; family Bifidobacteriaceae; genus Bifidobacterium; species Bifidobacterium sp. ESL0769. The sequence continues at coordinate 2,207,566 of NZ_CP113918.1, read as the reverse complement.
GCCAATGCGTTCAACATGTTCAAGGATTGCCCGAAGCTCAAGTCATTGGACCTGAGCGGATGGGACCTGAGCCAGGTGCATTCGGATTACCAGCATGAGGTCCATGAAGGCAACAACACCACATACCATTACAATTACGGCATCGACAACATGTTCTCTGGCGATTCCGGACTTGAAAGCCTCGATCTTTCTGGTTGGAACATTAGTAAAGTGACGACTACGAACAACGTATTTGCCGGTACTTCGAGCCTCAAGACCTTGAATCTTTCTGGTTGGGACGCCAGCAAGATAAAGAGCTTCGACAACACCTTCAACGGTGCGGGCGCGCCTGAAGGTATGAAGCTCGACCTCTCCGGCTGGAAGGTCAACAACGCCGTCAGCGTCGAGATGTCGATGCGCGACGCCAACGTTGCCGCTCTCGACCTCACCGGTTGGGACACGACGGCGAATACCGGCTTCCAGCCGCGTTTTTCCGCCAAGCTCCGTCAGCTCACCGTAGGGCCGAAGACCGCACTGCGTCCGGAGTACTTCGTCGCCGGCGTCGAACCTGGTGGCGTCACCCGCGGTTTCAACCAATATAGCGGGCAATGGGCCGAGGCCAGCGCCAAGTCCAGCGCCGAGCAGGCCTGCACCGCCTCCGACGGTTCAAGCTATACGGCACAGGGCGAGGCATGGTCGAGCTGTGGGCGGGCTTCTGGAAGCAGCGCCACGGCGGCGATGATTCAACGGGCCAATGCCAACAAATCCGAGGCGACCTACGTTTGGGAACAAGGCGCACTGGTGCATTTCGCCGGCCTTGACGCCAAGAACCCGACTGCTCACTACGACGACAGCAGGATGGCTCCGAAGAAGCTTTACGGCGCTGACGGTGAATCGATTAAGGTGGACGGCTCCGCGACTCCCGTCGACGTGCACGGTATGGCCCTCACGCTTCCCCAGGAGCTTAAGGCCGACGGTTTCAGCAATGTCGGCTGGCTGCGCGACGGCGATGTGGCAGCGAATATCAGCGCTCCCGGCACCAGGATGTGGGTACCTGGCGGCGAGCAGGTAGTTCGGGCCATGTGGCAGATCTCCAGCCCAAGCAAGCCCAACAAGCCGGATAAGCCCAACAAGCCTAGCAATCCTGTAACGCCCAACAAGCCGGATAAGCCCAACAAACCCAGCAATCCTGTAACACCTAGCAAGCCGGATAATCCAACAAAGCCAAGCAACCCCGGTCCCGCAAACGGTGCCGGTAATGCGGGCGGCAACTCCGCAACGCCTTCAGCTCCGGCTTCCCCGAAGATTCCGTCCGGAACTTCCGGTCAGCAATCCCTTTCGGCGGCGTCTGGTGTAGCTCCGCAAGCCACGGCTCCGCAGGCCAATACCGACAAGCAGCCCAAGGCCAATGCCAATAAACGTAACAACGGCGCTCGGCCTGAGCCTAAGAAGAAGCCGGTGTGCGTTCCCAGGAACCAGTCCGGTACGTCATCATATGAGATTGATGACTCCGGCTATGTGGAGCCGAGTGTGGTGTATTGCGATGATGAGACGACCGCTTCGGCACAGTCTCTCATGCAGACGCATCCTGCTTTCCCGTGGTGGATTATTCTGCTCGTGGTCTTGGCGGTGCTCGCTTGCTACGTCGCCACGAGGCGCAACCAGATCGTCTACGCGCAGCACCGCGGCAAAGACGATAGCAGCCGTTGATTATCGTTGATTACTTCTGATAATCGAGTCAAGCTGAGTCGGCTGATTCCGACTGAATCGGTTTGGATATCGGAATAAGTCGAGACGGGTTGCGAAATCGCTTGAGGGTCACAGGTTATAAAATCTGTGACCCTCAACCTATATCTATAAATTGAGCCCGCCGTCAGGTTTGCGCGAGCGGCGGGTTCGATATTATTTTATGATTTTAGTTATCGTTTATTGATGGTAATCACTCCAGGCCGATGCTCTTGATGTCGTGGACGGTGAGCTTGTCGACGGCGAGGACGCCCGACTCGGCGGAAAGTTTGACTGCGCGTTTACCTTCGGACGGGTAGCTGTAGGAGCTCAGCACGTGCAGGCCGTCGTTGACGTAGACTTCGACGGAGCCGCGGTCGACGTAGACGTGCAGCTTGAGATCGTCGGCGGCCAGTTCGGCGTCGGTGAGCTTGGCGGCACGGTAGCCGCGATCGCCGCGGGCCGCAGCCTGACGGTCGACGACCACGGTGCCGGCCTGCGCGTCATAGGCGACGTAGGTGTAGGAGCCGTCGGGGGTGGCGTGGACCTTGAGACCTGCGCGTTCGGCGGTCGTGTTCTTCAGATTGATGTTGAGCTCGATTTCCACGGCTTCGGCGTCCTCGTCAACCAGGGCCTCTTCGTTGGCCTCGATCGGGCGGGCGACATGGTCGAAGGTGTTGATGCGCAGCTTGTCGATTTCTGGCACCGGCACGGTGTGCAGGTCGCCGTCCTCGCCGAGGAAGCACTCGCGCGGCAGGGTCATCTGCCCGCACCAGCCGTCGGACTGCATGGGGGCGTTCTCGGAAAATGGGCTCATCCAGCCGTACATGATGCGACGGCCGTTGGCTTCGAATGACTGAGGAGCGTAATAGTTCGCGCCGCAGTCGAGCAGACGGAACTCGGTTTCCGGCTTGAAGGCTTCGCCTGGCTTCCAGGTGCCGATCATGTAGCCGGCGTTGTTCTCGTTGCGGTTCATATAGCCTTTGGCCTTCGAGCCCATGGCCGAGAAGACGATGACCCACTTAGTGTTGCCGTCCTTATCTTTCAGGGGGAAGAAGTCGGGGCATTCGAGCATGAAGACATCCGGATCCGGGTCGTCGTAAAGCACGTTCTGGAAGTCCCAGTGAATCATGTCGGTGGAGGTATAGGCCCAGATCTGGCCTCGGTGGTCGGCGGTGGAAACGCCGTGGACCAAATGCCAGACGCCGTCCTGCTTCCAGACCTTCGGATCGCGGAAGTGGGAGTCGACGCGTTCGCGCGGGCAGTCGATGACCATGCCCAGCTTGTTGAGCTTGGTGGCGTCGTCGTCCTCGGCCTCGGCGAGCATCTGCACCTGCCACTGGCCGTCCGTGTCGTCCTTGCCGTTGTTCCAGCGATGGCCGGTGTAATAGAACTTGAGCTTGCCCTCGTCATCGATCACGGCCGAGCCGGAGAAGACGCCGTCCTTTTCCTGCTCGAGGCTGGGGGCCATGGCGATGGGCTCGCGGCGCCAGGAAACCATGTCGGCGCTGGAAACGTGGCCCCAGTGCATCGGGCCCCACTGGGTGCCGTAGGGGTGCAGCTGGTAGTAGACGTGCCAGCGGCCCTTAAAATAGCACAGGCCGTTCGGGTCGTTGATCCAACCGCCGTTCGAAGCGATATGGTACTTCGGGTACCAGCGGTCGTCGCGCTCAAGGGCGAGCGTTTCGACGCCGGCTTCGGCCTTCGCCAGTTCTTCGGCGTGGTCGCGGATCGGGGTGTAAACGGGAGATTCAGTAGTCATCTTTGATGCCTTTCTCGTAACTATCATATGGTGATTGTTCTTTATTCGTCACAAGGCCCCCACGCCTGAATTGATGGGTGCGGAGGTCTTGTGCGCTATGAAATTTTGGGGTGGACACCGCGCGAAGGTAGGTGGGCGCGGTGCCGATTTGTCACAATCAGGCCGGGAGCTGGTCGTCGGCGGCTTCAGCCTGGATGGCCTCGCCTTCCTGCTCGACCTTCTTGCGGTCCTTGATGCGGATGAACGGGTCGCCGCCCACCTGTTGGTTGTCCTTCTTGATTACGAAGAACCCGTAGATCAAAGCGAGGAGAACGATGCCGGAAATGGTGAAGAAGGTCTTCTGCGGGCCGAGTGCGTCACGCAGGGCGCCGAGCGGGTGCGACATGATGACCTGACCGACCTGAGAGGCGATTTGGAAACCGACCATGTAAAGCGTCGCCGATAGCTTCGTATCGTAATGCAGCGTGAAGTAACGGAACGTTGGCAGGCAGAAGAGCGGGGTCTCGATGGCGTGGAACATCTTGACGATCGAAATCATCACCGGGTCGTGGAAGACGCCGCACAGGCCGATACGTAGGAACATGGTCACCGCGCCGAGAAGCAGCGCGTTGCGCACGCCGATGTGGTCCATGATGATCGGGACAACGCCCATCATCACGGATTCGCAGAACACTTCGGCGGCGTTCAGGATGGAGTACCATTCCGCACCCTGTGCCGGCGTGGCGAAGAGGCTCTTGTAGTAGCTCGGGAACATCTGCTGGTCGAAGACCGTGTAGAAGGTGTTGGTGAACAGCATGAAGATGATCAGTGCCCACAGCGAGCCCATGCCGAGCACGGAAATCATTTCCTTGGCTGTCGGGTTGGTGCGCGGGGCGTTCGGGTCGGCTTCCTTCTTAAGCTCTTCCTTCTGCTCTTCCGGGCGCCAGAACAGATAGACGCACAGCATGCCGAGGCCGAAAAGCGAGCCCAGCCAGAAGTTCCACTTCATATCGATGTTGAAAAGCGGGCCGGCGATAAGGGCGACGACCGCGTAGCCGAAGGAGCCCCAAGCGCGGGACTGGCCATATTCGAAGCCGAAGTGGCGGCTGTAACGTTCGGTGATGGCCTCGACCAGCGAGCAGCCGGCCATGAATCCTGCGGAGAGGACGACCGAGCCGAGTAGCACGCCGATGAACTTGGTGGCGCCGCCTGCCGAGAGTAGGGGCTTATAGACGAATTGCGCGAACGGGCCGACGCATGCGGCTATGCACGAGATAACGATTACCAAGCGACGCTTGATGCCGAGGTTGTCTTGGATGATGCCGTAGAAGAACATGATGAACAGAGTCACCAATGAGTTGATGGAGTAGATGTCGCCTTGCTGGGCGGCTGTCATACCCATACCCTTGGGAGCTGGGCTGGTCAGCCAGATTGAGAAGAAGGACCACCAGATGCCCCACGAGCAGAAGAACATGAAGATACCGGTAGAGCTCTGTAGATATGAGGGGTTCCGGTAAGTCTTGGCTCCTTTGATTGCCATTTCGTCACCTTTCTTTTTGGCACCGCTGCCGCGCGATACCCTTCTTACTTCCGTTCTTGCCGATTCTCTGCGGCATCGCCTTAAGCAAGAAACTTATGACAAAATATAGGACGAGAATCGATTCACGTCAAGCTGTAAATCGTTTCCGGCGTTTCCAAATGAATAGAGGCTATCTGTATAAATCAACGCGAAGAATATGTCTATAATTGCACTGTGTTGTGAAATCCGAGCTCAGCTTTTGCCCTCATTCAATGACCGACAGTGTCCATTTTTTTGCATAATGGATTAAGGAAGTTGGAAACCGGACGTTAAGCCGTCGTCAGTGACTACCTTCTCGCATTGCAAAATCGATATGCAAGAAAGTAGCTGTTTATCGGTCGTCAGTGAACGTTTTCTTGCATAGCTTGATGTGGATGCAAGAAAAGGCCAATGGCAACCGAAGGCAGGGGAGTGCCCGATTACTTTTTGCGGGCGGTAGTTCCGCGATTGGCCACGGAACCGCGCTCGAGCAAGGTGCAACGGATGCGCACGGGGCTCGGCGCATCGAGTGGCGGGATGGCGGCGACGGTTTTCTTGCTTTTGCCTGGGCCCAGAGCGCGGTCTTCGATCATCGAGATCAGCTTGCGGGCGCCCCAATAGCCCATTTCGTAATGTGGCAGTGCGATGGTGGTCGGCTGCGGCTCGAAGGTCTCTTTGATGATGCGGTTATTGTCGATGCCGACCACGGAAATGTCGCGGCCGACCTCGAGCCCGCGCTGTGCCGCGCATTGGTAGACGTACCAGGTGCGGGCGTCGTTGAAGCAGAAGAAGGCGTCGGGATGCTTGCGGTCGAAAAGTTCCGAGACGGCTTTGAGCCCGCCGTCGTTTTTATTGATACCGACGTTGAGCTCCGGGTCGATTGGGCGGCCGGCGTCTTTCAGCGCTTTTTCGTAGCCTCGCACGCGCAGCGGCTCGGCGAGCAGGTTTTCGCTGCAGCCGATGTAGGCGATGCGCTTGGCGCCGGACTTGATGAGATAGGTGGTGGCGTCATAGCCCATGGCGACTTCGTCGGGGACGATGTACGGTACGCGCCCGTCGGATGACGTGGCATCGATGAGGACGGTGTGTTCGCCGGAAAGTGCCTTCGGTATATTCGAAACTCTGTCATACATTTTGGCGTAAAGGTAGCCGTCCACGCCGTATCGTTTGAGCGCGGCGATTTCGGTGGCTTCGTTGGCGTTGCCGTCGGTGTTGACCAGAAGCATCATGTAGCCCAGCTCGCTCGCGGCGTCCTGTGCGCCCAAAATCATCTCGCCGGCGTACGGGGTAGTCGCGATTTCCTCGCTGATGAAACCGATGGTATGCGTGCGGCTGGTGCGCAGGGAGCGGGCGAGAGGATTGGGACGGTAACCCATTTTCTTGGCGGTTTCGCGGATGTGCTCGGCAAGTTCCTTCTTGACGTGCCCTTCCTCGCGGTGGTTCAGTGCCATCGAAACGGCGGTCACCGACGCCCCGGCCTTCTTGGCTACCTCTTTGATTGTGGTCATGCTCTGTATAATAACTGTCGCCCGTGATTCGGCGGCGGTTGAAGTGTCATTCGTGATTCGTTTTACCTAGCTGGTTTGTGGTAATGAAAAATACTTAAAAGTTATAGAATTGTAGTAATTATTGATGAAAATGAAAGACGCGAATCTAGTGAATAAAACTTCGAAATCCTTGGGAGCTGTTTGGGGTGGTTTGTTGGCGATGGTATTGGCCATGGCGCTCGCGATTGGCGTTGCTCCTGATTCTGCGCTCGCGGATACCACGGCTGCGGGGGGACAAGCGGCCACGACGGTGCTTGATACGTTGCCGGTCAAGGGGCGCGCGCCGAAAACCGGGTACAAGCGTACGCAATTCGGGCGTGCTTGGGCCGACGTGGACCGCAACGGGTGCGACACCCGCAACGACATTCTGGGGCGCGACCTCAAAGACAAGAAGTTCAAGGCAGGAACCAACGATTGCAAGGTGATGTCGGGCACGCTCGATGACCCGTATACCGGCAAGACCATTCACTTCAAGCAGGGTAAGAAGACTTCCGCCAAAGTGCAGATCGATCACGTTGTCGCGCTTTCCAACGCTTGGCAGACCGGTGCGCAAAAGATAACCGCCGACCAGCGCAAGCAGATGGCCAACGACCCGTACAACCTACTGGCGGTCGACGGGCCTGCGAACCAGCAGAAAAGCGACGGCGACGCGGCCACTTGGCTGCCGAAGAACAAGTCTTACCGCTGCTCGTACGTTTCGCGGCAAATTGGCGTGAAACACAAGTATGATCTGTGGGTCACCAAGGCTGAAAAGGCCGCGATGCAGCGCGTGCTTGCTTCTTGTCCGGTGCAGACTGTTCCCGCAGATGATGGCCCCTTCGCCCAAAACGGGGTGGCGTCTCAGAGCGGCGCGTCGAACGGCAGCGCTGCGGGCGGGTCCGCAAATTCCGGTCAGGCGAATAATGGGAATGCCGGTTCTGCTCAGCCTGCTGCGCCCGCGCCCGCTCCGGCTCCGGTTCCCGCCGCGCCCGCCGCTGGGCAAGGTGGCGGCGACGTCTACTACCAGAACTGTGACGCCGTCCGTGCCGCAGGCAAGGCTCCGATTTATGCCGGTCAGCCCGGCTATCGTGCCGCCTTGGATCGCGACCACGATGGTGTTGGCTGCGAATGACTGTGATTGCCGCGAGCGATGATCCTCGGCTGCAGGCGACGAGTATCGCTCGCGAATGTATAGCGGTGGTTGTCAATAAGACGTCGGCGCGAGTGATGTACAGCTATTCGAATGATTGCCATAAATGATGGGTTTCGTCGAGCCTTTCCTGGCGGATTGGCGGTGTTGGATCGTACGTCAAAGGTTTCAAGCTATATCACACAAATAGCGTAATAACGTATAAATATTACGCTATCGGACCTTTGTGTGATATTGTATACATCTCCAGAAAACGTTGAAATTCCAACGATTCTAGCGTTTGCTAAACCAATATTACAACTGTATAATTTCTTACGTCGATTCGGTTCCAGTGTTGGTGCAGAAACGATAAGATAGCGATGTTCGGGCACTCCACTTCAATGCTTTTGCAAGTGGTTAAACAACTTGCCCACACCGGCTCACTGATAAGAAAGGAACAGCTATGAAAGCCGTTATGTTCGAAGCGTATAAGACATTCCCCGCGTTGAGGGAGGTCGACAAGCCGACTCCAGGGCCGGGTGAGGTATTGCTGAAGGTCGCTGGCGCTGGCTGCTGCCATTCCGACGTTTCCGTGTTCCGCGACTACACCCCCGAGACCGGCAATCAGACCAAGCCTCCGTTCATCCTCGGTCATGAGACCTCCGGCTGGGTCGAAGAGGTCGGCACCGGAGTCACCGGTTTCAACAAGGGCGATGCCTATCTGGTTTACGGCCCCACCGGCTGCGGCCACTGCAAGCGCTGCGTCGCAGGTGAAGAGAACTACTGCGAGAACATGGCCACCAACGATTCCCTGGCCATCGGCCTCGGACGCGACGGCGGCATGGCCGAGTACATGACCGTCCCTGCGCGTAACCTCGTGCCGCTGGGCGACGCCGATCCGATCGCCGCGGCCCCGCTCGCCGACGCCGCGCTGACTCCGTACCACGCCATCAAGGCCGCGCTGCCGCACCTGCAGGGTGGCGGCAAGTACGCGCTGGTCATCGGCCTCGGCGGCCTGGGCCAGATCGCTATCCAGATCTTGAAGGCCATCACCGGCGCCACCATCATCGCCACCGACATGAAGCCCGAAGCCATGGCCAAGGCCAAGGAGAAGGGAGCCATCGTCGTTGAGGGCGATGAGAACGAAGTTGCCAACATCCGCAAGATCACCGGTGGCCGCGGCGTTGACGCAGCCTTCGATTTCGTGGGCATCGCACCGACCATCGCCGCTGCGCAGGCCGCTTCCGCCATCGATTCGCGCGTGACCATCGTCGGCATCGCCGGCGGCAAGGCTTCCTATGACTGGTACACCAACCCGTGGCAGCAGGAGCTCACCAGCGTCTACTGGGGCTCCATGCCTGAGCTGCACGAGGTCGCCGCGCTCTATCGTCAAGGCCTCATCACCCCCGAGGTGGAGACCTACTCGATGGACAACGCGCTCGACGCCTACCACAAGCTGGTCGACGGCAAGCTCTCCAAGCGCGCCGTAGTCGTTCCCCACATGGGTGAGTGAGCGGTAAACCTGTTCTGATTAGCGGGTGGCGAGATGTTCGTAACGAATGTCTCGCCACCCGCTTTTTCGTGGTGTGTACAGATGATGTTCAAAATATGCGATGTGGTTAATTTAGAGTACAATGACCTTATATTGTACTTTCGATGATTTCTAAAGAGGCCACTATGGATATGAACGCAAGAATCCAGATTAGGACTAATAAGGAGCTCAAGGAAGAGGCAACAGAACTCTTGGAATCGATAGGGCTTGATTTGACCACGGCGATTAATATGACGCTCAAACAAATCGTCAATACCAGAAGTCTGCCTTTCGAACCGAAAGCACCAACGTTCGAAAATGCTGTCTTGTCAACCATGGATGAACCGGTGATTGCAGTCAAAGATGATGACGCATTTGCGAGGTTGATAGCCGATGCGTGAAATTGCCTATAACCCTGCCTTTCTGCGTGATGTAAAACGGCTGAAGCGTAAGCATTATGATATGTCGAAACTTCTCGAGGTTGAGAAGGTCCTTCGTCGCGGAGATGCGACGATACTGACGACTCAATATAAGGATCATCGGCTGGTTGGTAATCTTTCGCCGTTCAGGGAATTGCATATTGCTCCTGATTGGCTGCTTGTTTATAGGGTTGATGGTGAAAAGATTATTCTTGCGCGAACTGGAAGTCACGACGGTTTGCTTTGACGGATTGTCTGCAGATTGATTTGAATCTGCATTTTGCGGCTGGATACGCCTTTGATGAGCAATGTTGATAGTGAGGACGGCAGCCGATATATTGGGCTATAGCGTTATTGATAACTTTTCTTACCGTTGGGAGTAGATATGGTTTGGTCTTGGATGCATTTGGTTGTCGGCGTGGTGCTGATCGTCGCGGTGGCCGTGGGGCTTTTGGGGCCGGTGAGGATGACGAAGATCTGGGCGATGATTGCCCGCGTCTGCTACATTCTCATTATTCTGAGCGGCATTTTCCTGATTGTGCACGCTTGGCCGCATATCACTGTGCTGTTGGTGGTGAAGATTATCCTTGCGGTCGTGCTGATTGCGCTGGCGGAAATCGGCTTCGCAAAGAAAAGCAAGGATACGGCGACGGCTATGGCCATTTGGTTGCCGATCGCGCTTGTCGTTGTGGTCATGGTGGTCGGTCTCGTGGTCTCCCATGGTTTCCCGCTCGTCCTGCTGTAGTAAAGCAGGGTTTCGCAAAGTAATCGCTGCTTTATTTTTATAAAGGCGAAGTGTCATTTTGCTGGCGCTTCGCCTTTTTATTCCCATTCGGACGCCAACTTTTGCGACGGATTTGGTGAAAATCCATTCAAAAATCATTATTGTGGCATATTTTCTCGTCTAATCTAGTTATGAAATCGCTACGAAGCGGTTGTTGAATATTGGGTAATTTCGGAGGATTCCGGAAGTTTCCGGAGAAACGAGAGAAGAGACATGCGTGTTTGGCGTTGGCTGCATATTATTTCGGCAGTGGTGGCATTGGCTGCGATGACTATCGGAGTGCTCGGGCCGCAGAATATGGTCGAGAACTGGGCTATGGTGGCGCGCGTTTGCTACATCGTCCTGATGGTGAGCGCGGTGCCGACGATTCCGCACGCCTGGCGTACCAACTGGCCGATGGCCATCGTCAAGATTGTTGCGGCGATTGGGCTCATCGGTATGTGCGAGGTCGCGTTCGTCCATCGACTTCACGGTGCAGCACCGCTGCAGACGGTTTGGATGCCTCTGCTTTTCGGTGTCGTCGTTTTCGCGCTCGGCCTCTGGCTTGCGCGTGGCAAGCACCGCGGAAAGACGCCGGCGACACGGTGAGAAAGCGATTGTTGGCGTAAACGAAACGTTAACTGATTTGGATGGACGGTCGCAGCGCCGTTTTCTGTGACATCGCCAGGCGCACTTCAGCCACGTTGGTGTCGGGAAAGTGCATTTTAGCGCGGCTAAGAGTACCTTTTTTGACGGTAGCATTGAAAAAGTGCACTTTAGTGCCGATAAAAGTCTCTTTTTTGACGGTAGCGTCTAGAAAGTGCATTTTAGCATTGGCAAAAGCCGCTTTTTCAGCGTTAGAGTCACGCAGAACAGATAAACGGTACTTTGTGCTGAATGTGAAGTTGTGCCAGCGACACGCAAAACCCGATACGCAAATCGAGAAGTGATTGTATAATGAAGTTTTGTTGCCCCTCTGGCTCAATGGTTAGAGCAGCGTCCTTTTAAGTCGTGGGTTGTGGGTTCGAGTCCCACGGGGGGCACTTTGATTGTCCGATGATTCAATTGAAGAGTCATTGCTATTTCTGATTTGGCTTATAACCCGTCGATGAGCTTTCTTTGTTTATATAACAGCGGTTGCGTTATCACAGTGCTGCCAACCGGATTTTCAACGAATAGAACCACTATTTACTAAATTACGATTCTACTATCTGCAAAGTGCACATTACGGCCATTAATAAGATACTCGTGGGTATCATACGCGTAAGTATCTTATGGGGAACGTGGCACTCGGTGATCGCATTGGTTTGTATCCGGTTACTTCTGTTGTATCGGTGATGGCTGAACGGTTGCAGCTGTGACATTCTGGTCGGGCTCTTCTTGGACGAGATGGTGCTCAAAGGGGCTATAGGTTGTGAAAAGGCGAATGGCATACTACTTGCGGGAAACATGCTACTTACAGGGTGAGTGGCGGAATCGTGTGGGTGAGCGGTGTTAAAATAGGGGTGAGTGGAGTATATAGATCACAAGCGGTATTCGATTATATGCTCACGGAGAAAAGTTAGTAGGTTATTTTAGATAGTTTATATCGGTTATTAGTATTTTGGGTGCAAGATTGCGAAATCGGCGCGGGCAAATATTCCATTCGTTTCTTTTCGAGTAATGTATGCGGCAAACGTTGGACTAGGGTTTTGAGAAGTGCAAAAAGTCTACCAAAATCGGATATCGAAACGTTTTGTAATATGTTGTCGCTAGCGAATGCTGTCCGAAGTGTTGCTGATTTCCGGAGACCATTTCAGCCAACTCGTTTCCGAATGCAGCTTTACGATGACGCTGATTAATTAGACAAATTTTCGATAGTCTGCTCAATTTAAAGCATAAATTGTAATAGAATACATTTTGGCAGCTTGCAGTAAGGCCCTCCGATCAGTGAATTTGGGGATTCATTTGGGGATTAATCGTGGCCTTCTGCACGCTGATTTAATTTGCAGACGTGCAGACGTGCAGACGCGCGGCTATGCGGGAACGTAGAAATTTTACAAAATATCGGTGGTAAATTCTGGCGGGAAAAGTAAGGTTGAGGTATGCCTTGCACAACTTTACTTGTAGGAAAAAATGCCAGTTACGACGGTTCGACGATGATCGCGCGCGACGATGACAGCGGCCACGGCCGCTACGACCCGAAGCGTCTGGTTGCGGTGCGGCCGGAGGACCAGCCTCGGCATTATCGCAGCGTGCTGAGCCATGTCGAAATCGAGCTTCCGGATAACCCGTGCGCCTATCTCATCGCGCCGAACGCACTGCGCAATCGTGGGATTTTGGCCGAAGCTGGCGTGAGCGTCCGCAATGTTGCCATGAGCGCGACCGAGACCATCGCCGTCAACGAACGCGTACTCGGGGCAGATCCGATGGTGGTGTTGCATACCATTCCCGTTCGCGGTGGTTCGGTGGTTGTCGGTGCTGCCAACGGAGACGGCGTCAACACGGGCCGAGATTCCATTGCTGACACTGGTGCCGATGCGAATGCCAAGCCTTCGGTTGCGGCGTTCTGGGCTTCGGTGGGTGAGCCGAAACCGTATGATTCCGACGTTGCCGACGATATCGCCAATTGTGGTTTGGATGCTTATCTTAACCGTAATTCCGATGGCTCTAGATCTGCAGCTTCTGCGTCATCGGCTAGTGGTGTCGCCTCCGCTACTGATGCTAGGAACGCTGTTACCGGTTCATCCGCTGCTTCTGCTGGGAAAACGACTGCTGGTTCGCTCGCAACTTCCAGCGCCGCTAACTTTGCCGCTTCTGCTTCGTCGTCCGCTAACGTTGTGTCCGCAACTGGCGCTAGTACTGCCGACGTTCGCCGCGAAGTCCCCGGTGGTATCGGCGAGGAAGACCTGATTACGTTGGTCTTGCCATATGTCAGCACCGCCCGCGAAGGTGTAATACGTCTTGGCTCACTGCTGGAGCGTTACGGCACCTACGAATCGAACGGCGTGAGTATTTCCGATGCCGACGAAGTCTGGTACGTCGAGACGATCGGCGGCCACCACTGGATTGCCCGTCGCGTGCCCGACGACTGCTATGCCGCCATTCCCAACCAGCTCGGACTCGACCATTTCGACCTCGACGAAGCGCTCGACGAGAGCCTTGGTGACAAGCGCGATTACCTGTGTTCCGCCGACCTGCGCGAGTTCATCATGAGCAATCACCTCGACCGCAGCATGGACACCACGCCCGAGCATTTCAAGCATCTTAACCCGCGCAAGATTTTCGGCACGGCCACAGCCAAGGACCATATCTACAACACCCCGCGTGCCTGGTACATGCAGCGCTGTCTGAATCCGAGCGACGACTGGGATTCGCCGAACGCCCGCTATACGCCGATTTCCGATGACATTCCTTGGTGCCGCGTGCCCGAGACCAAGGTGAGCGTCGAGGACATGGATAACGTGTTGAGTTCGCATTATGAGGACACGCCTTACGATCCCTACGGCCGCCTCGGTACTCCCGAGACCCGCCACCGCTATCGCCCGATCGGCATCAGCAGAACCGGCCATCTCGCGATTATGCAGATTCGTGGGTACGAGCCCGAAACTTTCCGTTCTGTGATGTGGCTGGCGTTCGGCTCGCAGCCCACCACTTGTGTCGCGCCGTTCTATACCAACGTTGGGCGAACTCCGGCTTACCTTCGCGAGACCACAGGCGAGGTTTCCACCTCGACGCTTTACTGGACCAGCCGCCTCATCGCGGTCATCGCGGACGCGCATTTCGACGCCAACAGCAACGCCATCGAAGCGTTCCGCGAGGACATCGCCAGCCATGGCCATGCCTTCGTCGCCGAAGCCGATGCGAAGCTGGACAAGACATCGGGTGTGGATGAGGCCCGTCGAATTATGGAGGTGGCGAACCAGCGCATGTCCGATTACCTTGAGGCGCGAAATCAGCAACTGCTCGGCAAGGTGCTATTCACCTCGAGCGATTTGATGAACAACGCTTTCGCGCTTTCAGACCGCCCGCAGTGAGGGAATCCACGGATATTTGTGACGAAACGTAGCCACAGCATTACCCGTTGTGAGCTTTCGTCTGGCGTGCCATTTCGCACTTGCTGTGTCTTATTTGGTTTTGAACCTGTCGCAGTCTTGAAAACCCATCGAGCCGGTACCCGAATCAATCGGATACCGGCTCGCGGCTTAACAGAAAGGACCATACACAAGCCCTATCGGTTTCGGCATCGTCTGCTAAAGCTTATTTGCCCGACTTTATTGTGCGGACGAGTGGTGTGCCGACCGATGTATTCAGTACATCGCACACTTGGGATTCAGCTTTTGATAGGCTATATTTATCGTTGAAACTCATGTGGTGTGGGTGGAAGCGATTGTATAGCAAAATTTAGTTAAATCCGATGATATTTTCCGCAACGTGATATCCCATACGGATAATCCAACGGCCTACAGAGCCTGGCAGGTTGATGGCCCGGGAAGGTAGCTGCCGCCGTACATCGCGTGCGATTCGCGGGGAAACGGCCCGCTGATGTTCCCAAAGTTCCCGCTTGATCTGGTAATTCGCGGGGTTGCGCGAAAGAATGAGGAAGACGCTCGCCACCACGCTCTCGATGGAAAGGAAATGAATCATATAGCGATAAAGCCCGTCGGGCACGTTGCCACGCTCAGGGGTGGCGGCGACCATTGCGCGGTTGACGCGCACGAGCTGGTCCACACGCCGAATCATCACGTCGGTCTGCACGCTCTGCCCGTCGCGCCCGATGAAGTAGTGGTAGAGCGGCGTGCTGATATACATGAGCGATTTGACCCACGGGAACGGCTGGTAGGCGTAGATGAAATCGACGTAGAAGGTGTGCTCGGGGAGCTGGGTCTGCGCCGCCCGCAGGACTTCCGTACGGAAAATCAGCGCATGCATAATCATGTATTGTGCGATGCCGAAATGCTTGAGATCGTCCCAGCTAAGCCGCCGGTCCGCCTCCATCACATTGTCGAATTTGACGACGTGCTTGCGTTTCTTGCCGACCTTGTCGTAAACGTAATCGGTGACGAACATGTCAATCGGCTCGCTGGCCCCGCGCTGTCGACGCATTACGTCCATGAGCTGCTTAAGGGATTCCGCACCTACCCAATCATCGGCGTCGACGACCTTTAAGTACATGCCTTCAGCGTTGGCGATGCCGGTGTTGACCGCCCCGCCGTGCCCTTTGTTTTTCTGGTGGATGACATGAATGATGCCGGGTTTCGAAGCCGCAAGCCTGTCCGCGAGCTCCGGGGTGCCGTCCGAAGAGCCGTCGTCGACGATGAGCACTTCGATGTCGTCGCTGTCGGGATTTGCGGTCAGCGACGAGACGCAACGCTCAAGGTAGGTGTCCATATTGAACGCGGGCACAACGAAAGTAAGCGTTTTCGAGCTAGTTTGCGGCATGGTTCCTCGTTAGTGGATATTCGCTGCGTTGGTGCGGCGAACAAGCCCAATTTACCATGCAATCCCGAGAATGAAGGGACTGGGCGCATGAATTGCGTCACTTTCTCCGTAAGTTGCGTCAAAAGTGTTATTGGTTTGATTATTTATTACTATCTAATTTGTTGGCGGCTTTTGGGATTATGCGGATTTGGCATCGTGGGAATCATTGCCATTGCTGGCGTCTTTGGCATCAACGTCTTTGGCGTCGATGCCTTCGACAACAGAATCTTCGGTGTCAGTGTTTTCGGCGCCATCTTTATTATCGCCCTTGCCGTTCAGATCATTCTCGAACTGCAGCTTCGGCTTGGCTTCAAGGCGCGAAAGTCCGTGCCAGGCGAGGTTGACGATGTGTGCGGCAAGCTGTTCCTTGCTGATTTTCTTTTGGTTCGCGGCCCAATACTGCCCGGTGAAAACGGTCATGCCCACGAGCATTTGCGCATAATACGGCACGCCTTTCGCCGGCAGCTTGTGCTGTTTGAACGCCCTCGTAAGGATTTCCTCGACGCGCAGGCTCACGTCCCCGAGCAACGAGCTGAACGAGCCGGCCGGATCGGTGGTGGGGGAGTCGCGCACGAGCACATTGAAGCCCTCGGAGTTCTCCTCTATATACGTAAGCAGCGCGAGTGCCGTACGTTCCACGATTTGGCGCGGATGGATGTCGCCGGCAGAAAGTGCGTCGATTAATGTGCTGGTCAGTTTTTGCATTTCGCGGTCGACGATGACGGCGTAAAGCCCTTCCTTGCCTCCAAAATGCTCGTAAACAATGGGCTTCGAGACCTTCGCGGCGGCGGCGATCTCCTCCACGCTCACCGCTTCGTAGCCCTTGGCGGCGAAAAGCCCGCGCCCGACGGTGATGAGCTGTTCTCGGCGCTGGTACGAAGTCATTCTGGAAGCATTCGACATAGTTATATTGTAGGTGATGCACACCCAAACGTAAGTATTTAAATGAGATTGGCTTCACTCAGGGAGTTTGATTTTAAATACCCCTGTTTGGGTATGCGCTTGCGTCGGGCCTCGCCAATAATCTTGAAGCATGAGTCTTATTATCAATCCGATGCTGATCGTCGCGGCGCTTGTTGTCGTCGCCGTCGTGCTTATTGCTCTGGCCGTGTTGGTGTCGCATTCGCACAAGAAAAATGCCGCCGATGCGCAGAATGCCAACGTTTCCGAAGACGTGAAAGGTACTGAAGCCGACGAAACGAGCGGTGGCAAGGAAAGCCCGCAGGGGAAGAGTGGTGCCAAGGGGAGTTCTCAGGCAAAGAGTGCTCAGAAACCCAATGATAAGAAGGGTGCTGCGAGCAAATCTTCCTCTCAGGAAAAGTCAAGCGCCAAAAACAAGACTGGTGCCAAAAACAAAACCAAAGAAAGTCCCAAAGCGAAGAAGGGCGAGATTAAGCCTGATTCTTCTGCTACAAGTGCTTTGAAGGAAGAGGCTCCTTCAAAGTCAGATGTTGAAACCCCGGAACCCAAGGCATCGCGTGGCGTTCGGCTTAAGGAGAAGCTCAGCAAATCGTCGAATCCGTTCGGCCGAGTGCTGTTCAATATCCTCGCCAAGGACCAACTTTCCGAGTCCGATTGGGAAGACGTCGAGGATACGCTGCTGTTGGCAGATGTCGGCAGCGAGGCCAGCGAGAAGCTGGTGGACGAGCTGCGCAACGACGCCCGCATCACCGGTACCTCCGATCCGAAGGTTGTGCGCGAGGCGTTGCGTTCCAAGCTCATTGACTTGGTCAATTCCCAACCCGACCGCGCACTCAACGCGAACAAGCCCGATGCCAAGAAGCCGAGTGTCATCATCATGGTCGGTGTCAACGGCACCGGCAAGACCACGACCGCAGGAAAGCTCGCGCGCCTCTTCGTCTCGGAAGGCAAGAGCGTGATGCTCGCCGCCGCCGATACCTTCCGCGCGGCTGCTGCCGACCAGCTCGAGACCTGGGGGCAGAAGGTCGGTGTACCGGTCGTCCGCAGCGAGAAGGAAGGCGGGGATCCGGCGTCAGTGGCGTTCGACGCTTCTAAGCAAGCCAAGGAGCAGAACGTCGATGTTCTGATTATCGACACCGCCGGTCGCCTGCAGAACAAGGCGAACTTGATGGATGAGCTCGGCAAGATTCGCCGTGTCACCGAAAAGAACCTGCCGGTCGACGAGGTGCTGCTTGTGCTCGACGCGGTCACCGGACAGAACGGTATGGCCCAAGCCAAGGTCTTCGCGGAAGCCATCGGTATCACCGGCGTCGTGCTCTCGAAGCTCGATGGTTCGGCCAAGGGCGGCATCGTCATCTCCGTACAGCAGGAGCTTGGTGTTCCGGTGAAGCTCGTCGGTCTCGGCGAAGGTCCCGACGACCTCGCCCCCTTCGACCCAGAAGGTTTCGTCGACGGCATTCTCGCCTGAGTCGCGAGTCCAGCGTTAACGTACGGCGGCCGCATATCATCCAGAATAGGTTGGTGCGCGGCCGCTTGCATATTGGTCCACTGCTTGTCACTTAGTCAGCGTGAAATTCAAACATTCGATAGGTATTCTAAGAATTTGAGCGCATTCTGGCCCGATTTTTGCGCTTAGAATGCTGCCGAAATGATTGCGGCCGGGATTATCTCTTCCGCATCATTTCTGGATGAACGTAACCATCATGTTTCGATAGTCTTCTGAGTTTTACATCGCCGTAATCTCGCGTCAAACTTCTCCTTACGTCTTCCGTGTTTCATAGCCCCATACGGTTCCGAACGCGTCGAGCCCCGGCGCGCAGACAGACCGGAGGAGAGGAAACGCGAAATGGATACTGGAAATGCCGCATGGATGTTGGTCGCGACGTCGCTCGTCTTTCTGATGACGCCCGCGGTGGCGTTCTTCTACGGAGGCATGGTGCGCCGCAAGGCGGTGCTGAACATGCTCATGCTTTCCGCGGGCGCGCTCGCGGTGAGCACGATAGTCTGGGCCCTCTGGGGCTGGTCGATTTCCTGGGGTGGCAAGGATATCGGCGGCATCTTCGGTGACCCAGCCTCCGGATTCCTGCTTGGCGACACGATGAAAGCCGGCAAGGATGGCATCTTCACCGCCACTGGCCTCACGCCGAACGGCAACAAATACCCGGTGAGCATCGATGTTGCCTTCCAGCTTGCTTTCGCGATGATTACCGTCGCCCTGATTTCCGGCGCACTCGCGGAACGTATCAAATACAGTACGTGGATGATTTTCGTGGCCATTTGGGTCACGATCGACTACGCACCCATGGCCCACATGGTCTGGAACGGCGGACTGCTTTCGCCGGATGGTCCGATTTCCAAGTTCATCGGTGCGCCAGTTCACGATTTCGCCGGCGGCACCGTCGTCCATATCAACGCGGCAGTCGCGGCGCTGGTTATCGTTCTCCTGATCGGCAAGCGCAAGGACTTCGGCAAGGCGCCGATCCGTCCGCACAACGTCCCCTTCGTCATGCTCGGCGCGTTCCTGCTCTGGTTCGGCTGGTTCGGCTTCAACGCCGGTTCCGCCTTCGCAGCCAACGGCACCGCTGGCTACGCGTGGGTGAGTACCTCGCTTTCCGCCGCCGCGGCAATGCTGACCTGGGGCTTCACCGAAAAGATTCGCACGGGCCATTACACGGCGGTCGGCGCGGCCTCGGGTATGGTGGCCGGCTTGGTCGGCATCACCCCTGCCGCCGATGTGGTCTCCCCGCTCTGGGCCATCGTCATCGGCGCGATCGTCGGCGTACTGACCTGCCTGGCCTGCGGTTTGAAGTTCCGCTTTGGCTATGACGATTCCCTCGACGTGGTCGGCGTGCACGGCGTGGGCGGCCTGACCGGCACCATCCTCATCGGCTTCTTCGGCCAAGGCACCGGCCTCTTCACCGGCGGCAGCTGGCGCCAACTCGCGGTGCAGGTAATCGTGGCGCTCGCCGCGGTCATCTACTCCGCCGTGGTCACGTTCGTCATCGCCTTCATCCTGCAGAAGACCATCGGCTGGAGGGTGAACGAGGACCAGGAATTGAATGGCGTCGACCTTGCCGACCAAGGCGAGAGCGCGTACGATTTTGCAGGTAAGGCTACCGCTCTCCTGAAGGAGATGAAGTAATGAAACTGATAACAGCGATTATTCAGCCACAGAAATTCGACGAGGTTAAAGAAGCCCTTGCGGCCGCCGGCGTCGAGGGTATGACGGTCAGTGAAGTCAACGGTTGCGGCGAGCAGCACGGCTACACTGAGGTCTATCGCGGCGCTAGTTACTCGGTCAACCTCATCCCCAAGATTCGCGTCGAGGTGGCGGTGCGCGACGCCGACGCCGATCCGTTAGTTGACATCATCGTAAAAACCGCGCGCAGCGGCAACATCGGCGACGGCAAGGTGTGGGTCCTCCCGCTCGATTCGGTCACCCGCGTGCGTACCGGCGAAACGGACGTCGACGCCATATAAAAGACAGGCTCAAAGCCAAATGATGAAAAGTTATTAGTTCAGTCGTTCGAAAATTAAAAATTACAAAGGCACTGGTCAATTGATCGGTGCCTTTTTGCGTCGCTGGCAGAAAACAAAATTTGCTGGCAGGAATAAAACGTTTGATGTTTTATTAGCAATATCACATTTCAAATAACACAAAATATAACATTTTATGTTCAGTTGGTAGATATATTCAGCATAAATATTCATCGTAGGATATTTGACTAATGTTGCAAAATAAGAGAATGTGTGTGAATAACTGTGCTGTGAGGCTCGGTTCTAAAATGAGACAAATATCATATATGTGTTTAAATATGTCTAATTTATATTGAATTTGCATGTCTTATGAAACTCGCACACTAGTATCCGTTTATTTCCTTGCGTGGTGCTTATCGGTAAACGCGCGTGTTGCCTGGAACGACAATTTGATGGATTGAACTTGAAAAGAATGACATTTATACGCATATGCGAATAAATATAAAACTTTAAATTTCGATGTCATCCGATGTTGGGGAGGTGATTGCGATGAAGTCGAACGATTTTATAAATAAACAAATCTCTGAAAAGCCAGCCGCAATCTCGCGCCGTGGCCGTTTGCTTGCGGCAGTGGCCATTGCAGTGTCGTTGCTGTTGGGAGGTGCGCTGAGCCCGAATGTCGCCACCGCTGTTTCCGGTAATATCAATACTTTTGCGCAAAACGTCGCGGCGCAGGATGCGACTACAGCTCAGGAAGCTATGACGCGAGATACAACGGCCACCCAAAACGTCGCCGCAACGCAGGACGGGGTGGCCAATCTTTTCTCGGGCAATAACGAGGCTCCCGACGCCGGAAACGACGTGACGATCGACGATTATCCGCAGCTGTGCGTGCAAGACGCCACCAGCACGATTCCCGCAGACAAGCGGGTCGATTGCAAGCCCAAACTCTACAAGTTCCTCGCCAATAACAACAAGATGCAAGGTGACGGCGTCGACGACGAGCTGCGCATCGACTTCGTGCTGCGTATGCCGCACGGGATGGTGAACCCCAATTGCGTGGCGATGAAGGATGCCTCCGATTACGGCGGCAACGGCAAGAGCAGGCAGAAGTATGCCAGTGGAGAGAACCCTCAAATCGACTGCGGCATGCAGATGCTGGTCTCGCAATACGGAGCGCCCGGCACCAACCCCAACACGCAGCTGACCAGTTTCCCGTACCTCAACACCTACGGCGGCGACAGCGACCGCGACACCAACGCGGATGCGCAGCAGGCCGCCGTCAACTGGGCGAGCAATCAGGGTGAGTTCTACACTATCCACAACGTCCTGGTCTCCGGCGACTACGATTACCTCACCATTTCGATTGAGGGCGACCTCTCCTACACCGGCAAGACGCTGGATCCGACCAACGTCGGCGGTACCGAATACGACCAGTACGTCTACGCGGTGGCCGCGCCGGGCAGACAGATGAACGGCAAGACGCCGGTCAATAACTACAGAACGTATTACTATTCGTCGCTTGATTCGCGCTATGTCACCAATATCAGCGAAGGTGTGCCCGCGTATATGTACGCCAACCAGTGCAATTGGGGGTCGGGCACGGCAGAGCAAAAGGTGCAGCAGTGCAACGGGCCAACTTCTCATATCGGCTTTGATGCGCACCCCAACCTGTGGAGCAGCGGTCAGGCCAACTGGGGCCTGGTGACCGACTACGGCTTCCCGAGTCAGGGCACTGGCGCGGGTGTGGCCCCGGCCAACTCGTTCTTCGTCTTCTGGTACAACATCGCCAGCCGTTGGAACTCGCAGTATCCCTGCTCGGTGAACACCTCGTTTTATTATCAGTGGTTCGGCCTCAAGGGCGGCAAGGATTGGGTGCCGGTGCAATCGCTGACCCCCACCGCGGTACGCGTCGACGGACAGCAGCAATACACCGATTATGGCGGCAACGACAGCTATGCGGCCCTGAACAGCCCGAATAACGCCTGGCACAACTCCAATCCCAATCATCTGATGGTGCCGGGCGCGGGAACGAATCCCAAGATCCTACAGGACGCCAAGGGCGACATCGATTTCGGTGCCATCAAAAAGGCCGACAAACTTGACGGTTATTTCAAGCTCGTGACCTGGCCGATCACCACCAATCCCGGCGTCAAAGACCAGTTGAGTGCCGCGGCCTACCAAGGCTGCGTGGTGCAGAACACGCCGACCGGCGGACAGACGCTGAGCGTCCACGATGCCTACAACCCGCTTTATAACAATGCCGACCCTGCCCAACCGCTGACCGTCAGGGAGGGCATGTCGCAGGAAGAGACCAACAAGTTGCTGGCCACCGGCTGGACCATCGACACCGCGTTCGCCGACTACAGCATCCCGAGGCCAGCCGCGCCGATGATTAATCAGTTCGACGGTTATGTGCCGACCTCTTCGCGCACCGTCACCGGCACCGGGATTCCGGGCGATACGGTGACGCTCTTTGCCGAGGACCAGTCGCATATCATCAATCTCGACAAGCCGAACGACCCGGTGACACGTGGCGTCAGAATCGGTTCCGTCAAGGTTGGCGCCGACGGCACGTGGTCCATCACCGACCCGCGCAGGATTGACACGAACCTGCAGCATTCCATCCGCTACCATGCTTGGCAAACCGAGAGCAGCGAGTTCCAGATTTCCTCGCTTTTCTCGAACGTCGTGCAGGGCAATTTCCAGCTTGAGATGAACAAGAACCCCGAAATCAAGCAGATTACGGTGCCGCACACGGTGCGCAACGCGTCCGGGGAAAGCGAGATGCCCGCCGGCGCGAAAGTGAGTATCAAAGGTTCCGCAGAAACGATGAATTCGAACGACGGCCTCAAGCTTTACGCGGTGGCGCAATCCCAGCCGATTCATCACGATACAGTAACCGGCCAGCCTTACGACGACCCGAGCAACCCTCGGCCGCCTGCCGAAACGTATTTGCTGAAGGATTTCGGCCCGCTCGACGCTGCCGGTCAAAAGCAACATCAGGATAAGGGC
Source organism: Bifidobacterium sp. ESL0769 (assembly GCF_029395495.1). Classification (NCBI taxonomy): domain Bacteria; kingdom Bacillati; phylum Actinomycetota; class Actinomycetes; order Bifidobacteriales; family Bifidobacteriaceae; genus Bifidobacterium; species Bifidobacterium sp. ESL0769. The sequence continues at coordinate 2,184,322 of NZ_CP113918.1, read as the reverse complement.
AGCGGGCATTGGCTCACCGATTGGACTTGGCAAGGACCGGTATCGACCTTCACGCAAGGTAAGGATGCTGGAAAGATTCTGTTCACCATCGTTGCAGTGCTTGATAATTCGGACACGCACGTGCTGACCTTCGGGCAGGTGCGCAACCAGTTGATCGACACTTATCCGACGGCCGTTCAGGTCACCTCGGTGAGCCGTGCGGACGGGATTTCCGGCACAGTGACCGATACCGCCCACACCGGCATCGACCCGACACCGGTCAGCAAGCTCACGGGGATGGAGGGCAACCACGTCACTGTGACTTGGCCGGACGGCGACGAAACCAGCACCACCACCGACAAGGATGCGAAATGGCATGTCGACGTTCCGACGTTCATGCCGCCGGGGCGCTTGACCATCACCTCGATGGACCGAGCCGGAACGCTGGACTTCGTCTACAACATCAACACGCTTGCCGAGCTTTCGGGCAACGAGCTGGGCAATCAGTCCGATGCGATAACTGCCTCGTTGGACGAGCC